>DASSME010000322.1:0-13511 GCA_035689035.1 Longimicrobium sp. | reverse complement strand
GGCGGCTTCACCCGCGGCGGCGTGTACGCGCACGCCCGCTCGCCGGGGCTGGAGATGAACGACGTGGGCTTCCAGCGCAGCACCGACTGGTTCCTGCAGGGGATGTGGGCCGGCTACAACCACTACACGCCGCAGGGCCCGTTCCGCCGCTGGGGGGCCAACTTCAACGCCTGGAACGGGATGAACTTCGGCGGGCAGCACCTGACCACGGGGATCAACGTGAACGGGAGCTGGACGCTGAAGAGCAACTGGGGCGGGTGGTGGGGGAGCGACACCGAGTTCCCGGCGCTGCGCACCGACATCCTGCGCGGCGGGCCGGCGTTCACCGGGCCGGCGTACACGCACTACGAGGCGGGGGTGGAGAGCGACGGGCGCAAGCGCGTGTCGGGCGACCTGTGGTTCGACGGCTACAACGAGTGGAGCACGGTGGGGAAGAGCTGGACGGTGGGCACCGACGTGAACGTGCGCGCCGGCGCGCGGCTGCGCCTGTCGGCGGGCCCGTCGCTCACCTGGGGGCGCGACCCGTGGATCTTCGTGGCCCGCCCCACCGACGCGGACGGGCAGGTGCACTACGTGTTCGCCGACATCCGCCAGCACCAGGCCGCGCTCACCACGCGCCTGAGCTACGCCTTCACCCCGCGGCTCACGCTCGACTTCTACGCGCAGCCGTTCGTGGCGGCGGGCGACTACGGCGGGCTGAAGGAGGTGACCGACCCGCGCGCCCGCGAGTTCGACGACCGCTTCAGCCACTTCGGCACCGCGCTCACCCTGCACGACGGTGTGTACCAGGTGGACCGCGACGGCAACGGCACCCCCGAGTTCACCTTCGGTCGGCCGGACTTCAACTACAAGGCGCTGCGCAGCAACCTGGTGCTGCGCTGGGAGTACCGCCCCGGCAGCGCGATGTACGTGGTGTGGGGCCAGAACCGCGAGAACTTCGAGCCCGACGGCCGCTTCCGCATGAGCCGCGACTTCGGCCGCCTGTTCGACGGCGGGCGCTCGCCCAGCACCAACGTGCTCCTGGTCAAGTTCAACTACTGGTTCAACCTGTAGCGGCCCGTCCGCCCCGGATGGCTCGCGTGGGCCCGGCCGCGGCTCGGCAGCCGATTCGCCGCAGCCGAGCCCGCATGGATACTGAATCCGACGAGTACCAGATCCGGCAAAAGACTTGTTCACGCAGAGGAAGCAGAGGAGCAGAGGAAGCAGTGGAATTCTTCTCTGCTGCCTCTGCTTCTCTGCTTTCTCGGTGTGATACCGGCTTGTACGATCGACTGTGCATTCGAGCCGGTGCCCAAGGCTCGTCATCCTGAGCGCGACCACGCCTGCGCCGCCGACGGCACGATGGCCGCAGCGCGAAGGATCTGTGGTCGACGGTGCGCTACCGCTGATTTCTCGCGCCGGCCGGCCAAAGATCCTTCGGCTTGCGACCGCTCGCTCATGCCTCCGACGAGGGTGTGGTCAGCCTCAGCCTCAGGATGACGACGCCGGGTTGGGTGCGGTATGCACAGTCTTTTCTCACAAACGGTATGAAGTTTTGCAGTTGTTTCCGTCAACGATTCAAACGGATCTGGTATTGGCAGGGAACAACCGCTTTTTCTGCTGGCTCTGCTGACCCTGCGTGAGACAAGTCTTTTGCCGGAACACAGGGTCACCCGTTCCCCTCGCCGTCCAGTCGCCGCGCGGTGACGCGCTCCAGGATGCGGGCGAGCTCCTCCAGGTCCACAGGCTTCTCCAGCACCAGGACGTCGGAGCCGCGCAGGATGCGCTCGGCGTCTTCGCTGGCGGTGTCGCCGGTGAGAAAGACCAGGCGGCGGTCCATCCCGTCGGCGCGGTCGCGCAGGCGGGCCAGCAGCTGGTCGCCGCCCAGGCCCGGCATCCGCAGGTCGGAGAGGATCACGTCGTAGCCATCGTCCCCCGCCTCCTCCAGCATCGCCAGCGCCTGCCCGCCCTCGGCCGCCTCGTGCACCACGTGGCCGCGGCGGCCCAGGTAGCGCGCGACCACCCGCCGCACCGCCGCCTCGTCGTCCACCACCAGCACCCGCAGCGGCGGCGGGGCGTCGCCGTCGCGCGGCTCGTCGTCCGGCGACGGCTCGCCGGTGGCGTCCTCCTCGGCGCGGGGGAGGTCGACCACGAAGGCGGTGCCGCCGCCGGGCCCGCTCTCCACGCGGATCTCGCCGCCGTGCTCGGCCACGATCCGGTTCACCACCGACAGCCCCAGCCCCGTTCCCTCGCCCGGCGCCTTGGTGGTGAAGAAGGGGTCGAAGATGCGCTCCTGCAGCTCGGGCGCGATCCCGCGCCCGGTGTCTTCCACCCGCAGCCGCACCGTCCCGTCCAGCGCCCGCGTGGAGAGCGAGATCCGCCGCGTGCCGTCCATCCGGGCGACCGCCTGCTCCGCGTTCACCACCAGGTTCAGCACCACCTGCTCCAGCTGCCCCCGGTCGCCGCGCACGGGGGCGAGGTCGGCGGGAAGCGCCTCGCGCACCTCCACGTTGCGGGTGCGCAGGGCGTACCCGCGGCTGCGCAGGACGTGGCGCACCACGTCGTTCAGGTCCACCGGCTCGCGGGTGCGGGCGTCTTCCTGCGTGCCGCGCCCCAGCAGGCGCAGGTCGCTGACGATCTTGGCCATCCGCTCGGCCTCGCGGCGGATGGTCTCCAGGTCTTCGCGCTCGCGCGGCGGCCGCTCGTCCATCAGCAGCAGCTGGGTGAAGCCGATGATGGCGCCCAGCGGGTTGTTCAGCTCGTGCGCCACGCCGCTCACCAGCGTGCCCAGGCTGGCCAGCCGCTCGGCCCGCCGCAGCCGCTGCTCGCGCTCCACCTCGTCGCTCACGTCGTGGCTCATCACGAACACCAGCGGGCGGCCGTCCTGCTCCAGCGCGGCCAGCCGCACGTCCACCGGGATCACCCACCCGTCCATCCGCCGGCGCGTCAGCCGGCCGCTCCACGAGCCCTGCTCGATCACCCGCCGCAGCAGCTCCGCCAGCTCACTCCGCCCGTCGTCGTCGGGGACGAAGGCCTCGGCGCCCGCGGCCGGCGGCTCTCCCGGCGGATAGCCCAGCATCCGCGCGTGCGCGGCGTTGGCGTACACGATGCGCCCGGCCTCGTCCAGCACGCTCACGCTCTCGGCCAGGTTCTCGAGCGCAGCGGTGAGCATGCGCATGCGCCCCTCGGCCGCCCGCTCGTCGGTCAGGTCGCGCGCGATGCCGTGCGCGCTGACCAGCACGCCGTTCTCGCGGATCGCGGCCACGTCGATGCACACCAGCCGCGTTTCGCCGCTGGGGCGCACGATCCCCAGCTCCAGCTGCAGGGTGGACGCCTCGCCGGTGGCCAGGCTCAGGAACGCGGCGTCGGTGGCCGCGCGGTCGGCGGGGGCCACCACGTCGCCGTAGGAGCGGCCCACGATGTCGTCGGCCGGCCGGCCCAGCAGCTCGGTGCCGGCGGGGTTGATCTCGGTGAAATGGCCCAGCGGGTCGAGGGTGTAGATCGTCTGCGGCGAGCTGGTCACCAGCCGGCGGTAGTGCGCCTCGCTCTGCTCCATCGCCGCCACCAGCCGCCGGTGCCTGGTCACGTCCTGCATCGACCCCAGCGCCCGTACCGCAGCGCCGCCGGGCCCGCGCTGGATGAAGCCGCGGTCCAGCACCACCGCGTACTCGCCGTCTGCCCGCCGGAAGCGGTACTCGGCGGCCCACGACTCGCCCTGGGCCAGCGCCGCGTGCAGGCTGGCGACCACGGCGGCGCGGTCGCCGGGGTGCACGCGCTCGCTCCACCACTCCACCGCGGGGCCCACCTGGTCCGAGGGGTAGCCGAAGGTGCGGGTGATCTCGTCGTTCCAGGTGACGGTCCCGCGGACGACGTCCCAGTCCCAGATGGTGTCGTTGGTGGCGCGCTGCACCAGGCCGAAGCGCTCCAGGCTGTCGCGCAGCGCCTGCTCGGTGGCCTGCAGCCGCTGCAGCGCGGCCCGCTCGGCGGCGGCGGCCCTGCGCTCCACCGCGTAGCGCAGGGCGCGGCCCAGCCGCGCGGCGTCCGCCTCGCTCTTGAGCAGGTAGTCCTGGGCGCCCCGGTTCAGCGCGGCCAGCGCCGCCGCTTCGTCGGCCAGCGAGGTGAGCACCACGATGGCGGCGCCGCCCTCGCGCCCGCGCACCGCGTCCACCGTCTCCACCCCGCGCGAATCGGGGAGCATCAGGTCCAGCAGCACCGCGTCGTACTCGTTCAGCTCCAGCGCGCGCAGCGCCGCGGCGAGCGTCGCGGCGTGCGTCACCTCCGGCGCCGGCTCGCCGGGGCGCACGGCCGCGGCCAGCGTGTGGCGCTGCAGGTAGGTGTGGGCGGGGTCGTCTTCAACCAGCAGGACGCGCAACGGCGAGGCTGGGAGAGGATCTCGTTCGATATGCATGAAAGAGTGGCATGGGCCGAGCGCGCTGCATCCGCCAACGAAGGGGCGAGGATTCCTGTGACAACAAGATAACGCATCCGGCCGCCCGCAGAATGTTTCCGCATCGTCCAGGGGTTGCAGGCGGGCGCAAACAGTTGGATTTTGATCCGCGCGCCCCAACCGTCCGTTGGCCGGAAGTCTACGGCGGGCGCGGCGTTGATCCTGGTCCACACCCGCACGCCCGAGGCAATGGAAATGTCGCATCCGCAGAACGCCGCGCCGCTGGTTTTCACCCCCAGCGAGCGCGTGCTCCTTTTTGGTGACCGCTTCGCCAAGCCCGCCGGGATGATGGGGTGGGGTGAGGTGGTGATGACGTCGGAGGTGAAGGTGAACGCCGACGATCTGGCGGTGCAGGCGATCGCGGCGGCGTACCTGGCGTGCGAGCAGGCGGGCGCGGTGCGGCTGGAGATCCGGGAAGGGAAGGCGATGTTCGGCCTGATGAAGACCAGGAACCTGCACCTGGTGCCCGGCCAGAAGCCGGTGCACTGGCCCGAGGGGTCGCTGGAGAACTGGATCGTGCAGGGCGCCCCGCGCCAGGCCAAGGTGAGCGACTTCACCCAGGCGCTCCTCTGCACCGGAAAGGAGTACTCGCCCGCGCAGACCATGTTCGCGCGGCTGAAGGGCGCGCTGGCGCAGCGCGGGATCCTGCACGCGGAACAGAAGACCACCCTGAAGGTGTTCACCAGCGTGAACTTCACGCTGCCGGAGCATGTGCGCGCCGCGGCCGAGCAGGGCGGCACCCAGCACGTGCAGGCCCTGCTCGACGCCTGCCGCACGCAGCGCCCCGACGTGTGGAAGGAGCTGACCGACGGCATCAAGGCCGCCATCAACTGGATGACCGCCAGCAGCGACTAGGGGACAGGGGACAGGGGACAGGGGGACAGGGGACAGGGGGACAGGGGACAGGGGACAGGGGACAGCCCGCGGCCGGGCTGTCCCCTCTGCGCTGAAACCGCGGCCCTGCGGGGACGTACTCCCGATCAGCGACCGCTGGACCATCTCTCCCCGCAGGAGATCCGTTCCATGATCTTCGGACTGCGACCCCAGGATTTCGCCGCCATCATGGCGTTGTTCTTCACCGGCACCATCGTGCTGGTGCCGGTGCTGGCGCTCAGCGCGCGCCTCGCCTTCAAGCCGCTCACCGAAACGCTGCTCCGGCTGCGCAACGGCGGCGAGGCCGACACGATGCAGGACCGCCGCATCGCCCTGCTCGAGGCCGAGGTGCAGGCCCTGGGCGCCGCCCTCCACCAGATGGCCGAGGACGACTTCCGCCGCCAGATCGGCTCGCCCACCGTGTTTCCTCTCGAGCACCGCGCCTAGTTACGGCAACGGCGGGTCACACGGAGCAGCGGAGAAGAACGGAGCAGCGGAGAACCGCGCCGAATCCGGCAGTTCTCCGCTGCTCCGGTGCCCTCCGCTGCTCCGTGTGACCCGCTGTTGTTGTTCTGACCGCGATGCGCCGCGCTATCCGCCGCGCGTGCCCAGCGTCGCCGTCAGGGTGATGCGGCGGCCGTCGCGAAGGACGTCGACCTGCACCACGTCGCCGGGCTTGTGGGCGCGCAGCGCGTCCGTCATCCCCTGCAGGTCGTGCACGTCCATCCCGCCCAGCTTCACCAGCACGTCGCCCGCGCGGATCCCGGCCTGCTCGGCGGGGCTCCCGGCGCGCACGCCGCTCAGCTTCACCCCGTCGGGCACGGGGGTGAAGTCGGGGATGGTGCCCAGGTACGCGCCGTAGCCGGGCGTGGCCGCCGCGGCGGCCTGGGGGCGCGGGGCCGCGCGCCGGAAGGTGAGCGGCGCCGGGCGGTTCGCCACCGCCCGCGCCACCCGCTCCACCACCTGCTCCACCCGCCGCAGCCCCGCCGAGTCGATCGCCGCCCAGTCGTCGCTGGGCCGGTGGTAGTCGGCGTGCACGTTGGTGAAGAAGTGCAGCACCGGCAGGTCGCGCGCGTAGAACGAAGTCTGGTCGCTGGCGCCGAAGCCGTCGCCGCCGCCGCGCACCGCGACCCCCTCCGCCGCCGCGGCGCCGTCGACGATCGCCTTCCACTCCTCCGCCGTGTCCACGCCGTACACGATCAGGGGCCCGGCGCCGAGCCGCCCCACCATGTCCAGGTTCAGCATCGCCCGCGTGCGGCCGAGCGGAACGGCGGGGTGGGCGGTGTAGAACGCCGAGCCCAGCAGCCCCTCCTCTTCGCCCGTGAACGCCACGAACACGATGCTGCGCCGTGGCCGCGGGCCCGCGGAGAGACGCCCGGCCAGGTCGATCAGCGCGGCCACGCCGCTGGCGTTGTCGTCGGCGCCGTTGTGCACCGAGGTGTCCCCCGGCGCCATGGAGAACGCACCGCCGTGCCCCAGGTGGTCGTAGTGCGCGCCGATCACCACCGCCTCGCCCGCCAGCTCCGTTCCTGGCAGCACCGCCACCACGTTGCGCCCGGTGCCGCCGGGCGCGTGCGGGTCGATGGCCGACGCCAGCGGGAGCGACTGGAAGTACGTCCCCGAGTCCCCCGCAGGCCGCAGGCGCAGGCGCCGGAAGTGCGCGGCCACGTACTCCCCCGCGCACCGCTCGCCCGCGGTGCCGGCCATGCGCCCCTGCAGCGCGTCGTCGGCCAGGTAGCGCACGTGGGCCAGCGGCGGGCGGAAGCCCCGCGCCAGCGCCGCCGCGTCCGGACAGCCCTGGGCGCGCAGCCCGGGCGCCGCCAGCGTCGCGGCGGCGAGCGCGATGAGGACGGCGCGGTTCATCGCCGGCCGCCGGACGGGGCGGCGGGCGGGGTCTCCACCCAGTCGGCGATGAAGATGTTGGTGTCGCCGGGGTGTGCGGCGTTGCGGTTGCTGGCGAAGACGAGCTTCGTCCCGTCGGGGCTGAACATCGGGAAGCCGTCGAACTCGGGGGTGTGGGTGATGCGGGTGAGGCCGGTGCCGTCGTCGTTGATCATCCAGATGTCGAACTCGCGGCCGCGCGGGTCGCCGTAGTTGCTGCTGAAGACGATCCGCTTCCCGTCGGGGAGGAAGAACGGCGCGAACGAGGCCGCCTTCAGGCTGGTCACCTGCCGCTTGTTCGATCCGTCGGCGTCCATCACCCAGATCTCCAGCGAGGTGGGGCGCACCAGGTTCTGGCGCAGCAGGCCGTTGTAGTCGGCCAGCTCGGCCGCGGTGGCCGGGTGGCTGGCGCGATAGACGATGCGCTTGCCGTCGGGCGAGAAGAAGGCGCCGCCGTCGTACCCCGGCTCGTGCGTGAGCTGGGTGACGTTGCTTCCGTCCGGCTCCATGGCGTACAGGTCCAGGTCGCCGTCGCGGATGGAGGTGAACACGATGGTGCCGCCGTCGGGGCTGATGGTGGCCTCGGCGTCGTACCCGGGGGTGTTTGTCAGCCGCTGCAGGTGGCCGCCCTCCTTGTCGGCGCTCCAGATGTCGTAGTCGTACAGCGCCCACACGTAGCCGTGCGTCATGTCCGGCCGCGGCGGGCAGACGCTGTCGGCCGCGTGCGTGGACGCGTACAGCAGCCGCTCGGGCTCCCTGACCGCGGGGAAGAAGTAGCCGCACGTGGTGCGCCCCGTCCCCGTGGAGACGCGGCGGAGGTGCGACCCGTCGATGCGCATGGTGTAGATCTCGTCGCACGGGCGCCCGCCCGGGCGGGTGCTCTGGAAGACGAGCTGCTTCCCGTCGCTCGAGAAATACGCCTCGGCGTTCTCGCCGCCGAAGGTGAGCTGGCGCACGTTGCGCAGGTGCGGCTCGTCGGGGTTGGGCGCGAGGACGGTGTTCTGCTGCGCCGCCGCCCGCCCCGTGCCCGCCGCCGCGAGCAGGGCCAGGATGATGGGATGGATCTTCACAGGCGTATCGAGAAGGATGGGGGGAGCCGCGTATCACGTGCGGCGTGGATCGGACATCATCGCCCCGGGGACGCAGCGCCGGCCGTGGGGAAGAGCCGGAGCGGTGTGGGGGATCTCCCGGCGCGATCCCGGGCTCGTTGTTCGGGGGGCTCGGGCGAATGAATCGCTGCAACAACCACACGAAGTCCGCCTTCGCGCCGCCTTCGCGGACTACCGGCTGAGGCGCGGCGGCGATCCCTGCGCGCGCATCAGGCCCATCTCGCCCGCGACGGTGCCGCGGCCGCAGCCTCGCGCGGTTTGCGAGGCTTCCTGTCGTCGTAGCCGTGGCTTCAGCCGCCCCTCTCTGCGATGCCGGCCGTTCCACCCCGAACCCCGCACCCCGCACCCAGCACTCAGCACTCAGCACTCAGCACCCAGCACCCCAGCACTCAGCACCTTTCACGGATACAGCAGCTCCCGCGTCCACCTTGGCGGGTCGCCGCCGGCGCGGAGGTAGAGCTCGCGCTCGTGCAGGCGGCTGGGGCGGCCGAACCAGAGCTCGATGCGGTCGGGGACCACGCGGTACCCGGACCAGAACGGCGGGCGCGGGATGTCGCCCTCGCCGAACTTCTCCTCGAACTCGCGCACCCGTTCCACCAGCGTGTCGTACGAATCCAGCTGCGCGCTCTGGCGGCTGGCCCACGCGCCGATGCGGCTGCCGCGCGCGCGGCTGGTGTAGTACGCGTCCGCCTCCTCGGCGGTCACGGGCTGCACGGCGCCCTCGATGCGCACCTGCACCTCCATCGGCTGCCAGTGGAAGCAGAGCGCCGCGAACGCGTTCTCGGCCAGCTGCTGCGCCTTGCGGCTCTCCAGGTTGGTGTAGAACACGAACCCGCGCTCGTCGTACCCCTTCAGCAGCACCATGCGCACGCTGGGCCGCCCGTCCGCGTCCGCCGTGGCCAGCGCCATCGCCGTGGGCTCCAGGATGCCGCCGTCGCTCCGCGCCCGCTCCAGCAGCTCGCCGAAGCGCCGGAACGGCTCCGCGAACTCCGCCGCGCCCGCCTCGGCCGTGCCGCTCATCGCGTGCGCGCCGCCGGGGCCGATGCCACGCGGAACTGCACCGTGGCGCGCGTGTTCTCCCACGCCAGCACCAGCGCGTTGGCGCCCGCGCGGCCCTTTTCCAGGGTGATGGTGAACTGCTCCACCGGCTGGCGCAGCGCACTCACCTGCATGGGGATGCGCACGAAGTCGCGGCTGGGGTCGTATTGCGTGCCCCACTGGCCGGTCTGGCGGTTCACGATCAGCGTCCACCCCTCGGGCGTGGGGATGGTGTAGAGCGTGTAGGTGCCGCGCGGCACGCGGGCGTTGCCGATGGTCAGGTCGGCCTCGGTCACCAGCGTGGTGGCCGCGTTGGCGCCGGTGCGCCACACCCGCCCGAACGGCACCAGCCCACCCATGATCTGCCGCCCGCGCCTGGAGGGACGGCCGTAGTCGATGTAGATGCGGCGCCCGTCGTCGGTGGCGAAGCGCGAGGTGTCGCGCGGGCTCAGGATGCGGCCCTGCGGCGCGGCGGCCTGCGGCGGCGGATGCGCATGCACCTGCGCCGCGGCGGCGCTGGAGCCCAGCGCGACGATCGCCACGCCCAGCGCGGCACTCTGGATGATGCGGATGCTGCGACCCACGTCTGCCTCTTTCGTTGGTGCGGGTGAAGTTTCGAATGCTAAGGCACGATGCGGGGCCGGGGCAACCCGCCGCGCGCCGAACGGTGCCACCGCGCAGGCCCCGGTTCGTCCCGCGGGGGGATGAGGTTTCTTGCCGGACCGCGCGTCGCGACGCTAAATCGGATGTACCAGCCGCGGCGTCTTCCGATCCCTCCTCCCCATCCGCGATGCGCCTCCGCACAACGATCCTGCTCGCCGCGCTCGTGCTCGCCGGCTGGGCTCCGCTCTCCGCCCAGGAGCCGGACACCGCGGCCGATGCCCACGCGCCCGTCGTCCGCTCGCGGCCGGGGTGGAGCCTGCGGCGGACGATGCGCGCGTTCCTGCGCGAAGCCGGGATGACGGTGCTCGGCTTCTTCCCCACGCGCGGCGAGTGGGACTACGTGACGGAGACCCGGTACCGCGGCGCGGGGAAGGTCGTGGGCATCCACCGCTTCTCCGCCGCGCAGACGCGAGACGCGATCGAACGGCCGGATGGGCCGTTGTGCAACATGTTCAGCTCGGGTGACGGCGTGGTGTTTCCGTCGGTGGTGGGGTACGCGATCGAAAGCCCCGGCTGGCGGCGCGTGGGCCCCAGGCGGTTCCAGCCGAGCCAGGCGGACGATCGGATCGGCGTGTGGGTGGAGTGGAAGCGCGAGGACGGCCGGTGGGTCATCGCGGCCATCGGTGAATGGGCCACCGAGCCGCCCCGCGTCCTGGGCACCCCCGTCGCCCAGGCGCGCGACACCGTGCGTGGGCGCAGGCTGTCGCTTCCCCTGCCGCCCGGCGCGAAGCTGGCCCCGGACGCGCCCTGGTACCAGGCCGGGCGAACGCTCCAGATCGAGGGTCCGCCGTATCTCAGGGTGCAGCTGACGCAGAAGTTCGCATCCGGCCGCCTGGTTTCGTACGCCACGGTGGACGGCGTGACCATCTGGACCGAACGGGAGCAGCTGCAATCGTCGTGGGGCCCGAACGTCGTGTACGTCCCCATCGACCGCGATGGTACGTTCCAGGTCTACGACAGCGGGCGTGGGAACGGATGCAACTGACGCGGTTCCAACGCCTTGCCCTGTCGCCGCGCCGCCGGGGCCGGGCCGCCGCCCTCCTGCTCGCGTTCGCCGCGGCGGCGCCCGCGCATGCGCAGGACGTCGACACGACCGTCGCCCGGCCGCCACCGGGGTGGAGCGTGCGGCGGACGATGCGCGAGTTCGTGAACAGCTCCGACCCGTTCCGGTTCTTTCCCACGCGCGGAACGTGGAGCTGGGTGGTCACCACGCACTACCACGCCGCCCCCGGCCGGGTGGGGGTGTGGCGCTTTTCCGCGGCGCAAAGCTTCTCGGCCCTGGTGGACGGCCCGCTGTGCGCACGGTTTCCGTTCAGCAGCGAGGCGATTCCGTCCACCGGCTGGACGCCCGGGATCGAGGAGCGGCCGTGGCGGCGCGTCGGCGCCACCCGTTTCGTGCCGCCGGGCCGCGGCGCGCGTTCGCCGGTGTTCGTGGAGTGGCGGCGCGAGGACGGCCGCTGGGTCCTTGCTGCCCTGGGAGTGGAGGCGGAGCACCGGGCGCGGGTGATCGGGTACGGCGTGGACGAGACAATCCCCGCGCCGTGGACACCGCTGCGGCTTCCGCTGCCGGCGTGGGAGCGCGTGGCCGCCGGTGCGCCGTGGTACGAGAACAGCGAGCCGATCACGGTGGGCGGTCAGCGGCTGGTCAAGTACGGCCTGCCCCGGCAATTGCGCGAGGGCGACGTGGTGCGCTGGGGCACGCTGCGCGGCGTGGGTGTGTACGCGGAGCCCGTGCCCGCCTCGCGCGTTCCCGAAGTGGTGTACCTCCCCGTCGACCGCGCGGGCACCTTCCAGCCCTACCAGAACGAGTCGGACAGCTTCTGCGCGTACTGATACCGGCTGGTACATCGAGCGTGCATTCGCGTCGGCCCCCGTGGCTTGCCATCCTGAGTCGTCCGCCGCGCTGCGCGCGACCACCGGGGATGAAGTGGGTCGCACGCGGCCCAGGCAGTTGAAGCCTCGCGCAGTTTGCGAGGCTTTTCGTGGTTGTTGCTGCGGGCTGCGGCTTCAGCCGCCGGTGAGCGAGGCTGGCGGCCGGGCTTTTCTATTCAGCGCTACCACGCCGTGCGCCGCACGGTGGGAGACTCAGAATGACGAGCGGTGGGTTTGATGCAGAATGCTGCGAGCGCTGATGGTACGAACGTCGAGATCTTTCCGCGTGCATCTGACCGGAAAGCCGGCCGATCCGGCTGGCTCTCCGGTCATCGTTTGCGCCGCCGCAGGCGTTACGGGTACTTCGATTTGCGGAAGAGGTAGAGGTAGAGCAGCCACGGCGTGAGGCCCACCACGAAGAGCAGGACCACCGCCGCGCCGAACCCCGGCGTCGTCGCGCGGCCCTGCGCCGCCGCGCGATCCATGATGGTGGAGCGGATCACGATGGTGAGCATCGACACCAGCACGATCATCATCCACGAGGTGCCGCGCACGATCCGGTTCCCCCACCGGTGGCCGGCTGCGCTCATCAGCGCGCCGATCAGCAGCAGCACGCAGCCCAGCGTGTACACGCTGTTCGACATCTCCCGCACCTCCACCACCTCGGGCGAGGTGGAGGTGGACTTGCCGTGCGCCCACAGCAGCATCAGCACGCCCAGCACGCACGCGACGACGATCCCGGCCACCGGCTTGCGCGGCGCGGGGGGCGCGGACTTGAAGGGCCGGCCGCAGTGCGGGCAGGTAGGCGCGGCGTCACTGACCTCGCGGCCGCAGTCGGGGCAGGTGATCAGGGGCATCTTCGGGCGAAACGGGGGTGGATGAGGTGAAGTCCTTGGAGCGCAAGCAGATACGGACGCGCGAACGATTTGTTTCGCGCGTCCGTGGTGCGTCGGGAGATCGTGATGGTGTGGTCGGTCTGAATCGAAGGCGTGTCGTCCAGCCCCGATACCGATTCGGGAAATTCAGTGGTATGACCAGCTCAGCTTTTTGGGTCTCACGGAGGAACGGAAGAACGGAGAAGGGCAATGAAATGAAGTTTCCGTTCCTCCGTCCCTCCGTGAGACCCTTTCAGCGATGCCTGTTCACCGATTGTATCTGCGGATCAGGGATGATGTTACCGGGTCTGGAACATCATCCGCGGCCGAACAGCTCGCAGGCGCTGGCCAGGTCCACGTTGCCGCCGCTGATCACGATCCCCACGCGCTGGCCGCGGAAGGCGCCGGGGTCCGCCAGCAGCGCGGCGACCGGGACGGCGCCCGAGGGCTCCACCACCAGCTTCATCCGCGTCCACAGGAAGCGCATCGCCTCCACGATCTGCGCCTCGGTCACGGTGCGCATCTCGTCCACGTTCTGCTGGACGAGGGGGAAGGTGTAGCGGCCCAGCGACGGCGTGCGCAGTCCGTCGGCGATGGTGGGCGGGTTGTGCACGGTGGCCAGCCGGCCGCTGCGGAACGAGCGCGTGGCGTCATCCGCCAGCTCGGGCTCCACGCCGATCACCCGGCAGCCGGGCGAGGCCTCCTTCGCGGCCAGCGCGGTGCCGCTCAGCAGGCCGCCACCGCCGCACGGCGTCATCACCACGTCCAGCGCGC
>DASSME010000321.1:0-7961 GCA_035689035.1 Longimicrobium sp. | reverse complement strand
ATCACTGCACGGACGGCCGGAGAGAGAACCTCGCCGCTAGCTTCCAGTTCGTCGACTCTGTTCATGAGCCACAATATGTAGTGGCGCTCGTGAACAAAGTCCACAATCTTCGTTTCCACCCCACTGAACGGTTACGCCGCGGTTTCAACCGCCCGGTGCGATGCTGGCGCCCAGAGACAAGACACGAATGTGCGCCGGATCATGACGATCCCGGCGCACATTCGGTTCAGGAGCAAGTACCGGCGGCCGAGCTGCCGCCAACGAGAAGGCGGGCCGCCGTTGGATGCCGGGCGACCCGCCTAGTTGAGCAGCGACAGCGAGCGTTCGTGCTCGTCGTGGCCGTGGTGACCGTGACTGCGGTGTTCCGCTTCGGTCTCGTGCCGCCGCAGCGCCTCCAGGATCTCCTCGCCGTAGAACATGGCGATGTACTTGGCCTGGACGTCGGTGACGCGCCGCACCGCCCACACCAGCTCCACGTAGTTGGGCTCGTGGGGGTGGCCGTGCAGGTGCATCCCGCACTCCTCGGGAAGGTGGCTGGCCTTTCGGTTGTTGCAGCTGCTGCAGGCCGTGACCACGTTGTCCCAGGTGTTCTCGCCGCCGCGCGACATCGGCACCACGTGGTCGCGCGTGAGGAACTCGCGGCCGCGCAGCGTGCCCCGGTGCCGGCCGCAGTATTGGCAGCGGTAGCCGTCGCGCGCGAAGAGGAAGGTGTTGGTCACCTGGCGGCGGAAGCGCCGCGGGACGTGGATGAACCGCTTGAGCCGGATCACCAGCGGCGCGGCGATCCGCTCGCGCGCCGACCGGAAGATGCGGGCATCGTCAGCCTCCAGCACCTCCGCCTTCCGCTCGATCACGAGCCGCAGGGCCCGCTCCACCGGAAGGATGGTCAACGGTTCGAAGGAGGCGTTCAGCGCCAGACACCCCATACGGATGCACCTCGTCGTGTTGCGTGGGCGGGTTCCCGCTAGCTGCCGTCACCGGGCTGAAGGTCCAACGATCTCAAGGATCATGCGCGCTCTTCCCCACACGCTGGGGCCCCGGCGGGTGACGCCGGCGTCTCAGTGCGGCCTCGAACCGGCGCCGCGGGGGTGGAGGGACGAGTGGTGGGATCGCGCAAAAACCTGAACGGTCAATCAAAACGTAGCTAGATCTGCCGCGATTGGTCAAGCTCCTGCACAACATGTTGTGTCAAGAATTTCGATTCTTCTCTCCGCCCGATCCCCTCGAGATCCACCGCCGGCCCGATCGGCGCGGCATTCCCCCGGCGTGCGGCCCGGCGCCCGTCCGCCCCGCCGATCCCTGTCCCCGCCTGGAAATCCGATCCGTCCTCCTCGGCGTAGCTACGGTGTCCGTGCGGCGCGGCACCGGGCGGACGTTCCCTCCGCCGTGCCGCTCCTGGCCCCTTCGTACCGGAGAAACGCAGATGATCCGCAAGCTGATGATGGCCGCCCTGGCCGCCGCCGTGCTCCTCCCCTGTGCCGCCCGCGCGCAGCAGCCCGCGGGCGCCGCGCCGAACCCGCAGACGCAGCCCTCGCCCGGCGTGCTGGTGGTCTCGCTGCAGAAGTGCCACTTCGCCGGGATGGAGCAGCTGGACGGGTGGTGGCGCGCCAACGCCGCGCCGATCCTGAACCAGCTGGTGCGCGAGAACAAGCTGCAGGCGTGGGGCGTGTTCGAGCACGCCTGGGGCGACGAGTGGAACTGGGGGATCTACTACGTGGCCAGGGACTTCCCCTCCTTCCACGCGGCCTTCGACCAGTTCTTCGGCACCCTGCACCAGCGCCAGCCGCAGTTCATGTCCACCTTCGAGCAGCACTGCACCGAGCACAAGGACAACCTGTACGAGCTGTCGATGACCGAGATGTCCACCGGCGGCGCGATGCCGATGCCCGCGCGGCCGTGACTGCGGTGCTGAGTGCTGAGTGCTGAGTGCTGAGTGCTGAGTGCGGTTCGGGCCGGGCGTGAACCGGATCGCGTCCGGCGGATGTCACCCCTTCAACGGCGGAGGTCCTGATGAAGAAGATGCGGCTGGACGTGGACGAGATCCGCGTCACGCGCTTCGAGACGCACGGCGATGGTCCGGCGGCCGGCACGGTGCTGGGCCAGGAGGCCGCGGTGCCCACCGGCCTGACGGCCTGCTTCCGCGACACCTGCTGGTGGGACAGCTGCATCACGGGCCCGCCGCCCCCCTGCCAGCCCTGCCGACAGGGCTGACCCCCGTCGCCCCCTCGAGCGCCCCGCCGGCACCCGCCGGCGGGGCGTTCCGCGCCCGGCCGGCGGGGGCGTGCCGATCCCTGCATCCCGAAGGCGCGCATACCGTTGGCAAAGCGGTGACGGCGGACTATCATTCGACGCAGCGCACGTCCTCAGCCGGCTCTCCCGTACGTCCAGCACACGCACTGACATCCACGCCGGGGCCGCCCGTCGTCCCGGCACGCTCACGTTCCGGAGGCTCCCATGCTTCGGTTCCGTTCCCGCGCCGCATCGCCGGGCGCTGCCCTCCTGGCGTTTTCGCTCGCGGCCTGCGCCGGCGACCAGGGCCCCGTGGCGCCCGCGCCGCCCGAGACGCGCCAGCCCGAGCTGGTGCGCCTCTCGTGCACCGCGTCCGTCGCCGAGCGCACGGTGGTGTGCGCCAGCCCCACGCCGGGCGAGGGCGGCGCGCGCGGCGTGATCGTGGGCGGGCAGGGGACGTACGTGCAGCTCACCTCGTCGAACGTGAGCTACACCGCGGCCACGCAGACGCTGCAGTTCGACGTGACCGTGCAGAACCTGATCCCGCAGCCGATGGGGACCACCGACGGCACCACCCCCTCGGCCACCGGCGTGCGCGTCTTTTTCACCGGCCCGCCCAGCACCACCGTGGGGAGCGGCACGGTCACCGTGCAGAACGAAGACGGGCAGGGCGTGTTCACCGCCAGCGGGCAGGACTACTTCCAGTACTCCGGCGCGCTGCTGGGCGCCGACGGCATCCTCGGCACCAGCGAGACGTCGGGCGCCAGGACGTGGCAGATGCACGTGCCCACCACCGCGCTCACCTTCCGCTTCTCGCTGTACGTGGCCGCCGACGTGCCCTTCCCCAAGGGGTACGTGGACGTGAGCCCCGCGGCCGACTCGCTGCTCGAGGGCGCCACGCAGCCGCTCACCGCCACGGTGCGCAACGTGGTCGGCGAGGTCGTCCCCGGCGCCGCCGTCACCTGGGGGAGCAGCGACACCGGCGTGCTGACGGTGGACGCGGGCGGCGTGGTGACCGCGGTGTCGGCGGGGTCGGGGATGGTCACCGCCACCAGCGGCGAGCGCACGGGCTCGGCCGCCATCGCCGTGTGCCCCAGCCTGGCGGCCGGCGCGGTCCGCGCCTTCGGCATGCCCGCGGGCGCCAGCCTGTGCCTGGGCGGCGGGGGCGGCGGCGCCGAGTACACCGTGGTGCCGGTGAACACCGACGACGTGGCCGCCATCGCGCTGGGCGTGACGGGGAGCGGGATCACCGGGGTGACCGGCGGCCCCACGCCGCTCCGCGCCGGCACGGGCGCGCGGCTGGCCGGGGTACGGCGGGGCGCGTGGAGCGGGGAGGACTACGCGTTCTCGGCGCGGCTGCGGCGCACCGGCGCGCGCGAACGGGCGGGGAGGGCGGCGGCGCGGTCGGCCGCGGGAGGGAGCGTGCGGCGGGCGATCACCCCCGGCGTTCCCGCGGTGGGCGCGCTGATGAGCATCAACGTGCAGACGGCGAACTTCTGCTCCACCTTCGACACCCGCACCGGACGCGTGCAGGCGGTGGGGACGCACGCCATCGTGCTGGCCGACACCAGCAACCCGTCCGGCGGCTTCACCGCGGCGGACTACCAGGCACTGGCCGACTCGTTCGACGCCTTCGTCCACCCGGTGCTGCAGGCCAACTTCGGCGCGCCCGCCGACATCGACGGCAACGGGCGGGTGATCCTCTTCTACACCCGCGGCGTGAACCAGCAGACCGACGCCGCCGGCTTCTTCCTCTGGCGCGACCTGCGGCCCGCCACCGAGTGCCCCACCAGCAACGTCGGCGAGCTGCTGTACCTGGCCGTGCCGGACGGATCGGGCACGGTGGGAACCGCGCGGAGCAAGGCCGCCGTGTACGAGCACACCTTCCGGACGATGGCGCACGAGGGCGCCCAGCTGATCAACGCCTCGCGCCGGATGTACGTCAACACGCCGTGGAGCGGGGAGCTGGAAGAGGCGTGGCTGGACGAGGCGCTGGGCGACGTGGCCGAGGAGCTGGTGTTCTACTCGCGCAGCGGCCTGGCCCCGGGCGCGAACCTCGACGTCGCCGACATCGGCGGCACGATCACGGTGCAGGACGCCTTCTTTCGCTACGCGTCGCCCAACGTCTTTCGCCTGGCCGAGTGGCTGAGGGCGCCGCACGCCGCCGGCCTGGTGGAGCCGGACGCGCCCGACTCGGCCAGCCGGGGGGCGGCGTGGGCGTTCCTGCGCTACGCGGCCGACCGCAAGGGCGGCGCGCAGGCGTCCACCTGGGGCGCGCTGGTGAACACGCAGGCCACGGGGCTCGCCAGCCTGCAGGCGGCGCTGGGCACCGATCCGCTCCCCTGGCTGCGCGACTTCGACGCCGCCATGTACGCGGACGACGCGGTGCCCTCGCCCGCGGCGGCCTACACGCAGCCGAGCTGGAACTTCCGCGACCTGTACTCGGGAATCGACCTCGATCCGGGCCCGGATTGCAGCTGCGCCTTCCCGCTGGTGCCGCGGAACCCGTCCAACGGCGTGCAGGACAGCTTCACCCTCGATGCGGGCGGCGCCGCCGCGTACCTGCGGATGCGCGTCCCCGCCTCGGCCTTCGCGGGGGTGACGGTGCGCACCGGCGGCGTGGCGCCGCCCTCCACCGTGCGCCTGGCGGTGATCCGCCGCAACTGAACGGAGGGAGTGCCACGCGACTGAGCCGCAGCCGTGCTGAAGCGATCCCCGCGACGGACGCGGGGTGGCATGGCTCGGAAAGCGAGCGAGGGTTGATGGGGGCCGCGGCCGTCCGGGCCGCGCTCCCGGCTGGAATACGAGAGAGCCCGCGGCCTGGAAGGATCGCCTACGGGCTTTCGCGCGTGAGGGTGTGAACATGATACCAGATCCGCCAATCCAGCGGCTGCACCTGCACTGCCAACGGCGTCACACGGAGCAACGGAGGGCAACGGAGAAACGGAGAACTTCATCGCAGCTGCGTGACCGGCAGCATGCGTCCGTGCGCCAACTGCCCGTGACCGCCGGCGCACGCCCCGGGTGAGCGTGCGCGGCCCGAGCCCGGGCGCGAACCCGTTCGCGCCCGGGTGTCGTCAGCGGGGCGCCTGACGCGCGGGCCCGCATCGCGTGCTCGCGCGGCCGTTCACGAGGTTTAGAGCAGCGCCACCGGGTCGCGGTCCACGATCACGCGGATGTCGGCCGTCCGGGGCGCGCGCGGGCGCCAGCGCTCGTAGAAGTAGCGCGAGACCTTGCCGAGCGCCTGCGCGCTGTGCGAGCGCAGCAGGAAGTGCCAGCGCCAGCGGCCGCGGATGCGGTCGATCGGCGCGGGGGCCGGGCCGGTGAGCACCACGTCGCGCAGCCGCTGCGCCTCGATCAATCCCTGCACCCACGCCGCGCCCTCCGTCGCCGCTTCCTGCGTGGGGGCCTCTTCCAATCCGCTCACCACCACGTTCACCAGCCGCGAGTGCGGCGGATAGATGGGCTCGCGCCGCGTCTCCATCTCCTTTTCGGCGAAGGCCAGGAAGTCGTGCTCCATCGCCGCCACCACCGCGTAGTGGTTGGGGAGCGAGGTCTGGATGAACACTTCGCCGCCCTTGGGCCCGCGCCCCGCGCGCCCCGCGACCTGCGTCAGCAGCTGGAAGGTGCGTTCCGTGGCGCGGAAATCCGGGAGGTGGATGCCCACGTCGGCGTTGATCACCCCCACCAGCGTCACGTTGGGAAAGTCCAGCCCCTTCGCGATCATCTGCGTGCCCATCAGGATGTCGACCTCGCGGCGCTCCACGCGGCCCAGGATCTCGTGGTGGCTCCACTTCCCGCTCGTGGTGTCGACGTCCATCCGCGCGATGCGGGCGTTGGGGAAGCTCTCGGCCACGGTGCGCTCCACCTGCTCGGTCCCCACCCCCTTGAAGCTCAGGTCCCTGCTCCCGCACGCCGAGCAGTGGCTGGGCGACGGCTCTTCGTGCAGGCAGTAATGGCAGGTGAGCCGCGCGCGCCGCCGGTGGAAGGTCAGCGAGACGTTGCAGTTGGGGCACTGCCACACGAACCCGCACTCGCGGCACTGCACGAAGTTGGCGTAGCCGCGCCGGTTCAGCAGCAGGATGGTCTGCTCCTGCCGCCGGATCCGCTCGCGCACCGCGTCGGCCAGCACGTCGCTGAGGATGACGGGGCCGCGCTCGACCCCGGGCCCGGTCGAATCCCGCTGGCGCTTGCGCTCGGCCTTCAGGTCCACGATGCGGATCGGCGGCAGCGGCTGGCCGCCCACGCGCTCGGGGAGCTCCAGCAGGTGATACTTCCCGCTCTGGGCGTTGGCCCAGCTCTCCAGGCTGGGCGTGGCGCTGCCGAGGAGGCAGACCGCGCCCTCGATCCGCGCGCGGACCACGGCCACCTCGCGGGCGTGGTAGCGCGGGCTCTCGCCCTGCTTGTAGCTGCTCTCGTGCTCCTCATCGACCACGATGGCGCCCAGGTCCGGCAGCGGCGCGAAGATGGCCGAACGCGCGCCGACCACGATCCGCTTCTCGCCCGACCGCAGCGCCCGCCACTCGTCGTACCGCTCGCCGTCCGACAGCGCGGAGTGGAGCACGGCCACGCGGTCGCCGAACACGGCCTTGAAGCGCCCCACCGTCTGCGGCGTCAGCGCGATCTCGGGGACCAGGACGATGGCGGTGCGCTTCTGCCGCTCCACCACCTCGCGCAGCAGCTCGATGTACACCAGCGTCTTCCCCGAGCCGGTGACGCCGCGCAGCAGGTACGTCCCGGGCTCGGGCGTGCGCGACGCGTCCACCAGCCGGTGGATCACGCCGGCCTGCGCGGCGGTCGGACGGTGCTCGGGCGCCACCCCGGCCTCCACGCCGGCGTACGGGTCGCGCGACACCTCCTCCTCGGCGATGTCGGCGACTTCCTTCTTCACCAGCGCGTTGACGATGGCGTAGGTGTAGCCCAGCTCGTTGACCAGGTGCGTGACCTCGGCGGCGCCGCCCATCGCCTCCACCAGCTCGAACAGCTCGCGCTGCCGCTGTGCGCGGCCGAAGAGCTTGTCCCGCTCCAGCAGGCTGGGCACCTCGCGCACGCGGAGGACGCGGTGCGTCTTCACCGGCGGCCCCACGCGCGGCCCCTCGGTGATCACGCGCACCAGCCCGATGTCTTCCAGCTTGCGGATCGTGGGCCACCAGACGCGGTCGCCCAGCTCGCGGCGGACGCGCTGCAGCGGCTGCGGCCCGTCGCGGTTGCGCAGCCACTCGATCAGCTTCAGCTCCAGCGCGGCCAGGTCGCGCCCCGGCGCCATCCCGCCCGAGAGCGCCACGTAGTCGGTGGACGAGTCCGTGAGCCCCGCCGGGAGCGCCGTCCGCAGCACCTGCCCCAGGGGAGCGAGATAGTAGTCCGCGATCCACCGGCAGAGCCGCAGCACGGCCGGCGTGGCGCTGGGCGACGCGTCGAGCACGCCGACGATCGCCTTCGTCTTCTCGGGGTTGTGGACGTTCGCCTCGTCGCGCGCCCGGTCGATCCACCCGATGATCTCCTTGTTGCCGAACGGTGCCAGCACGCGCGCGCCGGGCCGCGCCAGCTGGCGCAGCCCGTCGGGCACGCGGTAGGTGAACGTCCGCGTGAGCGGAAGCGGGAGGGCGACGTCTACGTACAAACGGCAGGGGACAGGGTACAGGGGACAGGGGAGAGCGAGCGCAGGGAGAAGGTAACAGCGCGGGCAAGAAGACAGGTGCGTGTCCGCGGCGCCGCGCCCCCTCCGGCCGGCT
>DASSME010000320.1:0-11211 GCA_035689035.1 Longimicrobium sp. | reverse complement strand
GGTGATCAGCCCCTGGCGCAGCAGCGAGTCCAGCAGCGGCTCGCCCAGCGCGGCGACGTTGCTGCTGGGCCCGGTGCAGTTGACCACGGCTCCCACGCGCACCTCTTCCACCGTTTGCGTTCCCCGCCGCCGGAAGCGCACGGCCACGCCGCCGGAGCCACCCCGGACGCGCAGCAGCCTTCCCGCGCAGAAGCGCAGGCGCCCGTCGCGGACCAGGCCCTCGAAGCCGGAGATGATGGAGGGGGCGGCGCGGTGGCGGTGCACGTCCCAGTACGGCTGCAGGTGGCGGAGGAAGCGCGCGCGCTCCGCCAGCGGGAGCGCGGCCCACAGCGCGGGCGTCACCGGGCGGAGCGAGGCCAGCACGTCGCGCCAGTCCACGTCCGGGTGCTCGGCCACCGCGCGCCGCACCTCGCGCAGGTAGCGGCGGGCGGTGGCCGGGCCGGCCAGGAGCGCCCCGTCCCAATCCACCGGGTGCGGCGGCAGCGCGGGCGAGCGGTGGGGCCGGGGCACCAGCCCCCGGCGCGAGAGCGCGAGCATCGGCGCCCCGAGCCGGCGCCCGTGCAGGTCGAGCGCCACGTCCAGCATGGTGAGCCCGGTCCCCACCAGGAAGACGGGGCGGCTCCGGTCCACCCCCTCCAGCGCCCCGGGCGCCCAGGGATCACGGACGTAGCGCGGGTCGTCCGCGAAGAACGCGGCGTCGGGGACCGGCGGGTCGGCGGGGGAGTAGCTGCCGGCGGCGAGCACCACCCGGTCGGCCGCCAGCACGGGCGGACCCCCGTCGCCCTCCAGCACCAGCTCGGCGCCCCGCCCCGGGCAAACGCGCACGTCCACCGCCCGGGCCACGCGGTGGGTGAAGCGCGTGCCGGCCGGCGCGGCGGCCACCGCGTCGGCCAGCACCTGCTCCAGGTAGTCGCCGTACAGGCTGCGCGGCACGAAATCGCCCCCCACCACCGACGGGTCGCGCCCGCGGGCGTAGCGGAGGAAGTGCTCCTCGTCGTCGGGGAAGGCGCCCATGCGGGCGGCCGGCACGTTCAGCACGTGCGCGGCGCTGCGGGTGCCGTAGGCCACGCCCCGGGCCAGCGGCCCCGAGCGGTTCACCAGCACCACGTGCAGGCCGCCCGGCCACGCGCCGCGCAGCAGGTGCACCGCGGTCAGCGTCCCCGAAAAGCCGCCGCCGACGATGGCGATGGTGTGGGCCATCCGGCTACGCGGCCGCCGCCGGGACGGCCGCGTCCACGCCGGCCGCTCCGGCGCCGGGGCGGCGCGTGGCGTCGATCAGCTCCTTGATGCCCAGGAAGGCGGCGCGGGTGCGCTCCACGCTCTCGGTGCCCACGCCGGCCCGCACGAAGCCGTCGCACGACAGGCCGTACCCGATCCCCGGCACCACGCACACCTTCTTCTCGGCCAGCAGCCGCCGGCCGAACTCCTCGGACCCCAGCGTGGAATCCTCGATGCTCACGAAGAAGTAGAAGGTGGCGGTCCCCTCCATGTAGCGCAGCCCGATCTCGTCCATGTACCGGGCGATCGCCTCGCGCTTCTTCACCACCTCCAGGATCTGCGGCTTGGTGACCTCCAGGACGTCGTCGAAGTGGCGCTCCAGGTAGAGCTCCAGGATGGTGGGCGGCGAGGTGAGCAGGTGCTGGCTGATCTTGAGGAGCTGCTCCATCACCCGCGCGTTGGAGACCAGGTACCCGATCCGCCACCCCGACATGCCGTAGTTCTTCGACATGGTGTTGCAGATGATGGTGTGCTCCTTCGCCGGGTCGTCCACCCCGCACGAGACGAACTCGCCGTAGGCCACGAAGTCGCTGTACGCCTCGTCCGAGACCAGGTACAGGTCGTGCCGCTTCGCCACGTCGTGCAGCTGCCGCAGCTCGTCGCGCGTGTACACCCGCCCCGACGGGTTCTGCGGCGAGCAGACCACCAGCGCGCGCGTGCGGGGGGTGATCCACTTCTCCAGCTCCGCCACCGGCACGTGATAGGGCACCATGACCGGGTTGCCGTGGCAGAGCCGGACCTGCTCGCTGTAGCTCACCCACGCCGGCTCGGGGACCACCACCTCGTCGCCCGGCTCCACCAGCGCCATGAAGGCGATGTGGATCGCCATCTTGGACCCGGCGGTGACGATCAGCTCCGAGTCCGGGTCCACCGGCACCCCGTACTGGTCGTGGTAGTACGACGCCAGCTTCCGGCGCAGCCCGGCGATCCCGCGCGAATCGGAGTAGTGGTAGAGGTCCGGGAAGGGGAGCGTGTCGAACGGCTGCAGCGGGATGTCGAAGAACGCCTCGCCCTTGGAAAGGAAGGTCACGTCCTCGCCCGCCGCCTTCATCGCGTTGGCGTAGGCGTTGAACTTGATCGACATCGCGGTGGCGATGTCTTCCACGTACTTCGCGTGCCGGGCCATCACGTCTCCTTGGTGGGTTTGCGGCGGCGGGGTCTCGTCCGCGGTGATCGCCCCGCGGTCCCCCCCCGCGCGCCGCGTGCGGAGCCCGTCGAGCCCCGCTTCGGTTACGACGAATCGGCACGTTCGCTTTCGCGCAACGGCAGGAACAGGGCGCCCGTTCGCCGGCCGTCGAGATCGAGTGCGCGCGATGTCTGCGGGCCCGATGCGCCCCCACCGGGTGGCGGGTGCGGTGGATGCGGTGCCGGGTTTGGAGCGGTCTTCCCGCGCCCGTGGCGAGAGGGGGCGGAATGCAGCGCGGGGGGCGGCGCGCCTCCCGGCTCGCCGTCCAGCGATGGATCACCCGTTTCCGGCCGCATGTCGCAGACTAGCGGGGCACCACGGAGGTTGTCAAGGCGAGCCGGCGCCCCCTCCGCGGGGCGGACGAGCCGGCCCGATCAGCCGGGGAGCAGCCCCTCCGCGCGCAGCCGCGCGAGGACCTGGTCCACCGCCTCGTCCACGGAAAGCCGGTCGGTGCGCAGCACCATCTCGGGCGCCTCGGGGGGCTCGTACGGCGCGGAGACGCCGGTCAGGTTCGCCACCTCGCCCCGGTCGGCCCGGGCGTACAATCCCTTGGGATCGCGGCGGCGGAGCTCGTCCAGCGGGGCGTGGACGAAGATCTCCACGAAGCGCCCCTCGGGGAGGAGCGCCCGCACCCGCGCGCGGTCTTCGCGGTAGGGCGAGACGAAGGTGCACAGCACGATGGCGCCCTGGGCGAAGAAGAGCCGCGCCACCTCGCCCACGCGGCGGATGTTCTCGGCCCGGTCGGCGGGCGAAAAGCCCAGGTCGCCGTTCAATCCGTGGCGCAGGGTGTCGCCGTCCAGCAGCATGGTCTGCACCCCGGCCTCGAAGAGCCGCCGCTCCACCCGCCCCGCGATGGTGGTCTTCCCCGCCCCCGAGAGGCCGGTGAACCAGAGCACCGCCGCGCCGTGGCCGTTGCGCGCCTCGCGCTCCTCGCGGGGGACGTTCCACCCCTCCCACACCACGTCGGGCGACACCGCGGCGGGGCCGGGCGCGGCGGCGGGGAATAGCTCGTCCGCCGTCTGCACCGGGCCGCGGATCATCCCCGCCGCCACGGTCACGTTGGTGTAGGGGTCCACCAGGATGAAGCTCCCGGTGGCGCGGTTCCCCTGGTACGCGTCGAAGAAGAGGGGGACCGAGGCGGTGACCTCCACCCGGCCGATGTCGTTCATCTCCAGCCGCGCCGCCTCCTCGCGGTGCAGCGTGTCGACGTCGATGCGGTAGACCACCCGGCTGACGAAGGCGCGTGACGAGCGGGTGGTGTGCTGGATCACGTACGGCGTGGCGGGGTCCAGCGGCTGCTCGCCGATCCAGCAGAGCATGGCGTCGAGCCGGCTCCCCACGGTGGGGAGGTTGTTGCGGCGCACGATCATGTCCCCGCGCGAAACGTCCACCTCGTCGGCCAGGGTGACGACCACCGAGTCGCCCTCCGCCGCCCGGGGGAGCGGCCCCTCGAACGCCTCGACCGAGCGCACCCGGGTGGCCACCCCCGAGGGGAGCACCACCACCTCCTCGCCGGGCGTCACCGTCCCCGAGGCCACGCGCCCCGCGAAGCCGCGGAAGTCCTGGTGGGGGCGGATCACGTACTGCACGGGAAAGCGGAAGTCGACCAGGTTGCGGTCGGCGCCCACGTTCACGCTCTCCAGGTGGTGCAGCAGGGTGGCCCCGTTGTACCACCCCAGCCGCTCGCTCTTGGCCACCACGTTGTCGCCCGCCAGCGCCGAGATCGGGATGAAGGTGAGGTCCTGCACCCCCAGCTTCTCGGCGAAGCCCGAGTAGTCGGCCACGATGGCGTCGTAGACGTCCTGGCGGTAGTCCACCAGGTCCATCTTGTTCACCGCCACCAGCACGTGGGGGATGCGCAGCAGCGACGAGATGAAGCCGTGCCGCCGGCTCTGGGTGAGCACCCCCTTGCGCGCGTCCACCAGCACGATGGCCAGCTCGGCGGTGCTGGCGCCGGTCACCATGTTGCGGGTGTACTGCACGTGCCCCGGCGTGTCGGCGATGATGAACTTGCGCCGCGGGGTGGCGAAGTAGCGGTACGCCACGTCGATGGTGATGTTCTGCTCGCGCTCGGCGCGCAGCCCGTCGGTGAGCAGGGCCAGGTTGATCCCCTCTTCGCCGCGGCGGCGGGTGGCGCCCTCGATCGCCTCGAGCTGGTCGGCGAAGATCGACTTGGTGTCGTACAGCAGCCGCCCGATCAGCGTGCTCTTGCCGTCGTCCACGCTCCCCGCCGTGGTGAAGCGCAGCAGGTCCATCTCGCGGTACTGTCGCGCCGCCTGCTCGTAGCCGCCGGCCCGGGCCTCCGCCTCTTCGGCCACGCTCATCAGAAGTACCCCTGGCGCTTGCGGTCTTCCATGGCCGCCTCCGAGCGGCGGTCGTCGGCGCGGGTGCCGCGCTCGGTCACCCGCGCCGCCGCGACCTCCACCACGATCTCCTCCACCGTGGCCGCCGTGCTCTCCACCGCCCCGGTGCAGGTGGCGTCGCCCACGGTGCGGAAGCGGACGGTGCGCTCCTCGTACGCCTCGCCGGGGAGGAGCGGCACCCAGGGCGAGCGCGCCAGCCACTGCCCGTCGCGGAAGAAGACCTCGCGCCGGTGCGAGAAGTAGAGCGAGGGGAGGTCGACTCCCTCGCGGGCGATGTACTGCCACACGTCGAGCTCGGTCCAGTTGCTGAGCGGGAAGACGCGGAAGTGCTCGCCCGGCCCGCGGCGCCCGTTGAACAGGTTCCACAGCTCGGGGCGCTGGTTGCGCGGGTCCCACTGCCCGAAGCGGTCGCGGTGGCTGAAGAAGCGCTCCTTGGCGCGCGCCTTCTCCTCGTCGCGCCGGCCGCCGCCGAACGCCGCGTCGATGCGCAGCTCGGCCAGGGCGTCGAGGAGCGTCACCGTCTGCAGGGCGTTGCGGCTGGCGTGGGGCCCCGTCTCTTCCACCACGCGCCCGCGGTCGATCGAGTCCTGGACGGTGCGCACCAGCAGCTCGCACCCCAGCCGCGCCGCCAGCCGGTCGCGAAAGTCCAGCGCCTCCTGGAAGTTGTGGCCGGTGTCGATGTGCAGGAGCGGAAAGGGGAACTTCGCCGGCCAGAACGCCTTGCGGGCCAGGTGCACCATCACGATCGAGTCCTTGCCGCCCGAGAAGAGGAGCGCCGGGCGCTCGAACTGCGCCGCCACCTCGCGCATCAGGTAGATGGACTCGGACTCCAGCTGGTCCAGGTGGCTGCGCCGGTACGAGGGGGCCGCGGGCGGCGCCTGCGCGGGGGGCGGGATTGTAACACGTTCCATCACAGCGGCCAGAAGAGGGGAACGAAGGTCACGATGGCGGCCAGCGACACCAGCGTCACCGGAAGCCCCAGGCGCGCGAAGTCGCCGAAGCGGTAGCCGCCCATCCCGTACACCATGGTGTTGGTCTGGTAGCCGATCGGCGTCACGAAGCTGGTGGACGCGGCGATGGTCACCGCCACCGCGAACGCCCGCGGGTTCAGGTGCAGCTGCGACGCCGTGGCCATGGCCACGGGAAAGAGGAGCACGGCGGCCGCGTTGTTGGTGATGAGCTCGGTGAGGAGCATGGTGGCGACGGTGACCGCCGCCAGCACCGCCACCGGCCCCAGCTGCGCGGTGCCCCCCACCACGGCGTGCCCCAGCAGGGCGGCCAGCCCCGAGCGCCCGATCGCCGCGCCCAGCCCGAACGAGGCGCCGATCACCACCAGCACGTCCAGGTCCACCGCCGCGCGCGCTTGGGCGGGGCTCAGCACCCGCGTCACCACCAGCGCCGTGGCGGCGATCAGCGACGCCTCGAGGATCGGGATCAGCCCCACCCCCGCCACCACCACCAGCCCGAAGGTGAGCAGCCCCACGAACAGCGCCTGCCGCGACGAGGGCGGCGGCGCGCCGCCCAGCCGGCTCACCAGCAGGAAGTCGCTGCGGTCGCGCCAGCGGGGGGCGAAGCCGTCGTCGGAAAGGAGGAGGAGGGTGTCGCCCTCGCGCAGCGGCACCGTGCCCAGCTTGGCGTTCACCCGCTGGCCGGCGCGGTGGATGGCCAGCACGGCGGCCTGGTAGCGCTCGCGGAACCCGGCCTGGCGCAGCGTCTTCCCCACCAGCGGCGAGGCCCCGCTCACCACCGCCTCGAAGAAGGTGTGCTCGGCGCCGGCGTAGGCGGCGCTGTGGTCGTGCTCGGCGGGGACCAGCCCGCGCATGTTCTGCAGGTCGCGCACGGTGTCCACCCGCCCCGCGAAGGCGAGCCGGTCGCCGCCGCGCAGCAGGGTGGAGGGCGCGGGGGCGGCCACGCTCTCGCCGTCGCGCTCCACCTGCACCAGGAACACGCCCTGCAGGTGCCGCAGCCCCCCGCTCTCCACCGTCTGCCCGTCCAGCGGCCCGCCGGGGACCACCGTGCAGTGCATCACGAACTCGCGCAGGTCGTCGTGCAGCGCTGCGCGCGCGGGGCGGCGGTCGGGAAGGAGGCGGGGGGCCAGGGCGATCAGCACCACCAGCCCCAGCACGGCCACGGGAAGGCCGGCGCGGGTCAGCTCGAACATCCCCAGCGGCGGCATCCCCGCCTGCACCATCAGCCCCGCCGCCACCAGGTTGGTGGAGGTGCCGATCAGCGTCACCACGCCCCCCAGCACGGTGGCGAAGGAGATCGGCATCAGGTAGAGCGACGCGGGCTTCCCGCGCTTCTCGGCCCAGTCGGCCACCTGGGGGGCGAGCATGGCCACGATCGGCGTGTTGTTCAGGAACGCCGAGGCCGCCGCGGTGGGCACCAGCAGCCGCGCCAGCTCGCGCCGGCTCCCGTCGCCGTGGCGCAGGGCGGCGGTCACCAGCGGCTGCAGCGCCCCCGTCTTCTCCACCGCGGCCGCCACCACGAAGAGCGCCGCCACCGTGATCGGCGCGGGGTTGCCGAACCCCGAGAACGCCGCGCCGGTGTCGATCACCCCCGTCACCAGCAGCACGATGTCGGCGCCCAGCACGGCGATGGAGGGCGGCACCGTGTCGCGCACCAGCAGCACCACGGTGCCGGCGACCACCGCCAGCGTCAGCCACGCCTGCCAGCTCATCGGCCGCCCCGGTTCACGCCGCGGCCGCCTGGTACACGGGGCCGATGCGCGCCAGCACGCCGCGCAGCACCCCCGGCCCGCACGCCACGATGCCGTGCGGCTGGCGCGGGTCGGGCTTGTTGTAGCGCAGCGGCTCGCCCCGGCAGTCGGTGACCTCGCCCCCCGCGGCGCGCAGGATCGCCTCGGGGGCGCAGGTGTCCCACTCCTTGAGGTAGGGCACCGGGTGCACGTACAGGTCGCGCTCGCCCCGGGCGATCAGCCCGCACTTGACGCCCACCGAGCCCGAGGGGCGCACGTCGGTGATCCCCAGCGCCTCCTGCATCCGCGCCAGCAGCGGGTCCGGGTGCGAGCGCGAGCCGACCAGCCGCAGCCCGCCCGCGCCCGGCGCGCCGCAGCGCAGTGGCACCGTCTCCCCGTGGCGCGTAACGGACGCCCCCTCGCCCACGGCGGCGGCGAACAGCACGTCGTCGGCCGGCTGGTAGACGGCGCCGAGCACCGCGCGCCCGCCGATGGCCAGGCCGATCATCACCGCGAACTCGCCGTTCTGCGCCAGGAACTCGCGGGTGCCGTCCAGCGGGTCCACGATCCACACGCGCTCGGCCGCGAGCCGCGCGGCGGAGTCGGCCGACTCTTCGGAGAGGACGGCGTCGCCCGGAAAGGCGGCGGCGAGCGCGGCCACGATCACCCGGTTGGCGGCGTGGTCGGCCTCGGTGACGGGCGAGCCGCCCTCCTTCTCCACCGCCCGCGCGCTTCCGTAGAAGCGCATCGCCGCGCGGCCGGCGGCCCGCGCGGCGTCACACGCCGCCGCGAGCTCCACCCGCAGCGGCGGCACGATCGGATCGGGTTGCATGCGTTCCGTGGAAGGGGTCCGGCGCCCGGCGGCGCCGCGAGGATCGGTTTCCGCCAACCTAAGCGCGCCCCCGCGGCCCTCGAAAGCCCCCGGGCTCCTTCCCGGGTCCGGCGAAAGACCTGTGTCACGCAGAGAGGAAGCAGGGGAGCAGAGGAAGCAGAGGGAAGGTCTCTGCTGCCGCTGCTGCTCTGCTTCCTCTCAAGGTTTCGCGGTCGTTTCCGTCGACGATCCGGGAGGACCCGGCCTCAGGCCGGGACCAGCTCGGCGGCCGCGCCGGCGGCGGGGCGGAACACCGACACCAGCCGCTCCTCGTACTCGGGGTAGTACGGATTGAGGTCGTTCGCCCCCTGCACCAGCATCTCGGCGGCGATGGAGAGGAAGGACTTGATCTGTTCCAGCGGCACCCCCTGCCCCATCAGGTACGCGATCGACCAGAGGTCGAACGAGTACAGGGGGACCACGATGGAGCCGCGGATGGTGCGGTACCCCTCGGCCACCAGCTCGGCCGCCTGCCGCCAGTCCATCCCGTCGTGCTTCCAGGCGTACGCGCGCCCGGTGAGGCCGAACTCCGCGGCCCGCGCCCCGATCGGCACCTTGGGGTCGAAGAAGAAAGACTCCAGGCAGTAGAAGGTGGGCCGCACCTCGTCGATGAAGGCCAGCGTGTTGCGCGCCGTCTCCTCGGTCTCGCCCGGGTGGCCGATGATGAACGAGGCGTAGCTGATGATCCCCCGCTCGTTCAGCCGCGCGATCCCGTCGCGGTACTTGTCGGCGGTGGCGATCTTGTTCATCGCCTTCAGCACCCGGTCGTCCCCCGACTCGATCCCCAGGAAGACCCCCGCGCACCCCGACTCGGCCATCAGGTCGAAGCACTCGGGGTCGGCGTTGGCGCAGCGGAAGTACGAGAACCACCGGAAGTTGAACTGGTTGCGGATCATCATCCGGCAGATGTCCTTGAACCGCGTCTTGGGGATGTTGAAGGTGTCGTCGATGAAGAGGAGGTGCGTGACCCCGATCGAGTGCAGGTAGCGCATCTCGCGCTCGATCGTCTCCACCGAGGTCACCTTCAGCGCCCCGGCCATCACCGGGTAGCGGCAGAAGGCACACTTGTAGGCACAGCTGATGGCCGTGCGCGTCTGCACCGTGGGCGCCAGGAACTTGGGGTCGAACGAGCTCCAGTCGACGGTGTTCTCCTCCATGTCGTTGTTCTCCACCTCGCGCCCGGAGCGGACGAAGGTGGCCCCGCCGTCGGTGGTGTGGATGACGTTGGGGATGGAGGAAAGGTCCGGGTGCGGGCGGCGCAGCTCCTGGCAGATCCGCGACAGGGTGAGCTCGCCCTGCCCCTCGAAGACGTAGATGTCGGCGCCCATCTCGCGGAAGAGGACGTCCTGCAGGCGCGGCGCGTGGTCGGTGCAGATGTTGAAGACGTGCGGCCCCCCCACGATCACGCGGGTGGACGGGCTGTGCTGGCGGACGAAGTCGACGATCTCGCGGATCGGGTGCGACTCGAAGTAGAAGGTGGTGGTGATGGCCACCGCGTTGGGCCGCTCGGCCAGCAGCTGGCGGAGCTGCTCCTTGTCTTCGTTGAAGAAGTTGACCAGCTCGGCCCGGAGCCCCCGCCGGCGCAGGAAGGAAACCAGCGTGATCGCCCCCAGGTTGGGCATCCGCCCCACGTGGAAGCGCGACGGCGTTCCCGTGGCCGCCTCGAGGGTGGCGTTCAGCAGCTCGGGGTACTTCACCCGCTCGCCCCGGAAGGAGAGGGAGCTCACCAGGAGGTGCCGGTACCCGCCCGAGACTTCCTTCGACGGCTCGGTGCGGCGGAGGAGGTCGGAAAACGTGGTGTCGTTGTAGCCCACCACCACGCAGTCGATGATCTCGGCCATTTCGGCTCCTTTGTGAATGGAAGACACCGGCGCGGGACCCGAAACGCTCGGTGCCTGAAGATTCGGGGGATGATCGGGGGAAGAGCCGGCGAGCGCCGGCCGGGCCGGGGCAATACCGGAATCAGAAAATAATGGTGTCACAGGCGGTCCGTGAAGTCAACGGGCTCGCGCCGCGGATCGCGCGGCCCCCGCGGCGGTGCCGTCGAGCGCGCTCCGGCTCCCGCGAATCGGCCGGCAAACGCTTGTTTCACCCACCGGCAGCAGAGGGCGGAGGAAGCAGAGGGAATGGTTTCCCCGCTTCCCCCGCTTCCCCTGCTTCCCCTGCTTCCCCTGCTTCCCCTGCTTCCCTTGCTTCCCCTGCTTCCCCTGCTTCCCCCGCTTCCCCTGCTTCCCCTGCTTCCCTGCTTCCTCTGCGTGAGCTTGCCGTCGTTTCGGTCCGCGATTCAGGCGGATCCCGCGATGAATCGCGTGACGGTGCGGGGCCCTTCTCGCGCAACGTGCCGCAGCGGGCCATATTCGAAACATCCGATCCCGTTCCGGCGCCGCCGGCGCGCAGGAGGCCCGCGGCGTATCGCCGATCCTTTTCCCGCCCTTCCATCCACCCACCGATGCTGCTGCTCCTGCACGACCCCCGCGCGGCCGGGAACGGTTTCGCCCCCCTGCCGGACCATGACCACGCGCGGGTGCGCACGGTCGAGCTTCCGGAAGGACGGGCCAGCCTCTTCCATCCCGACGCGCACACGGCCGCGGTGATGCTGGAGCTGGACCCGGACGCGCTCGGGGTGGAGCTCCCGTCACCCGCGTACGGAGGGTACGCGGCGGGAAGAACCCTCTCCGCGGCGCTCGCCCGGCTCTTTCCCGCCGGCGCGTGGCCCGGCGGCGAGGCGCCGCGCCCGATCGAGGCGCGGCTCTGGGTGGTCTGGTCTCCGGGCAGTGACGTCCTGCTCGGCCGCCTCTTCGGTCCGCTGGGGTAC
>DASSME010000319.1:0-2493 GCA_035689035.1 Longimicrobium sp. | reverse complement strand
GCCGCGTAGCCGCGGTACGGCGCCCACTGCCCCGCGCCGTGCCCCCAGTCCTCGCGCCAGGTGGTGACGGCGCTCCCCGTCACCGTCCCCGCGCCGCCCGAGGGGCCGATGGCGCGGGTGGTGAGCTTCGCGATGGAGGTGAGCAGGTTGGCGGCGGCCATGGCGGGGTAGAGCTCGCAGGCGTAGCTCCGCTCCTCCACCTCCGTCCGCGGGTTGCCGTCGATGTCCCACGAGTGCGTGGCGACGCGGTTCAGCATCCCGGTCGTGGCCGAGAAGGCGAGCTCCACCCGGCTGGTCACCCCGTCCTGCGCGCGGTCGCCGCGCAGCGGCCGGGCGTACGCGCCCGCGCCCAGCCCACCCAGCGCCACCGGGGTGACGTACCAGTAGGCCAGCGTCCCGGCGACGGCGCCGGGGTTCGACCCCGCCGGGTAGACGGCGGTGCCGTAGGGCAGCCCGGCGACGCGCGCGGTGTACCGCGTGGCGTTGGTGGATGCGGAGTCGGTGGGATACGTCACCCCGGCCGCCGTCGCCTCGTGCGCGGTGAGGCCGTTGAAGAAGCGCTGGTCGGTCCGCCCGTTGGGCTGCTGCGTGGCGTCGGCGCTCCCGGGGACGGTGGACACGGTGCCGTACCGCCCCCCGTCTCCCTCGCCGCCGCCCACGGTGGCGCTGGCGGCCGCGTAGCCGTAGGCCGTGCTCACCGTCTGGTAGCCGTCGCTCTCCTCCAGCAGGGTGACGGCCTGCACCGCCTGCTCCCCCTCGACGCCGCCGTTCACCACGCGGTGCAGCCGCAGCGCCGAGTCCGCGTCGCCGAAGGTACCCGTGAAGGTGACGAACGCCTCGCCCCCCACCAGCGCCGCGGGGGACGAGCTGGGGATGGAGACGCGCGCGTTCAGCACTTTCAGCGCGGTGGCCGAGGCGACGCCGCCGTTCGCCAGCGGCCACACCGCCGCGTCGGCGCCGTCCTGGGCGACCAGGTAGCGCTCGCCCAGCAGCTGCGCGCTCGCCGCGTCGGCGGTGGAGGGGAGGGAGAAGGTGCCGGCCCAGCTCCCGTCGGGGTCCTGGAAGAGGAGCGCGCCGCGAAGGAGCGCGTAGCGGCTCCTCGCCCCGCCCGTCCGCGCGGCCAGGGTGGCGCCGGCCGCCGCGCCGGTGGAGGAGCTCTTCACCGACCAGGCGGAGGTGTTGGGGTCGTACGCCAGCAGGTCGGCCGTGTAGTCGCCGTTGCCCGACGCGCGCACGGTGCGCAGCACCAGGTCGGGGCCGTACGCCGCGCCCTGCACCGTGGCGCCCGTCGGGACACCGGGCGAGCCCAGGTCGGCCGTCACCCAGGCGCCGCCGTCCCAGCGGAAGAGCTGCATCCCCACCGCCACCGTGCTCCCCGCCACCACGGGGTCGGGCGCGTCGGCGCCGACGGCCAGGTTCACGCACAGCAGTGGATCGGTGTACAGGCGCGCGCGGTCGGCGCTCCAGCGGTGGGCGCGGTAGACGGCGGTGGTTCCCGTGGCGCCGCTCCACACCGTCTTCTCCACCGCGAAGGTGTCGCCCGCGAAGAGGGAGAGGGACGAGACGATGGAGGTGGGGCGCGCCGCCTGGAAGGTGGAGCCCTGCCACCTGCCCGTCCCGTCCAGCCACGCCAGCCGCAGGTGCACCGGGTCGTCCCCCGCGCTCGAGGCGGTGGCCGCGGCCAGGAGCCAGTCGCCCCGCGCGGCCAGCGCGAAGGCGGCGGGTGTCGAGCCGGCGGCGAGCGTGAGCGCGGCGTCGGCCGCCCACGCCTGGCCGGTCCAGCGGAAGGTGGAGAGCGTCCCCCCGGTCTGCCCAAGGACCGCGGCGAAGGCATCGCCCACGCCCACCTGGGCCGCCTCGCCGGCCGCCAGCGGGAGGGTGAAGTACGGGTTTCCGTCCGCCGACGGGCGCGCCCACTCGCCCACCTGCCACGGGTCGAGGTGCGGGAGGTAGAGCTTCGCCCCGCTGCGGAGCGCGAAGAAGTCGCCCGAGGTGACGACCGGCGAGGCGTCGTAGCCGCTCCCGCCGCCGGGGACGGCGTCGAGCCAGCGCTCGATCCACCGCCCCTGCCAGGTGTACGCCGCCACCTGCAGCGAGTCCGGGCCCGTCATCGGCCAAGCGGCCACCGCATACGCGTCGGCGAAGGCGAAGCGCGGAGCGCCGGCGGTGCCCTGGGCGGAGGGGCGCGCCAGCGCCACGTCACGCGAGGAGAGCGCCGGCGTCTGCTCGGCGTAGGTGAAGGCGGTGATCCCGCCCTCGGGGACCATCACCGCCGCCAGGCTCCCGGCCGGCCCCGCGGGGGTCACGCCGGGCTGGCCGTAGTAGCTGAAGCGCACCCCCGGCAGCGCCTCGCCACCCGCGCTGGAGGAGTGGACGGAGGTGAGGAGGCGCTTCTTCAGCGCGTCCGTGGCGCCCACGAACGCCGTCCCGCCCTGCCCGTCGCCGTAGCCCAGGGTGACGGTGCGCAGCGTGGTGCCGTCCGCGGCCAGCACG
>DASSME010000318.1:0-8498 GCA_035689035.1 Longimicrobium sp. | reverse complement strand
ACACAGGACCGAACAGCCCGTAGTTTTCGTCCTTCGTCGTCGCGCACAGCGCAGAGGGCGTGACTCAGGGTTGACAGGCCCGAGGGACCCGCCCGGATGCACCGTCGGTCACACGAGCCGGTCTCACGCGGAGGAACGCGGAGGAACGCGGAGGAACGCGGGGGACGCGCAGGGAGCAGAAAAGCAGTGGCGGCAGAGAAATGATTCCCTGCCGCCCCTGCTTCTCCGCGTAGCCGGGCCCCGCGAGGCCCGGCTACGCCCGCGGTGCCGCTACCACGCCTCGATCTCGGCGATGCGGGTGTGGCTGGCCAGGGCGCGGGTCACCACCAGGCGGATCTTGGTGGTAGTGAGCGGCGGGAAGGTCACCTTCCGCCACACCCGGTCGTTCCCCGTCACCAGCGCGCCGGGGATGCGCACCCAGGCCGAGCCCGTCCAGTACTGCACCTCGAAGTCCTGCACCCCGTACTGGGTGAAGGTCATCGCCTCGGTGGGCTCCGCCGGGCTGGCGTAGTTGTCCTGGATCGAGAACACGTCCACCTCGCTGATGGTGGCGGCGGCCACGAAGGCGACTTCCAGCACGTCGGGGTACCCGTCGGGCGTCGCGTCGTGCCACCCGCTCCCGGTGGCGGAGTCGCTCCCCCAGTGCACCGCCCGGCGGTCGCCGTTGATGGCGGCGCGCGCCTCGAAGCCGGCACCGTAGGTGGACGACCCGGTGGCGACCGCGCCGTTCGACTCCAGCGCCACGTTCACCCGCACCCCGTCCCACGCCTCCACCTCGGCGATGCGGCTGTAGCCGTTCAGCGCCCGCTTCACCACCACCCGGATCTTGCTGGTGGTGAGCGGCGCGAACACGATCTGCCGCCACACCCGGTTGTTGTTCACGATCTGCCCGCCGGGCACCAGCTGCCACGCCGACCCGGTCCAGTACTCCACGTCGAAGTCCTGGATGCCGTAGGACGAGAAGGTGAGCGACTCGGTGGGGTCCACCGGGCTCCACTGGTTGTCCTGCACGGTGTAGACGTCCACCTCGGAGATCGTCTTCACCCCGTTGAAGGCCACCTCCAGCCAGTCGGGGAAGGCGTCGGCCGTGGCGTCGTGCCAGCCGCCGCCGTAGTACGAGTCGGTGGACTGGTGCAGGCCGCGGCGGTCGTTGTTGACGGCGGTGTACGCCGCGCGGTTGGGGCTGATCTCCGAGCTCGCGGTCGCCGCGCCCCCCCTGTACAGCGACGCCACGTTGGTGCGCGCGACCACCACCAGCTCGGCCGTGAAGTCGGCCGTCAGGTTCCCGCTCACGTTGCTGAAGCTGGCGCTGGGCGGGGTGAAGCGATGGTTCACCTTCGACGGGGTGACCGTGTAGCTCCCGTCGCCCAGCACGGTGAACGAGTAGGCGCCGTTGGCGTCGGTGGTCGCGGTGCCGCTCGACGAGCCGCTCAGCGTGACGGTGGCACCCGCCAGCGCCGCCCCACCCAGGGTCAGGTGCCCCGACAGCGTGTAGCTGGAGAGCGAGCCCGGGAAGTCGAACGCCATGTCGCCCGACAGGTTGTTGAACGCCTGGCTCGAGGGCGAGAAGGTGTAGTTCACCCGCGACGCTGCGACCGTGTAGTTCCCACCCTCGGGGAGGCCGGTGAACTGGTACGCGCCGGTGGCGTCGCTGGTGGCCGTCCCCGCCACGGTGCCCGAAAGGGTGAGCGTGGCCCCCTGGATCCCGGTGCCGCTCGCCGTCTTCACCCGTCCGTTGATGGCGCGGCGGATCACCGTGGCGGCGAAGTTGGCCGTCTGGTTGGCCGCCAGCGCGTTCAAGGTGGCCGACGGCGGGGTGAAGGTGTAGTGCGCCAGCGACGGCGTGACGGTGTAGCTGCCGCCCTGCGGGAGCTGCGTGAACAGGTAGCGCCCGTCGGACCCGGTGCCCACCTGGCCCGTCTTCGTGCCGGCGAGCGTGACCGTCACCCCGCCCCGCGGCGCGCCGTTCTCCGTCACCACCCCGCCGATGGTGAACACGGGGACGCCCTGGCCCGTGAGGGTGGTGGTGGCCAGCACCTCGCCGCTCCCGGTCTCGCGGAGGGTGAGGGTGCGGGTGAAGGTGCCGCCCGACGGGGGCGAGAAGTCCACCTCCACCGGGAACGGCGTCCCCGGGCTGAGCGAGACCGAGGTGGGGACGGCCGAGAACGGCGCCGTCACCTCCACGGTGGCCTGGATCGGGGCGTTCGCGGTGTTGGTCAGGTTCAGCGAGGTGCTCGACACCCGCCCCACCTCGGTGGCGGGGAGCGTGGTGTTCCCGCCGATCGACGCCCGGGTCAGCAACCCCGTCGCCACGAAGCGCTCGATGATGGTGCTGACCCCGCTGACCAGCGCGGGCCCCTTCGTCCGCGGGGCGGTCCCGGTGGGGGCGATGTGGACGTGCCCCGACTTCAGCGAGCTCCGCACCGAGTTGCGCAGCACCGCGGTGCGGTAGAAGATCTCGTTGGAGAGGTAGCTTCCGCCCGACCCCTCGTCCGAGGTTCCGCTGGGGACGTCGGAGACCACGGTGTACCCGCTGGTGTCGGTCGCGGTGGTGTTGTTCGAAAGCTTCAGCGTGTGCACCGGCTCGGGCCGGAACACTCCCGGCGTGGCCCCCACCAGCTGCGCCGGCGGCGTGGCCGCGTTGATGGCGTTGCGGTTCACGCTCCGGTTCCCGCCGACGCCCACCCGCATGTACGACTGGTCGATCACGAACGGGGTGGGGCCGTTGGGGCCCGGGATCGTCTCGGCGGTGGTGACCACGGTCAGCGGGAGAGTGGTCTCCACCCACTCGGCGCCCGCGGGGAGCTGCTGGGCCACGAGGTTCTCGTTGTCGGTGGCGTTCTCGAGCCGGTGCCTCGCGGCCCAGCGCTCCACGTCGTACCAGTGCGTCACGTTGTCGCTCAGCGTCATCAGCATCACGATCGAGCCGAGCGCGTCGCGCACGGCGGTCTCCACCCGCCCCGCGTCGAAGTCGCGGTAGCGCACGGGGAACACCGCCGTCCGCACGTACACCTGCGACGTGCCGGTGCCGAACGGCTTCCCGTTGATCGCCAGCGCGGCGAGCCCCGAGGGGTTGCTCTGGTCGGGCTGGCCGGGGAGCTGGAAGGGGTCGAACCCGGTGACGATCACCTTCCGGCTCCCGGCCGGGAGCGTCGAGACGTCGATCCGCCCGCCGGCGTCCAGTCCGCGGGAGCGCTGCTCGAACTTCAGCACCAGGTCGTCGATGCCGCCCAGCCCCTTGCGCCGGACGTGGGCCCGCAGCGCCGCGATCGCCTGCAGGCGCGCCCAGTACAGCGGCCGGTCGTCCGGGCTGGCGGGCTGGGCCTGCACCACCTGCCACGCGCGCGTCCACAGCCGCACGCCCTCGTCGTTCAGCGTGGTGTCCATCGACGCCCCGGAGGCGGCGGGGAGCCTGCCCAGGAAGGTCGGGGCGAAGTCGCGCAGCTGCGCGTCGGCGCCGGCCATCAGCGCCTGCACGTCGGCGAACGTGCGCAGGTACTCCTCGAAGGTCTCGTCGTTCACCACCGCCAGGCGCAGCGGCGTGGTGGGAAGCTGCACCCGCGCGCCGGAGGTCCGCTGCAGCGTCACGTCCAGCAGCACGTGCCGCCCGCCCACCTTCTGTCCGGGCGGCACCAGCCGGATCGGCGAGACCGAGGTGTCTTCCTTCAGGTTGGGTCTGACCTCCAGCCCCAGGTCGATCAGCTTCCCCACCGCGGTGTTCGCCGCGATGGTGACGGTCACCTGCCGCCCGGTCTCGTGCAGCGTCCCGGTGAAGAAGCGGTCGGGGGTCCTGGCCACGCCCCGGTCACCCTGGAACGAGGCGCGCGGGATGGCGAGCGGCGCCTGCCCCACCTGCGAGGTCCCGTTGGCCGCGCGCAGCTCCAGCTGCGCCGACGCCACCTTCACCGTGAGCGAGCGCTGCCTGGTGGGCGGAGACGCGTCGATGCGCAGCGCCGCCCAGTAGCGCCGCTCGGCCTCGAACGGCTCCACCCGCTCCAGCTGCCACACGGACTCGTTCTGCGACCCGCCCGCGGGGATCGCGACGGTCGGCGCCAGCGTCAGGGTGGCCGGATCGTTGGGGTCGGTGCGGTACGCCAGCACGGGGGTGAGCACGATCGCCGCGGCCACCGACACGGGGAGCGTCCCCAGCCCCAGCAGCCGCGGCACCTCGCCCGCGGCCAGCGCGCGCACGATGTCGAACCCCGCCACGGCGCCGGGCCAGAACCCGTACTGCGCGCCGGCCGGCCCGTCGGCGGGGTGCAGACGCACGCGGATCACGTTGTCGCCCTCGAGCACCGCCCACGCGGTCCCGTCTTCCAGCGACCCCGGCTCCAGCACGGTGTCGGTGGCCGACTCGAGGTAGAACTCCGGGACCCACCCCAGGTCGCGCACGTCCTGCGGCGGCCCCAGGATGTTCCCTGCCGCGTCCTTGGGGGTGCCCAGCGCCTTCACCAGCGCGATGTCCTGCAGCTCGAGCACCAGCGTGGGCGGGAACCCCTCGGGCGACGGGTTCTCGGAGGTGATCACGATGTTGTCCACGAAGGCGGCGGTGGGGGCCGCGGTCAGGCAGAACTCGGTCTGGAAGCCCTGCTGCACCGTCTCGCTGCCGCCGCCCGGGTCGAAGCGCACCAGGTCCAGGTCGAAGCTCCAGGGGAGGCAGCACTCGCCGGGCGCGCGCGCGAAGTAGAAGGCCTGCGTCCCCTGCGCGTCGGCGAAGGCGGTCGCGCCCTGGTCGGACGCGAGCTGGAAGATCCCGTTGCAGGGGAGGAGGGTGTCGGGGAGCGGCCCGATCCCGCGGAGGCGCGGCCGCCAGGTGAAGCCGTGGCCGAAGTCGAGCGAGCTGCCGTCGGTGCTGATGGTGAAGTCGATCCCCACCGTCAGGTTGAACGAGGCCAGCACGCGCAGGCGGTTGCCGGGCTCCACCAGCGCCAGCAGGGCGGCGATGGAGAGCCGGATGCTGATCTCCACCCGCACGCTCACCGTGACCGAGCCGATCGCCCAGGGGAAGAGGTCGTCGAACTCGTTGAAGACGCCGAAGTCCCAGATCTCCCAGCGGTAGGCGATGATCAGCACCACGCGGATGCGGACGATCAGGTCCACCCGCAGCGCCACCAGCAGCCCCGCGCCGCGCACCCGCACCAGGCTCCCCACCTTCGCCAGCACCTCGGTCCCCAGGTCGCCGCCCCCGCCGTCGAAGAAGGGGATCAGCCGCACCTCGCTCAGCAGCGGGACGATGATGTCCACGTCCACCAGCACGATCTCGAAGGCGAACCAGTCGAAGAACAGCGACGAGGCGGTGCCGGTGCCGCTCAGGTCGAACACCGCGCTGTCGGACTCGGTGGGCGCCACCACCTGCTGGTTGGGGACCGGGGCCAGCTCCAGCTGCATGGCGGGCGAGGTGGTGGCCTGGGCCGCGGCCACGCCGCCGCCGCTGGTGCTGCTGGACGCGGCCGCGCTCTCCTGCACCGAGACGGTGTAGCGCGCCACCTCGGCGCCGGCGGGGCTCTTCACGGACAGCTGCTGGGTGGGCGCGGAGCCGGTCACGCTCACCAGCCCGGCCAGGGTGCTGTCGTCGCTGCGCTGCATGTGCAGCGTGGTCCCCTCGCCCAGCGCCAGCGTGCTTCCCGCCAGGTTGCGCCCCGCCACCACCACCAGGGTGGTTCCATCGGGCTGCAGGGTGGGGGTGAAGGCGAGCGGGACGGGGATGGACTTGGGGAGGACGGTGAAGATCCGGCGGCTGCTTTCCACCACGCCGTCGCCGGTCGCGCCGGGGCGGCGGCTGGCCAGCACCTGGATCGCCATCCGCTCCAGCGGCTGCAGCGCCGGCGAGGCGGTGACGCGCAGGGTGAAGGTGAGCGACTCGAGCCCCGTGGCCGCGTCGGTGGTGCTGGCCATCCCCAGGATGGTCACGGTGGCGCGGGTGGGCCCGCGCAGCGCCAGCAGCCCGTTGGCGTACGCGTCCAGCAGGTGGCGGCCGCGGAGGGTGACGTCGGTCTGGGTGTCTTCGATCACCCCGGTGGGGAACACGCCCAGCACCTCGGCGTTCTCGCCGGGGGCGGTGGCCACGTAGGTGAAGCCGCCGGGCAGCGTGGACGTGCTGTCGTCGGGGTTCACCAGGGTCACCGAGACGGTGCCCTCCTGCGCGCTGTCGGGGATGACGGCGCCCACCTCGTTCTCGCTGCGCCAGGTGACGCCGGGCGACGCGGTGTTGCCGAACCACACCGCCGCGCCGGGCTGGAACCCCCGGCCCGTGAGGGTGGCGGTGACGCCGCTGGTGAGCGCGGCGCCGACGGGGGTGATCTGCGAGATCTCGACGCCGCTGTAGGTGGGTGGCGGGCCCCCGGGGCCTACGGGATCGTCGCCGCCGGGGATGGGTTGATCGCTGGCCATGGCTGCCTCCCGGGTGGGGCGTGTTGCCCGGGGTGGCGGAGTGCCACCTCGGGCTCCGGGAAGGCTTCGCCTGGCCGCCAGTCCGCGCCGAGCCCTTCCGCCGGACGCCCGGCGCACCTTCGGGCATGGCCGAACAGGATTGCGATCCCGGACGTACCGACGCGAAAAGGGCCGTGGAAATGGATTCCACAGCCCTTCTGCTGGTTTTTCGATCGGTCGCCGGTGCGCTCCCCTTACGTCTCCGGATGGGCGGGGATGCGCGCCGGACGATGCCGTGCCTCAGCAGGAAATGTGCGTCACCACCCTCTTCCGAGCAAGAGGGGCAACGTGCTAAATCGATTAGATTTGGATGTGGTCAAAAGAGCAAAATGTCTCGTCGCCGCGCGGCTCAAGAGATACTTCTACGTCGGGTGGATTTCGATAGTTCCTGACGATAATCGTCGGATGCGAGACGGGGCCGGGAACGGTCTCCGGGTGCCGGGTCGTCCGCCCCGGCGTTCCTTCGTGCCGGGGCTCCCGGATCCGTGTGAAAGCGATCAGGCGTGCGCGCGGGTGGCTGGATACCGGCTTCTAGGATCGACTGCGCATTCGAGCCGGTCCCCCGTGGCTCGTCATCGTAACCGACGGCGCGCTACCGCTCGTGTTTTCGCGCCGACCGGCCACAGATCCTTCGGCTTGAGGCCGCTCGCTCATGCCGTGGCGAGTGCGTGGTCAGCCTCAGCCTCAGGATGACGAGGCGGCGGGTTGGTGCAGAATGCACAGTCATTTCCCACAAACTGTATGATCGGAGGCGTACCAGCGGCCCTCCTGCCGGGTCAGCTGCACGGGCGGTCAGGGGCAGTCGGTGACCGTCTCGCGGACCGTCCAGCGTACCGCGGCGTCGGAGCGGGGGACGATCACCACGTCGGCCGGCGCCGTGAGCGCGCCGGTGACGCCGCAGCGCGGGCCGGGGGAGGTCTGCACCACGGTGGCGACCATCTCCCCACCCGCCTGGCGGACGGACTCGATGCGGATGGCGTAGCCGCCGCTGCTTCGCTGCCCCAGGGCGGCCACCAGCACCATCTCCCGGGCGAAGTCCACCTCCGGGGGCGGAACGGGAGGGCCGGCGCGCGAGGTCAGGCGCGTCCAGAGCGCGCGCCAGGCCGTGGCGTCGCGGAGCGTCTCGCGCATGGCGGTCTCTACGCCGCTGCTGTACCGGAAGGCGCGCTGCAGCGCCTCGGGCGGGCGGCGGAGGGGGAGGGAGTCCTGCTGCATGGCGGTCCGGGCCTCCAGCGAGGGGGCGTCCGTCTGCGCTTCACGGGCGGGGGCGCAGCCGGCCAGCGCCGCCGCCACCGCGAGGGAAAGTCCGAGCTGGCTCATCCAGGGCCTCCGTGGGAGGGCGGCGCGCGGGCGCCGCCCTGGTGCGTGGGGGGAACCGGCCAGGTCATCCCCCCGATCCGAAAGACGTGTCCCCGGACGGGTCACCCGGGGCCGGCGGAGAACGGCCGGGTGCTTCCGCTCACTCCCAGGGACCCGGCGCGAGGCGATCCTGAACGTTCACCGCTCCCGGATCAGATCCGGGAATAGGCCAGCCGGTTCGGCGAGCTGGTGCCGGCATTGGTTACCACCCCGGTGGTCGCGCCGTTCACGATCGCGCTCTTCACCGTGCTGGGCGTGGCCGTGGGGTTGCGTCCCAGGTAGTTGGCCGCGATCCCCGCCACGTGCGGCGAGGCGAATGACGTGCCGCTGTCCACCCGGTAGTCGTAGTCGCTGGCGATCCCCGCGGACTCGATGTCCACCCCCGGGGCGAACAGGTTGAGGCACGCGCCGAAGTTGGACCAGGTCGGCCGTGCGTCGTAACGGTCGGTGGCCCCCACGGTGATGGTGCCCAGGGTGTGCGCGGGGGTCTCGGTGCACGCATCCACCCCCTCGTTGCCGGCCAGCACCACGTAGGTGACGCCGGCCTGGATCGAGGCGTAGATCGCCTGGTCCACCTCGGGAACCTGCTGGCGGTAGTACCAGCTGATGTTGGCCACCGCGGGGTTGCGGTGGTTGTTGGTAACCCACTGGATCGCCGAGATGGCGTCGTTGGTGGCCACCCCGCCGGCGCAGTCGGCGGTGCGGACGTC
>DASSME010000317.1:0-19678 GCA_035689035.1 Longimicrobium sp. | reverse complement strand
TCCACGCAGACCAGGTCGGCGGCGCGCCCGTCGTTGTGCAGGCTGAACCCGGGCGCGGCGATCCACTGCCCCACGTAGTGCGCGGTGTAGCGCACGGCCGCGTCGCCGTGCTCGCCTCCGGAAAGCGTCTGCCGGTGCTCGCGGGTCTTGAAGTAGTACTTGGGGAAGTACTTCTTCCACAGGCTGAACTGCCGGCTGGCCGAGCGGTAGCCGCTGGTGATGCCCACGCGCGACACCGCCGCCGCGCGCGCGTCGCCCGCGCCGGCCTGGCGGGCGCGCTCGGCGCGGCAGTCGGCGAACAGCGCGCGCAGGTCGGCGGCGGCGGCGGTGCGCAGGGTCACGTCGCCCTCCACCTCGGCGCGCTCGGAGCCCGGCACGTCGCCGATGAAGGTGCGGCGCGAGGCGGAGGTGGCCACGTGCCGGTCGTACACGGCGCGCATGAAGGCCAGCTGCTCGTCGGTGGCGCCGCTCCACGCCAGGCCGGTGGAGGGGATGCTTTCTTCGTCTTCGGCAACGGACTCGAGCCCGCATTCGGCCACGGCCGACTCGTCGTCTTCCCCCGCGTTCCAGGCGGACTCGCCACCCGCCCCCGCGGCGGCCGCAAGGGCGCCGGCGGCAGTGGCGGCGGCCCCACCGACGGCGCCGGCCGCGGCGGCGACCGCGGAGGCGGCAGCGGCAGCGGCCGCCGCGATCCCCGCCGTGGCGGCAGGGCGGTGCTCCCAGTGCCAGGGCTCGTCGATGGCGGTGTTCTGGAAGAAGTGGAAGCGGGCCGCGTTGGCGGTCATCCAGTCCCACATCCACGAGCGCCGCCAGGCCGCGCGGTTGGCGGCGTTGCTGCTGGCGCCCATCGACGTGCCGCCCTGCGTGGTGGTGAAGTCGATGGCGCGCCCGTCGTTGTGCAGGCTGAAGCCCGGCGCGGCCAGCCATCCGCCGATGTAGCGGGCCAGGTACGCCGCCGCCGCCGCGCCGTGCTCGCCGCCCGCCTTCGACGCGCGGTCGGCCTGGGTGCGGCTGTAGTACATGGGGAAGTTGCCCTGCCACGCGGCCAGCTGCTGGGTGGCCGAACGGTAGGCGCTCACCACGCCGATGGCGGTGACGCGGCGGGCGCGCGCGTCGCCCGCGTCTTTCTGCCGCTGCAGCTCGGCGCGGATCTCGGCCAGCAGGGCGCGGGCGTCGTCGGCGGCGGCGGTGCGGGCGCGGTGGCCGCCTTCCACGGTGCCCAGCTCGCCGTCTGGCACGTCGGCCACGAAGGGCCGGCGCGCGGACGAGCTGGCCACGTGCAGGCGGTAGACCTGGCGCATGAAGGCCTGCTGCGCGGCAGTGCCGCCCGGCCAGCTCACCCGCTCGGGCGGGAAGGGCTCGTCCTCGGTGTCGTCCTCGCGGTCGTACCCGTAATCCTCGGGGTCGCGGCCGTCGTCCTCGGCCATCACGGGCGGCGCAAGGCTCTCGGCGCCGCGCAGCCGCAGCACCACGGTGTCGCGCTGCACCCGTCCGTCGGGCCCCGCCACGCGGCGGGCGTAGCCGTCGCCGCTGGCGTGGGCGAAGGCGCCGCCCTCCACCACGTGCACGTACACCCCGCCGCCCGCGCGTGGCTCGGGGGTCAGCCCCTCGCTTTCCAGCGACTCGCCGGGCACGGCGCCGCGCGGGCCCACCATGGCCAGGTGCGCCACGCCCTCGCCCGGCGCGGCACGGACCACCAGGTCGCCGGGGTGCAGGTCGCCGGGGTCCAGGCCCTCGCCGGGGCCGGCCACCAGTTCGAAGGTGGCTTCCATGGCGCGGCGGGCGGCGGGGTTGTGGCCGCCGGCAAATGCGTCGAACAGCGCGGAGGGGGTGGGCGGCGGGGCGGCTTCATCCAGCGCCTCGCCGGCGCCGGGCGTGCTCATCACCGCCTCCAGGAGCGCCCCGGAGATGCGGCTGCGTCCGCCGGCCACCCACGCGTCGGCGGCCTCCAGCACTCCCCCGCTCGTACCCAGCAGCGTGCTCATTGGCTATCCCTTTCGGCGTTCAGGACCAGGCGCGGCCCGGCGGCGGCGCCACCGGTCGCTCCATCATCGGTCGAATAGTCAGATGGCCTTCATCTCATCCCCATCCCCATCCCCATCCCCATCCCCATCCCCCCTCCACAGCGGACGGCGAGTGGCTGCAGCCTCGCATGCGCTGAGTATCGAAAGTTCTAAACTGGACACCTGTTTCCGATGCACGTCACTGCCTGCGTGCGGGACCCCGATGACGCAGTTGCCGTCGACGATCTCGGCCATGGAGATGATCCGCCGCGGCGTTCCGCTCATTCCTCGCGCGACACCGGGCTCCGCCGCGTCCTGTCGCCGCCGCCAACCACGTCATCAGGTGGTGCGATCCTTCGCTTCACATCACACCGTCCATCACCGCGGCTGGACTCCCATCATCCGCCAGCGCACGTGAATCGCGGCGTGCCGGACCCCCGATGACGCAGTTCGCGGTTCAGCGTCCACCGTGGAGACGAGCACCGCCAACCGCGTCATCAGGTGATGCGATCCTCCCCGTTCGAGCGGCTTCGCCATCATCTCCCTGACCGCGAGGCCCTTGGGGACACGATTGGACGGCCGCGCGGAGCGGGTGGTGTCCACTTTCAAAAATTTCGATAACTCACCGCATTCCGGTCCTTGCAGCCACGCGTCGTCGAGTCCGTGGCGGGACGGGATGCGGGCAGACACAGCGTCCGTGCTGCCCGTCAGGGCCGCACCTTCTTGATCATCTCGGCGGTCGCGGTGTCCACGCGCGTGCTGCTGGCGGCACGGGGGCGCGAGCCGCCAAAGAAGTGCTCGTGGAACACCATGACCGCCTTCTCGGTGGGCGCGTCGAACACGCCGGTGTCGGGGCACCAGTAGCCGATGTCGCGCAGGTCGCGCTGCAGCTCGGCGATCACCCCGGAAGGGATGGCCGTGCGCTTGGCGCCGCCGTACACCTGGCCCGCGTCCTTGTCGCCGCGGCGCAGCGCCGGGAGCGCGGGGGTGGCGGCGAAGTAGCCCTGGTAGTCGGCGGCCCCCAGCGTCCGCGTGGCGTTGGGGATCAGCCCAAGCCCCAGCGCCTCCACCTGCGGCCAGTCGAACCGCACGCCGGGGTCGCTCGACTTGCGGCCCAGCTGGCGCGGCGTGGTGCCCGTGCACCCCTTGGCCGGGCAGGTTCCGATGTCGGAGTGGCCCACCACGTTCCGCGCGACGATGGTCGGGATCCCGGCGCTGATGCGCCCCAGCAGGCCGAGCGCGGCCGTCATCTGCACCGCCGGATAGGGGCCGGAGGCATTCACGATCTCGATCCCCACCGAGAACTCGTTCACGCTGTCGCGCCCGCCCCAGTGGCTCACGCCCGCGTGGAAGGCGGTGTCGCTCTCGTGCACCATCTTCACGATCTGCCCGTCCACGTCCACCACGTAGTGCGCCGAGGTGCTGTTGGCGGCCAGGAACGTGTTGATGGCGCCGGACGCCTGCGACCCGCCGGTGTGGTGCACGATGATGGTGTCGAGCACGGGGGGCTCGCCGCGCCGCACGTGGCGGTTGGGCGACTGTATCCACACCGGCTGCACCCGCGCGCGCACCACGCCGCCCACCAGCGTCACCGTCCCCCCGATGGCCGTGGCCGCCACCGCCCTCACCCGCTGGCTCGCCACCGTCACGTCCACCAGCAGCGTCCGCCAGATCCGGCCGGGCCGCGGCGTGGACGACGCGGTCGCGGGTCCCACCGGCGAGTCGTCGACGACCGGGGCGGCGATCTGCATCAGGTGCGTTCCGTCCGGCACGCCCACCAGCGAGAGCGTCGCCCGGCCCCTGCTGTTGGTGGTGGCCGAGGGAGCGCCTGGGGCGAAGAGGAGCGTCACCACGGCCTGGTCGATCGCCTCGGGGATGATGCGGCCGCGCACGTCCACGTCCACCGCGTTCGCCGCCTCCGCGTCCGCCTCGAACACGCGGGGAACCGCCACGCGGGGGGATGATGAAACGGCGCCGGATCCCAGGGCTTCCGCGTTCTCGGACGCGATCGAGATCCCCCGCAGCCGGGGGCGCACGATCACCTGGTCGCGCGGGGAGCGGCCCAGGTCGTCCAGCAGCCGGCGATGGAAGCCGTTGGCGCGGACGTGCGGGCGCGGGCCGCCCTCGATCACCACCACGAACCACCCGCCGCACCCGCACTCCGGCACCCCGCCCGAGGCCAGCACCTGCTGGCGGTGGAGCGGCGGCGCGGCCAGCACCGCCGCGTGCGCCACCGGCTCGCCCGCCGCGCGCCGCACCAGCAGGTCGCCCGCGCGGGGCTCCACCACGGGCGCGGCGCCGGGGAGCGCTACCAGGTCGAACGCCGAGGCCAGCGGCCCGTCGCCCCGCAGCAGCGCGTCGAAGAGCGCCGCGGGCGAGGGAGGCGCGTCGCCCACCGCCTCGGCGGCGCCGGGCACCCCCGCCAGCGCCGCGCCGATCACCGCGCCCGGGCGCGCCGCCCGGCCAGACGCCACCAGCGCCTCGGCCGCCTCCGCGAACCCGTCCGCCGTCAACCCTCCGCCCCACCCGTCGTCCCCCCAGTACTCCGCGGACTCGAACGCCTCGAATCCCGCGGCGGCACCGGCGAACGCGGCCTCGGACTCGAAGCCGCAGGGGATCGCTTCATCGCGGGTGGACACTTCGGCCTCCTCGCGCGCGGGCGTGCGGGAACGAGCGGGCGCGGCGGGGACGGGACGGGCGCCGGGGCGCAGCGCACCGTGCTCGCGGGCGGCCTGCACCGCGGCGGCCGAGTCCAGGTAGCCGCTCCCGATGCGCGAGCGCTCGGCGCGGCGCTCGGGCGGCGGCGGGACGGTGGTGGTCAGCAGCAGCCGGCGCGTCTCGTGTATTTCCAGCGGGCGCCCCGCGGCCTCGAACATCAGCGCCACGGTCCCCGTCACGTGTGGCGCCGCCATGCTGGTCCCCGACTTCCGCGTGAGGAGCGGCCCGCTCCCCTCGCGCGGCGCCGAGCGCGCCGCCAGGATCGACACGCCGGGCGCCACCAAGTCGGGCTTCTGCCGTCCGTCCCTGGTCGGCCCCGAGCTGCTGAAGCGCCCCAGCTCGCGCGTGGGCGACGCCGCGTCGTAGGCGCCCACGGCCAGGGTGTGGAAGGGGCCGCAGATGCTGCCCGTGGTGTTCCCCCGCACCGCCGTCTCGGGGCGGAAGCGCGACTGGCACCCGGCGCAGGCGGCGTCGCGCTCCACCCAGGCGTGCCAGCGGCCGTCCACCACGTCCTCCCCCGTGATCGCCACGCGCCAGGTGCCCGCCGGCGCGCGCGCGTCGAGGAAGACGTTCACCATGTGGTCCAGGTTGTTGGGGTCGTTGGCCCGGTGATAGACCCGGCCCACCACGCGGCCCCCGGCCTTCAGGTCGCGCCGCTCGCCCTGCCGCACGGGGCCGGAGCGCGCCCCGTCGGGGCACACCACCTCGGCCACCAGCCGGTCGCGGGTGGGATACCACAGCTCCAGCTCGTTGGGGGTGACGTCGCCCTCGGCCACCTCCCACTCGATGAAGTGCGTCTCGCCCGGCCTCAGCTCGCCGGTGGTGTGCGCCGACGCGTCGAAGTAGTTGCCGGCCGACTGCACGATGGCGCAGCCGGGGTCGGCCAGCGCCGCGTCGAGCCCCTGCTCCACCAGCGTGAGCCCGTCGTGCGGCCCCGCGTGGCGGCCCATGCTCAGGTTCAGCACCCACGGCTTTCCCGCGGCGGTGCGGCGCACGAAGTCCACCGCCTCGAGCAGGGTGACCGAGTCGCCCAGGTTGCCGCTGCCGTCGGCTCCGCTGGTGTCCATGTGCACCAGCACCAGCTCGGCCTCGGGCGCCACGCCCACGGGGCCGCCGCCGCGCCCGTTCCCCGCGGCGATGCCCAGCACGTGCGTCCCGTGCGTCCCCGTGCCGCCCGAATCGGCGTCGGCCGGGTGGTAGCCCAGCGCGGCGTACGGGTCACGCGCGCGCAGGGCGCGGTCGATGGCTTCGCGGGTGTGCACCACGCCGTAGCCGTACGGCCGCGGAGGCGCCACGCCGGGTTTGGAGCGCTGGTCCCACAGCGCGGCGATGCGCGTGCTCCCGTCGGCGTTGCGGAAGTCGGGGTGCGCGAAGTCGAACCCCCAGTCGCCGACAGCCACCACCGTCCCCCGCCCCGTTTCGGGGACGTCGGGGTGGCGTGGGCCGCCGGACTCGGCCTCGTCGTCATCGTCGCCGCCGGGCTCGCGCCGCCGCTCGCGGCGGGGGCGCTCCGGGCCCACCGGCGACGCGGCCTTCAGGCTGCCGACCCCCTCTTCCTCGCGCACGCGGGGGATCTGCCCGCGCGGCAGGCGCACGGTGGCGATGTCGCCGAAGCGCGCCACCTGGCGCACCCCCGACGGCAGCGGCGCGCCGCCCCGCAGGCGAAGGATGGCGGGAACCTCGTCGGCGGCCTCGCCCGTGCGCAGCAGCTCCCAGAGCCTGGGGTCCATGGAGCGGTGGGGTTGAAGGTGGATGGACGCGCGGCGGGCCCCACGCGGGGGCGCCGCCGCGGCTCAGGTGTGAGGGGATGGGCGCTCCGGGTCGCGAACCGCGTCGTCGGCCCGGAGCGGGCCGTACCGCGCGCGGCCGGCCAGCCGCCGCAGCACGGCGCAGAGCCGGTGCAGCGCCCTATGGAACGGGCTCGGGCGCGGGTGCCGGTGTGTTCCCGGATGCCCCGATCGTCTGCGACGCCTGCGACGCCAGGATGATCGCGCCCCTTTTGTCCTCCAGTCTGGCCACCACCAGCGTGACGTCGGTCCCCGGCCCCGCGTCGGAAAATGGCGCGGGTTCCTGCGCGATCACCACCTCCAGCGGCTCTTTCCGGGTCCACAGGTCCTGCCGCACGACGTTGAAGCCGAACGCCACGACCTGCTTCTGGGCCTGGTCGAAGGTGGTGAGCGGCGCCACCAGGGGCACCGCGGACGGCGGGGGCGGCGGGGGCGGCGGGGGCGGAACCGGGCGCGCGGCCACCTCGTCGCGCGCCAGCTTCTGCACCAGGATCAGCGAGAGGACCATGTTCTGCTGGGCGATCACGCTCCCCAGCAGGGCGATGCGGTTGGCCGCCGCCTCGTCGGTCACCCCCTCGTTCCGCGCCACCGTCCGGTCCAGCAGAAAAGTCATGAGGTCCATCTCGATTCGTCCCTTCGGTTGAGATGTACCTGTGGCTACTTCTTCCCGAGCAGCAGGAACATGAGCAGCATGTTGTCGCCCATCCCGCCGCCCGCGTCACCGCCGCCGCCCAGCCCGCCCATCAGCACCAGCGGCAGCAGGAAGTCGTTCTGGTCGACCACCTTGAGCTCGGTGGTGCCGTCCTTGTCGAACACCTTGGGCGGCTTCTGCAGGAACAGCTGCAGCATCGCGAAGTCGCGGGCCTTCTTGGCGTCGGCCTTCAGCTGCGCCCCTTCCTTCTTGCGCTCCGCCACTTCCTTGCGGATGGCGGTGCCGTGCGCGGCCTGCTCGGTGGAGAGGGTGTTCAGCCGCGCGTTCACCGTCTTGATCCCCTCGGAGTTGGCCTTCACGTCGGCGCTCACGCGGGCCAGCGCGGCCTGCAACTGCGGCTGGGTGACGTACTTGGTGCCTCCCGTGGGCGGGCGCGGGCGGTAGTAGCCGCCGCCCTTCCCCGTTTTCACGGGGCGCCGGAAGCGCGACGCCGCGCGGCCGTTGCGGCGGGCCTCGTCGTCGGCCTCGTCGTCCTCGAAGAAGAAGGACTCGTCGTCTTCCAGGTCGAGGGCTTCGATGGCGTCGTAGAGGTCGTTCATGCCGGTCTCCTTTCGGGTTGTGGTTCGTGGGGGGCACGCAGTCCCCCCGCGTCACCGCGGCGGGTGCCTCCCCGCGGCTGGAGGTGCTTCAACGCGGGCGCCACGTAGCGCGCGAACTCGTCGCGCTCGGGCGCCATGGTTCCGGGGGTGCCGTGGCCGCCGCACACCGCGCAGCGGCGGTCCTCGCCCCAGCAGAGGTAGCAGGCGCCCAGCGCCGATGCGAGCGCGTCGTTGCGCTCGCGCAGGGCCATCAGCTCGTCGCGCATCTCGCGCAGCTGGCGGCGGGCGGCGCGCTGGCGGGCCAGGGCCTGCGGGTCGGGGCCGGGCGCGGCGGGCTCGTCCTCATCGTCGTCCACGCGGTCGTGCCGCTCCAGCACCTGGCGCACGAGCAGGCTCTTCAGCGGGTCGTCGCCGGCCAGCTGCGCCACCATCTCGTCGGTGCCGGGAAGGGCGCCCGGGGCGGGGCCGCCGGCGGCCAGCTGCATCAGCAGGCCGTTCAGCGCGCCCGCCGGGTCAGCCGTAGACGCCATCGTACACCCCCTCCAGGTCGCTCTCGTAGAGGTCCTCGAGCTCCGATTCGTCGTACATCGCCTCGAGGTCGTCCTCGCCCCAGTCCTCGTCGTCCTCGCCCCAATCCTCCTCGTCCTCGCCCCAGTCCTCGTCATCGGCCTCGTCGTACGCGGCCTCCATCGCCTCGGCGCGGGCCAGGTGGTGCAGCAGGGCGACGGCGCGCTCCTCGGGGACCGCGGGGTCGACCATGGGGGCGCCGCCGGGGCCGCCCAGGTAGGCCGGATAGCTCTCGCCGCTGTCGCCGCCCGCGTCACCGGCGCCGTTCCCCGCATCGCCGGCGGACGTGGGGAGCTCGGCGCCCGCCTGCCCGGCCAGCACGCCGATCATGTTGGCGAAGGCGCCCACCGGCACCGGGGTGTCGCCCACGGGCACCTGGCTGCACCCGGCGTTGCCCAGGGCCAGCGCCAGCAGCGCCTGCAGCGTCTCGGGCCGGAAGAGCGTCTGCAGCAGCTGGCTGGCGGCCGGGGCGCCGGTGGGGAGGGGCGCGGGCGCGGCCGGGGCCGTCCCGGGGGCCGCGGCCCGGACCGGGGCCACGATGCGCGGCGCCACGATCCGCCGCGGCGGGGTCTGCGGATGCTGCGCGCGTGGGTGCAGCAGCGGGCGCCGGGGGGCGGCGCGGCTGGGCGCCGGGCGCTGCGCGGGGGGCTGCCCCGGCGCGCCGCCGCCCTGGGGCTGCGCGGCCCCGGTGATGGCGCCGCCGGCCATCTGGCCCGCCATCCCGCCCAGCGCGCCGCCCAGCGGCCCGCCGAACGCCGTGCCCACCGCGGTGCCCACCACCGGGAGCACCGTGGGGAGCGCCCCCGCGATGCCGCGGCCGATCGAGCCCAGCGAGCTCAGGAAGCCCTCCATGTCTTCGGGCGACATCCCCGACCGCGCCAGCACCTGCTCCAGCTGCTCGGGCGGAAGGCTGGCGTAGTCTTCCGCCAGCACGCCGCGCAGGTTTTCGTAGGGATCTTCTTCGTACCATCGGGCGTAGCTGGCCATGGCACTCTCCTCGGGGTGGTGGGGGCGTTTCGCGGCACGGCTCTTCCGGTGGCCCCCGGCTGCGCTCGCTTCCGCCCGCGCCCGTCGCGGGCGGGAGACGCCGGTGCGCGCCGCGGCGGCCGGAGCCGCCCCGTGCGCATCGTTCGCGGGGAAATGTGGGCGCGCCGCTCACCGCCGGCTCACCGTTTCATCACCGTTCCATCACGGCGCGAGAAAAGCCGGAATTGCGTCCGTCCAGCTCCCCTCCGGGGGTGGGTGGGGGCCGTGGAGCGCCGGAACCATCCGGGTGCAAACGAACGATACCGCCCCCGCGGAGTGCTCCGCGGGGGCGGTTTTCGATCGTCGGATCCGGGGTGCTGTCGGGGTGCTTGGGCCGTTCTACGCGTAGCCGGCGGGTACGATCTGCTCGACCAGGGCGATGGTGCGCGCCAGCTCGCCGCGCGCGCTCTCGAAGGTGACCCACGCGTGGTGCAGCCGCAGCAGCGCCTCGCGTGAGTCGCCGGTCTCGGCGGCAGGGGCGCCGGTGGATGACGGGAAGGGGGGAAACGGCGGCGCCGCGGCCGCGGCGGGCGGGGGGCCGGCCAGGGTGCCCAGGAGCGCCGTGGTCTCGGGCGCCGGGTCCACGCCCAGCTCGCGGCGCAGCACGTCGCGGCAGCGGTGGTACTGCTGCACCGACAGCGCGCGGCGGCCGGCGGTGGCGTACACGCGCATCAGCTCGCGGTGCACGTCTTCACGCAGCGGGTCGGAGCGAAGGATGCGCTCGCCCCAGGCGGCGCAGCGCTCCCACTCCTTCCGGTGCGCCAGCGCCCGCATCAGGTGCCAGGCGCCGTCGTGGTACAGGTTGCGGAAGCGGTCGCGCTCGCGCTGCGCCCAGTCGTGGTACATTCCCTCCAGCAGCTCACCGGCGTACAGCTCCAGCGCCTGTTCCAGGGCGTTGGTCTCGTCCGCGCCCAGCGCCGCGGGCGGGCGGCTGAGCGCGGCGCGCACGCCGGCCTCCATCTGGGCGGCGTCCACGTGGCAGGGGGCGCCGCCGTTGAAGGTCACGTCACCCGAGGGAGCCACCACGATCCAGCTTTCACCCGTGCCGCCGGCGGGCCCCAGCGCGCGCCGCAGCCGCCACAGCGCGGTGGCCAGGCACGCACGGGCGCGCTCCTCGCGGCTTTCGCCCCAGAACAGGGTGGCCAGCACGTCGCGCGGGTGGCGCCGGTGACGGTTCAGCAGCAGGTACGAGAGCAGCGCCTGCGCCAGCCGCGACAGCGGGATTTCAGCCGTCCCGGAGCCGCGCGTCACGCGGAATCCCCCGAAAAGGCTGACGTGGAGATTGGACATGGCGCTGACGATCGCCTGGAGAGGGGAGCCGGCGGGAGCGGTCCAGCGACCTGCGGGGAGACCCGCGCACGCGTGGCGCCGATGGGCGCACGGTGGCGAGGGAAGGAGCCTCATTGGCATTCTTCACGCCATCGTATCGGCGGCACGATTCTCAAGCGCCGCCGTCCGGACGCACGCCCGGTTCGCTGGATTTTCGGGAGATTCCTGCCCCTGCTGAGACATCTTCTCCCCGCCGCGTCTTCCGCACCCGCGTCCCGCTGGGGACGAAAGCCGTACCGCTCCGGAAGAGCCTCCAGCGCGTACCCGGTACCCTCCACCATCCGCGGTGCTGCCACCGGGCCGGGTGAAGCCTCGCGCGGTTTGCGAGGCTTCTCGTACTGGTTGCCGCGGCGCCGCGGCTTCACCCGCCGGTCAGCGGGCCCCGGACTTCGGCATCGCCGCTGCGCTGGCACGATCTCGTCGGGCGCGGGGATGCACAACGACCCTCCGCATCCAGCATCACGGCGGCCGCACCATCGTCCGGCGCTCGCTTTCGTCGCGCATCCCCAGGAACTCGCCCAGGGCGGCGAGCGACTCGATGTGGTCGCAGAAGATCTTGAACGTGGCCATCAGCGGCACGGCGATGAAGGCGCCGGGGATCCCCCAGATCCAGAACCAGAAGGTGAGCCCCACCAGCAGCGCCACCGGGTTCAGCTCCAGGCGGTGCCCCACCAGCACCGGGCTCACGAAGTTGGCCTGGATGACGTTGATGGCCAGGAACGCCCCCGGCGCCAGCAGCGCGTGGCCCACCGTGTCGAAGGTGGTGATCGCCGCCACCGACAGCACCGCGACGATCGCCAGCGCGCCCAGGTACGGCACGAACTCGAACACCGCCACCATCACCCCCCACAGGATCGGGCTGGGCATCCCCAACGCCCACATCACCAGCGCCACCACGGCGCCCTCCACCAGGTTGATGCACGCCACGGTGAGCAGGTAGGTGCTGATCGACGCCTCGGTCATCCGCGCGATCTCCACCGCCTTGCGCTTGTCGCCCAGGGTGGGGAGCACCTTGATCAGCTTCTGCAGGAACAGGTCGCCCGCGGCCAGCAGGAAGTAGAGCAGGATCACCACCTCGAGCGCCGCGGTCACGAAGCGCTGCGTGGTGCCGAACACCCGCGCGATCAGGCTGGGCTGCTTGACCACCACCTCGCGCGGGGCCGCCTCGGGCCCGCCCACGCCGGCCGCGTTCTGCACCTGCTCGGCGGTGCGGCTGGCGCGCTCGATCGGACGCATCAGCCGCCGCAGCTTCTTCTGCGCGGTGGAGAGTGTTTCGGGCGCCTTCCCCGCCCAGGTCTGCACCGGGCCGGCCAACTCGTAGCCGCCAAACCCCACCGTCCCCAGCAGCACCAGGATCACCAGCCCCGCGCCCAGCGGCGGTGGGATGCGCACCCGCGCCAGCGCGCGCACCAGCGGGCTGAACAGGAAGCTGAGCAGCAGCGCCACGGCGATCGGCAGCAGGAAGCTGCGCGCGAAGTACAGCGTGTACAGCAGCGCCAGCGCGGTGAGCGTGGTGACGCCCCACGAGCGGCTGCGCGGGCTCTCCACCGCCTGCGCCGTGTCGCGGAGGTCCGGGGTGGGGGCGCCGGGCTCCACCGGCGTGGCCTGCCGCGATGGATCGACGTCCGGCGTCAGCACTGAATCCGGGTCGCGATGGGGCGTGTGGGCCATGAGCGTGGCATCCGGGGAAACTGCGCGTCCGCCGTATCGTATCACCTTTGTGCAGAAGTTGCGCCCCTTGGTCCCCGGAGGAGCTGCAGACGGGGTCCGGGCGGCTCCGCCGATGTGCACGGCCGCCCTGTGCGGCGACCGGCGCGACGGTGCGATCCGCCCCGCTTGCTTCACCGGGGGCGTGGCGGTAGCGTCCCCGGAACCATCGCCCCCTCGATCCCCGCCGTTGATGCGATTCCGCAGGCGCCCGCCCGACGAGGTGACCCAGGAGTGGCCGCAGGGGCCGCCCGAGGCGGAAGCGCCGCCGCGCAGGCGGGGGTTCCTCCGGCGCGCCGCCGGGCTGGCGCTGAAGGCGTTCGTGGCGTACTACGCCCTCTGCGTGGTGCTGCTGGTGGTCTACCGCTTCGCGTGGCCGCCGGTGACCGCGGTGCAGCTGCAGCGGCGGGTGGAGGCGTGGGCCGCGGGGCGCGAGTACACCGTCCAGCGGCCGCACGCACGGCTGGGCGCGATGTCGCCGCACGTGGCGCACGCTGTGGTCGCCGCCGAGGACGGCCGCTTCTGGACGCACTGGGGCTTCGACCTGGTGGAGATGCGCAACGCGCGGCGCGACATCGCCGGCGGCGGGAGGATGCGGGGGGCCTCCACCATCCCGCAGCAGCTGATGAAGAACCTGTTCGGCTGCGCCTGCCGCAACCCGCTGCTGGGCGGCGTCCGCAAGCTCTTCGACTGGACGCTGACGCCGGTGGCCGAGCTGGTGCTGGGCCGGCGCCGCATCCTGGAGCTGTACCTGAACAGCGTGGAGTGGGGCGACGGCGTGTTCGGCGTGGAGGCGGCGGCGCGGCACCACTATCACCGTTCCGCGCGCGAGCTCACGCGCTCGCAGGCGGCCGGGCTGGCCGCGCTCCTTCCCAACCCGCGCCGCCGCACCACGCGCAACACCGGCCCCTACCGCCGCGAGATCCTGCGGCGCATGACCCGGCGCGGCTGGTGACGCCGAGCGTGCATCTTCCCGGCCGGGAAGAACGTACGCATCATTGATGAACGACAGAGCGCGGGTGGCAATGCAGAAAGGGAGCCCTGACGTGGCGGAACGACGCTACACGGATGAAGAGGTCCACGCGATCCTGGCGCGCGCGGCCGAGTCGGACACGGCGCTGGTGCCCGGCGACGCCGGCGGCTGGACGCTGGCCGAGATCCAGAAGGCCGGGACCGAGGCGGGGATGGCGTCGTCGGCCATCGCGCTGGCCGCCGCCGAGCACGACCGCAACGCCGCCCTCGCCCCGCGCGAGCCGGGGCTGCTGGGGCTGCCGCTCTCGGTGGGCCGCGCGGTGCCGCTGCGGCGCCCGCTGACCGGTGACGAGTGGCGGCGGCTGGTGTCGGAGATGCGCCAGACCTTCGCCGCCGAGGGCCGCGAGCGGGTGGAGGGCGACCGCCGCGAGTGGCGCAACGGCAACCTGCGCATCGTGCACGAGCCCACCTCCGAGGGCGCCTTCCTGGAGCTGCGCACGCGCAAGGGCGACACGCGCGCGCTGGTGACGATGGGCGGTGTGATGACGCTCACCTCCATCATGGCCGCGGGCGCCAACCTGCTGCTCGCCACCGGCAACGAGCGCGGGCTGGTCGCGGCCGCCCTGATGGCCGCCGTCGGCATCGCCACCTCGGCCGCGGGTGCGCTCCGCCTCCCCGGCTGGGCCCGCCGCCGCACCGAGCAGTTCGACGCGCTCGGCGCCCTGGCCCGCCGGCTCGCCGGGGAGTAGCCCCGGCGAGCCCGATCAACTCGGGCAGCCGTCGTTCTTCTCCGCGGCGGCATCGGCGCCGCCCCGCCGTCCGGTCCCGCCGCATCCTTACGTCCGGTCATCTTTGTGGTTCATGCGGCCAGAGACGGGCGCATGCGCGTCGTGCGTGTCCTCACCACGTTGAAACAGCGTCCCCTCTGCATGCGCCTCAATCCCTTCAGCGGAGGTGTTGATGAAGAAGCTCAAGATCATTCTGGCGCACGGGGTGCTCGGCTTCGGGAAGCTTCCCGGCGTACCGGCGGCCGCGACGTACTTCAACGGCGTGGCGGCGCACTTGGGCAAGGCGGGGCATACGATCATGGCTCCCCAGGTGAATCCATTCGGCCAGGTGAAACAGCGCGGCACCGAACTGGGCCACTTCATCCTGGGGCACGTCGCGACAAACGAACGCGCCCAGGTGATTGCCCACAGCATGGGCGGCCTCGACATCCGCTACGCGCTCTCGCAGGTGGCGGGGGTGGCAGAGCGCGTATCGGCCGTGGTATGCATCGGCACTCCCCATCGCGGCTCCCCCGTGGCTGATGCGATTGCCCATCGCACCGGCCCGCTGGTCAAGCAAATCCCGCGGCTCCTGATCCACCAACTCGAACGCAACGCGGGCGCTCTCAACGACCTGACGACCGAGGTCTGCATCGCGCGAGACGCGGTGATGCCCGACGTTCCGGGGATCCGCTACATCGACGTGGCGGGCGACGCTTCCCGTGGGTCGCACGAGCTGCTCCTCTTCAGGCTTGCGGCGGCGATCGGACACATCACCGGAGAGGTGAACGACGGGGTGGTGACGCGCAGCTCGGCGCTCCGTGCCGGGCATCAGCATCTGGAGGACTGGCCCGTTGACCATGGCGGCGAGGTCGGGTGGAGCCTCGCGTCGGCGTTGCCAGCCGAGATTCATCTCCCGTTTCTCCATCCGCCCAGACACCTTGCGTGGTACGATGCCATCCTCGCCGCACTCTGACCGGCGGATGACGGGGCAAGCCATCCGCGGGTGCCCTGGCGCGCGGGCGTACGATCGGCGGCCGGGGCTGACCCTGGCGTGACGCGTCTGGAGCGCGGCTTGCACACGGCCCGCGCGCATGAAAACGCTCAGACTCCCGCTCGCCCTCTTCGCGCTCTTCGTGGTTCGGGCGCCGCTCGCCGCCCAGGCGGAGCTGCCGCAGCTCGCGCAGGAGCTGTTCGTGGCCGAGACCGTGTATCCGCAGGAGCGCGGCGAGGTGCAGCTCACCGCGTTCACGCCGGTCTCCGACGCCGAGCACCCGCGGCTGCTGGGCGAGTACGGCATCACCGGCCGGCTGCAGCTGTCGCTGGTGACTCCCGCGCTCGGCAGCGACGTGACGGGCGAGGAGAACGCCTGGGAGGCCGCCGTCCTCTACGCGCTCCTTCCCGAGGCGAGCCCCGTCGCCGTCTCGGTGGAGATGGAGGTCTCGCTGGCGGAAGACCAGGCCGCGCACTGGGAGCCGGCGCTGATCGCGGCGCGCGGCTTCGGCCCGGTGCAGCTCCACGGCAGCGTCCGCACCGAGCTGGACGATCCGGGTGACGAGGTGACCGGCGCGCTCGCGGCGCTGATCGACGCGGGCCGGCTGACGCCGACGCTGGAAGCCGTGTGGGACGCCGCGGGCGACGACCTGCTCGTCGCCGGCCTCTTCGTCCATCCGACGGAGCACGTGGAGGCGGGGATCGGCGTGCCCGTGTGCCTGGACTGCCACGAGCCTCCCCACGGGGTGCGGCTGATGGCGACGGTGGAGTTCTGAAGATGGCGACCGCACCCGAGACCTCGCGCCGCGCCTTCATCCGCCACACCGCGGGGGTGCCGCTCACCGTGCGCCGCGTGGACGGGAGCGCGGCCCGCGCGCGGCAGAGCGTGAACGTGAGCGAGGGCGGCCTGTCGTTCGTCTCGGAAGACGAGATCCCGATCGGCAGCACCATCGAGGTGCGCATCTCCGAGGTCGACCCGCCGTTCGAGGCGCACGGCCGCGTCGTCTGGGCCACCCCCGACGGCGAGTGCTGGTGCATCGGCGTGCGGTTCCTGGACGCCGCCGACACCTTCCGGGTGCGCATGGTGGAGCAGGTGTGCGCCATCGAGCGCTACCGCCAGGAAGTGGAGGCCGCCGAGGGCCGCACCCTCACCCCGCAGGAAGCCGCCGGCGAGTGGATCGGCAAATACGCCGGCCGCTTCCCGGGCAAGTAGTCAGGCCGGGTAGCTGTGAGAGGACCCGGGCGCTGGGGAGATCCATCGGCCTCCCCGGGTGCCCGGGTCCTCTCCGTATGCAGTACGCGGAGGCGGACTGCGTGCCGGTGTAGCCGCGACGCCGCGACTTCAGTCGCAAACTCCTCCGCCCTCCGCCCTCCGCCCTCCGCCCTCCGTCCCCCACGCCCCCAATCCTCCTGGTGCGCGCGAGGTCGATCCGCTCAGCCCGCCCCCCGTCCGCCTACCGCTCCAGCCGCGTCCACAGGACCAGTGTGCCGCAGTCCGAGTCCAGCGTGCGGAACTCGACCGGGGTGGCGGAGGGCTGCGCGTAGTACTCGAGCGCTTCGATGTCGTTGACGTTGAACAGGTTCAGGTCGGGCGGGGTGCCGTGGCCCTGCGCGAACATGCGCAGCCCGTTCACGAAGATCTGCGCATAGCACGGCTGCGGGGCATGCGTCAGCGCGTGCGGGCCGGGCGCCCCGCCGGTGGCCAGGTAATCCTCCATCGCCGCGCCCGCGTGGATGATGCGCGTGCCCGGCAGGCGCCGCAGCACGTCCACCAGCGTGGGGCTCCCGATCTGCTCCAGGCCGTCGCGGTCGATGAACCTCCCGCCGCCGGGCCCATGGTCACGCCGCCGGTAAAAAGGCTTCATCCGCTCCGGAATCAGCGCGGGCGACCTCACCTTCGACGTGGCGATCACGCCGGGCAGCTCCTCCACCCGCTCGCGCAGCTCCACCACCAGGTACAGCGAGTCGCCGAAGGTGGCCAGGATCTCCGACGGCGCGTACCCCAGGCGCTCCACGCGAACCAGGTGATCGCCGGGGTCCAGCTCGTCCACCACGAAGCGGCCCGCCCAGTCCGCCTCGGCCACGTAGCGCTCGTCCACCACCACCCGCGCGGCCTGCACCGCCACTCCGGTCGCCTGCTCCACCACCTTGCCGCGCAGCACCGCCCGCCCCTGCGCGCCCGCGGGCGCCGCGCAAAGCAGGGCGATCAACGTCAGGGCGAGCCGGATGGCGCTTCGGGCGGAGATCGAAGTCATGAGAAAAACGCAGGAGATGATGCGATGCGGCGGTCGTCCGATGAGATGAGAATACCCGCCGCGATCCGGATACGATCCAGATTCGCCCGACAGACCCCTACCGCCGCCCCACGGTGCGTCCGGAAATCTCCCACGGAAGTTCTTCCGAACCCTGACGAGCGATCCCCCACAAAGTCCGTTGTATTCACGGGCGCCGGAAGCGCCCGGGCGCAAGGACACGCGGACTGGGGGGATGACGATGACGACGAGCGAGGGCAGGGCCGCGGTGGGCGCGCGCATCGTGCTGCCGGGCCATGACGATACGGTGGCGCGGGTGGACGTGCACGAGGTGTCGTTCGGCGCCCGCGTCACCCGTACGATGCTGATGGCGGCGGTGTGGGGCACGATCACCACCGCCACCTTCCTGATCACCATGTTCGACCCGTTCATGACCAGCCTGCCGGCGCTGGTGGGGACGATGGCGGTGTACCGCGGGTGGAAGGGCCGCTTCCAGGTGCGCTCCTTCCGCGGCGGCTGCCCGCGCTGCGGCGCCGATATCACGCTCAAGCCCAACAGCCGCGTGAGCGCGCCGCACCCTCTGGTGTGCTACGCCTGCCACCACGAGCCGCAGCTGGTGTTCGTGCGAGGATGAATGGCAGTGCTGAGTGCTGGGTGCTGGGTGCTGGGTGCTGAGGCGGTAAAACGATCGAGCCTCCCGAGGCTGGGCAGCGGGAGGCTCGATCTGCTTCCGACGTTCGATCCGCTGGTTACTGGCGGACGATGGTGAGCGTGGTGTTGGCGACGAAGCCGGAGCCGGTGAGGGGGCCGCGCAGCGTGTCGCGCCGGGCGTTGGGGAACTGGGCGGCGTAGTCCAGCGGCGCATAGCCGTCGGCGGTCAGGCGCAGGGTGACGTTGGGGTAGGCCCAGGTGCCGTCCACGTCGGCCTCCACCGTCTGCGTGCCGGACTGGATGGTGGCCGTGCCCGAGACGTCGCTCTCGTTCTGGTCCAGGTCGAAGGTGAAGCTGTAGCGCGCGCTGTCGGTGCCCGCGGCCTGCGCCACGTTCCCCTTCCACTGCCCTTCCACCGAGAAGCTCCCGATGTCCAGCGGCTCGCTGCACCCCACCGCCGCCGCCACCACCGCCGCCGCGACCCACCCCTTCTTCCTTCCGATCATTGCATCCACCACTGAGAAGTCTCCATCGTCCCGCGCGACCATTGTGGCCGGTATCCGCGTGCAAAGCCCGGAGTTCGATCGATCCACCGTCAGTCTACCGCCAGTCGATCCGCCGGGGCAAATCACCCGCCGCTGTCTACCGCCCCCGCCGCCCGTTTGATCCCCCCGACGCACTCAGCACCCAGCACTCAGCACTCAGCACTCAGCACCCAGCACCCAGCACCCAGCACCCAGCACCCACGCACTCAGCCCCTCATGCCGCCGCCCCGGCCTGCGCGGCGAGATGCGCCGCCGCCTCGTCCGCGGAGAGCGGGCCCGAGTAGTAGAAGCCCTGCGCGAACTGGCACCCCATCTCGCGCAGCAGCGCCGCCTGCTCGGCCGTCTCCACCCCCTCGGCGATGATCTCCAGGCCCAGCGTGCGGGCCAGCGCCACGATCGTCCGCACGATCTCCACCGCGTCGGGCTCGCGCGGCACGCGCTCCACGAAGGTGCGGTCCACCTTCAGCACGTTCACGGGGAAGCGGTGCAGCCACGAGAGCGACGAGTAGCCGGTGCCGAAGTCGTCCATGTACGCGCGCACCCCCATCTCGCGCAGCCGCTCGAGCACGGGGATCACCAGCTCGGCGTTGCGCATCACCGTGCTCTCGGTCACTTCCACGCGCAGGGTGTCCGGCAGCGGGGCCACCTCGCGCAGCACCTCGGCGAGCCGGTCGGCGAAGGCGGGGTCCGCCAGCTCGCGGGTGGAGACGTTCACGCTCATCCGCAGCGGCTCGGCCGCGGGGTGCTCGCGCTGCCACGCGGCCAGCTGCCCGGCCGCCTCGCGCGCCACCCACACGCCCATCGCGGTGATCAGCCCCGTCTCCTCGGCCACGCGCATGAACTCGCTGGGCGCCAGCAGCCCGCGCTCGGGGTGCTGCCAGCGCAGCAGCGCCTCCATCCCCGAGGTCCGCTCCGTCGCCAGCTCCACGATCGGCTGATAGAGCAGCCGCAGCTCGCCGCGCTCGGTCGCGCGGCGCAGGTCGCTCTCCAGCTTCAGCCGCGCCACCACCGTCTCGTGCATCGACGGGTCGAAGAGCTCGCGGCGGTTGCGGCCCAGCGCCTTGGCCCGGTACATCGCCACGTCGGCGAAGCGCAGCAGGTGGCCGGCCG
>DASSME010000316.1:0-27281 GCA_035689035.1 Longimicrobium sp. | reverse complement strand
GAGCACCCGGTCCAGCGTGTGCGCGCCGGCCCACGGCACGAACGGGATGCCCAGCGAGGCGAGCCGGTCCATCTCGACCCTGCGCTGCAGCATCCGCAGCCGCCACGCGAGCGCGGCCGGTGACGTGCCGGCCATCTCCGCCATCCCGGGCGGCAGGGTGTCGACGACGACCACGTCGAGGCCGGCGCGGTTGAGGATCGCCACCTGCTGGGTCGCGGCCGGGTCGATGAGCGGCGACAGCAGCAGCGCGAGCGTGCCCGCGCGCAGGCCCTGGCGGGCGGCCAGCGCGTCCTCGCCGCGTGCGGTGCCGGGCTCGATCAGCGCCAGCGAGTCCAGGATCCGCCGCAGCTGGGTGCGCCCGGTCGCGGCCGGCACCAGGGTCACCGCCCACGCCCCGAACACGCGGATCCCGACCCGGTCGCCCCGGTGCAGGAAGTGCTCGGCGAGCACCGCAGCGGCCCGCACGGTGAGGTCCATCGAGCTGTGCTCGCCCCGCAGGCCGGCGCTCTCCCCGACGTCGTTGACCGCGTCGACGAGCAGCGCCACGTGGGCGTCCTCGTCGGTGTAGGTCGCGGTCACGTGCAGCTGGCCGGTCCGTGCCGACACCGGCCAGTGGATCCGCCGCAGCCGGTCGCTCGGCAGGAACGGGCGGACCTTCGCGAACTCGGTGCCCTCCCCGGTCCGGGCCGCCCGCTCGGGCCCGACCAGCCCGCGCGGGTGCGGCGCGGGACCGGCCATCTCCAGCGGCGCCGTCACCGGCAGCACGGTCAGCGAGCGGCCGGGCGCGGGCACCGGCCCCCAGCGCCACCCGTACCAGCCGTCGTACGCCGCCACCGCCGGCTCGCCGAGGCGGCGGCGACCCCAGCGCAGCGGCAGCAGCGCGACGCGTGCCTCGGCGGTGCCAGTCGGGTCGGCGGCGGCCGCGGCCCCGTCCTCCGGGTCGAGCTCGAGCCAGCGCTGCCGCGGGTGGACGGCGGTGACGACGGCGCCGGCGGGCAGGCCCGTCACGGTCGCCCGCCAGGTCAGCTCCTCGCCCTCGTGCACGGTCAGCGGCGCGGCGGGCGCGTCGACGTACGGCTCGGTCCCCGGGCGCGACGCCGCGCCGAGCGCGACCAGCACCAGCGGCGCGGCGAGCACGACGACGTCGGGTCTGCCCGCCAGCAGGCCGGCGAGCAGGAGACCGAGGCCGACGACGGCGGCCCGCAGCTGGGCGTACGTCGGCCGCCAGCCTGCCGGGTCGTCGCCGACGTCGCTCACGGGTCGGCCACCCGCTCCCGCGCCGCGGGCGCGGGGACCTGGCCCAGCACGGTCTCGACGACGCTGCGCCCCGACACGTCGGTCATCCACAGCTCGGGCCGGATCGTGATCCGGTGGGCGAGGGCAGGCACGGCGACCGCCTTCACGTCCTCGGGCACGACGTAGTCGCGGCCGGCGACGACGGCGTAGGCGCGGGCGACGAGCATCAGCGCGAGCCCGCCGCGCGGTGACGAGCCGACCAGCGTCTGGTGGTGTGCGCGCGTCGCGGCCGCGAGAGCCACGCAGTAGCGGCCGATGTCCGGATCGACGGTCACGCCCTCGACCGCCTCCTGGATCGCGACCAGCTCCTCGCGGGTGCTGCGCACGATGTGGGTGATGTAGTCGCGCACCACGGGCTCCACGTGCACCCGCGCCACCGCCTGGCGCAGGCCGGCCAGCTCCGCCGCGGTCAGGACCGGCTGCACCCCGTAGCTCTCCGCCCGGTCGGCGCTGAACCCTTGGGCGTAGCGGTCCAGGATCGCGCGCTCGGCGTCGGCCGGGGGGTACTGGATGTCGATCTTGATCAGGAAGCGGTCGAGCTGCGCCTCGGGGAGGGGATAGGTGCCCTCGTACTCCACCGGGTTCTGGCTGGCGAACACGGTGAAGCCCACGGGGAGGGGGCGCGTCTTCCCGTCCACCGTCACCTGGCGCTCCTGCATGGCCTCGAGCAGCGCGGCCTGCGTCTTGGCGGGAGCGCGGTTGATCTCGTCGGCCAGCAGCAGGTCGGTGAAGATCGGGCCCGGGTGGTAGACGAACTCCTTCTTCAGCTCGTCCAGCACGTTCACGCCCACCAGGTCGGTGGGCATCAGGTCGGGGGTGAACTGCACGCGCCCGAAGCGCAGGTCCAGCGCCAGCGAGAGCGAGCGGATCGCCAGCGTCTTGGCGGTGCCGGGCACGCCCTCGAGCAGCGCGTGGCCGCCGGCCAGCAGCGCCACCATCATCTGCCGCAGCATGTCGTGCTGCCCCAGCACCACGGTGCCCAGGCGGTCCAGCACTTCCTGCGCGCGCTCGGCGCCCGGCGGTGCAGCCATCACGGTGCTCACGTTCGCTTGACCTCTTCGATGGTTCGGTCGACCTCGCGCGAAAGCGCCAGCAGGTTGGCGCCGCGCCCCTTCATCCACTCCCGCTCCAGCCCCCGCGCCGCCTCGCCCGCCGTGGGGTGCGCGCCCAGGCGCTGGATCAGCTCGTGCTCGGCGGCGGGCGTGTGCGCCACGCGCCGGCCCAGCCGCCGCGCCATCCCGGCCAGCAGCAGCCGCCGGGCGGTGTCGCGCGCGCCGGCCTTCTGGTACGCGCCGGCCAGCGCCTCCACGTGCTCCAGCGGGCTCCTGCGGCGCACCGGCGGCGGCGGCAGCGGCGCTCCGAAGCGCCGGCCGAAGAGCAGGAGCAGCCCCAGCAGCGCCACCGTCACCTGCAGCGCCGCGTGCCCCCAGCGCTCGCTCAGCAGGAAGCGCAGGGTGCCGCCCATCACCCCCGAGCCCGTCTCGAAGCCGTGGTGGTACTCGTCGAACACCACCGGGCGGCCGCTCGCCGCGTCGGCGGCGGTGCGGGCGAAGAGAAGGGCCGCGCGGCTGGTCTTGAGCCGCCCGTTCACCAGCGGGAGCGCGTCGCTCCAGGCGATCACCCGCCCCTTCCCGACCCGGAAGTCCACCACCACGGGCGTGCCGCCGGTGGACGCCAGCACCGTCGCCTTCCCCAGCGCCCGCGACCCGCGCGAAAAGCCGCGGCGGAAGCCCTCCACCGTGCCCACCCCCTCGGTCAGGCGATGGGGCTCGGTGGTGGCCACCGCGCCCACGCCGCGCAGGTCCAGCGCCATCACCAGCGTGTCGCGGGCCACCGGCACCAGCCCCAGCCCCAGCGTGTCGAGCGCGATCTCGCGGTCGCGCCAGCCCCCCGAGGCGCGCGAGGCGTAGATCAGCGTGCCGCCCTCGCGCACCCACTCGGCCAGCGCGTGCACCTCGCCCTCGCTGGGGTCCATCGACGGCGCCAGCACGGCCAGCGGGCCCTGGAGCTTGCCGGCGTCGGCGAACGGCTCCATCCGCCGGGCGACGGGGAGCTTCAGCTCGCGCAGGGTCTCGATCAGCGCGCGGGCGCCGAACGGGCCGCTCACGTAGGTGCTGGGGCGCGGGTCGAACGCCGCCCTGCCGCGCTCGCCGCGGGTGGTGAGCAGCGCCAGCGCCACGATCACCAGCACCACGCCCCCCAGCACCCACAGCTCGCGGCGGCTATGCACCGGCGCCTCCCTGCTCGGCGGCGGCCCGCAGGCGCTCCCACCCCTCGGCGTCCAGGTCGCGCCCGCCGAAGGCGACGGGCTCGAACAGGCGCAGGAAGGCGCCCAGCGCGGTGGCCGCCTCGGGGTGCTTGCGCGCCTCGCGGCGGTAGTCGCCCGGCGTCTTGCTGCGGTCGAAGCGGACCACGCCCAGCGCGTCCAGCCGCAGCAGCAGCGACTGGTACAGCGCCGCGGCGGCCTCGCGCAGCCGGCCCTCGGCGGCCAGGCGCATGGCCTCGGCCTCCCAGTCGGCGGCGGTGCGCGGCTTTGGGCGCTTGCCCTTGTCCGCGGCCGGCGCGTCGACCTCGTCACCCATGCGGGCCACCCGCAGCGCCGTCCAGGTGATGTGCCCCAGCAGCGCCACCAGCAGCACCACCAGGCCGATGATGAGCGCCCAGTAGTGCCCCGGGCGGGTGTCCTCGAGCCCGCGCACCAAGCGCAGGTGCTCGGCGATCCAGTGGAAGACCTTCGCCAACTTCGACCACACCCAGTCGCCCCAGGTGCGGCGGTGCTGCTCCTGGAACTCGGGGCGCGCGTACACCCGGGCGACCGCCTGCTGCACCTGCTGGGCGGTGGGGATGCCGCCGGCCACGTCAGCCACCCCGCGCGCCGGGCGCGGCCGGGCCGGCGGGTGCCGGGCGGTGGAAGGGGGCGCGGATGCTCACGTCAGGGAAGGCCGAGGCGGTGCGGGGATGGTTGGCGGCGTGTCTTCCGGGCGCCGGGCGGGCGACGGGTCCGGCGCGGCCGGAAGGTTACGCCCGCCCCACGATCGTGTCAATTCGGGAGATGCGGAACGGGCGCCGCCGGACCGCTCCCGATCCGCCAATCCCGATCCCACGCGCCGGCTTCTCTCGCGCCGGCGGACGGGTGGATCGTACGGACCGGGCGCGAAGGGTGGATAGGGGTCACGCCGGTCCGCGGTTCATCGCCCGCCGGCCGGCGGCATCCTCACTCGCCGTCCGGGCCGGCCGGCGTCTCGGGGTGGCCGCGGCCGCGCGGGGGCTGGGCTCCGCCGCCTTCGCCGGACGACGGGCCCGGGCTCGCCGGCCCCGCGGGATACTCCGGGGCGCCGGGGTAGCCGGGGGCGGTGGGGTACGCCGGCCCGCCCTGGGGCGGTGGAGCGTACGACGATCCGCCGTGGCCGGGCCCGCCGCCGGGGTAGCCCGGGCCGCCGCCCTGGCCCTGGCCGCCGGGGTAGCCGGGGTGCGCGGGGCCCGGGCGGTAGATGGGGGCGTTCCCGTAGCCCGGCGGGGTGAAGCCCGAGCCGCCCGAAGCGTAGGGATAACCCTGGGGCGGGCCGTAGTCGCCCGCCGGAGAGCCGCCGGCCGGGTAGCCGCCCGCCGGGTAGCCGCCCGCCGCGTAGCCGCCGGCGGGATAGCCGCCCGCGTAGCTGCCGTCGGCGTTCAGCGACTCGGCCATCATCTGCACGTCCAGCGCCTCGGTGCGCACGCGGCGGTCGTAGTACAGCAGCACCGTGCACCCGATCGAGAAGGGGATGGTGAGCGCGTTCACCAGCCCCGACAGCACCTGCGTGATCACCTGCACCGCCGAGATGGAGCCGGCCCCTCCGCCCAGGGACGCCATCCCGCCGCCGCTCATCATCCCGAACATCGCCACCGCCATCCCGGGAAGGAGGGTGATCAGCCACACCACCAGCTGCATCAGGAAGATCTCGCCCCAGGTGTTCTTGGCCAGGTCCATCGAGCGCTGGATCGCCTCGATCGGGCCGCGCCGCTCCAGCACCACCGCCGGCACCCAGGCGAAGGTCATGATCAGCACCAGGACGGCCGGGATGAAGCAGAGCATCCAGCCCACGCCCACCATCATGCTCCACACGATCCCGCCGCCGATCAGCGGCAGCGCGCGCTGCAGCCCGCGCCGCAGCGCCTCGCCGGTGCCCACCGGGTTGCCCGTGTACGCGCGCGAAACCTGGAACGTCACCGCGCCCCAGCCGATCACGGTGCAGATGAGCACCAGCGGAAGGAGAGCGAGCACGCCCAGCATCGAGCCGAACACGGCGGTGGGGTCGGCGGCCGAGGTGTTGGCGGCGCCCAGGAGGGTGATCGAGTACAGCCCCAGCCAAGCGATGTAGGGGACGTGCGGGATCAGCGCCGTCAGGAACATCGAGGCGAAGTGGCGCCGGTACAGCGTGAACGAGCCGTCCAGGATCTCGCCGAAGCTGAGCGGCCTGAGCTGCGAGAAAGACATGGTGGGTGTGGTTCTCGGTTGGGGCCGGGGTGTGGCGGAAGAGGCGAAGGTGCGCCGCGGGCGGGAGCATGGAAGCTAGGCCGTCCGCGCGCCCACCGTCAAGCACGCCCGCACCCCGCGCGGCGGCGCGTGCGCCCCTCCGCGCACGGCTGGCGCGGCCCGGTCCGGCCGGCCGCGCGGGGGCCGCGGGCACCGTCGCCGCGGCCTCTCGGTTCATCTACGGATCGGGGCGGGTCCGTGATTCAGGGGCGGATCGGCCGGCTCGCGCGGACACGGCGGGGCGCGGCGGTATCGGGTGCGGCCTGGAGGATGTCGCGCAAGCCGTCCAGCAGGGTGGGATGCCGGGGAGACCAGCCGCCGGCTTCGCGCAGGCGCCGGTTGGAGACACGGAGCGAGCGCGCCAGCATCTCGCCGACCGAGCCGGCCAGGTGCCGGGTCCACGCGGGGATGAACCGCGGCGGCGGGGTGCCGATCAACCGGGCGATGCTGTCCGCCAGCTCGCGGCGGCGCAGCGGCTCGGTTTCCACCACGTTGTAGATGCCGGCCGGCACGCCCAGCGCGGCCACCACGGCGCTCGCCGCGTCGTCGTGCGCCACGGACGACAGGTAGCCGCCCGGCCGGCCCAGGAACGGCGCCCAGCCGCGGCGGACGGAATCGACCAGCTGCCGCGTCACCGCGTCGTCCGGCCCGTAGAAGGCGCCGAAGCGCAGCACCACGGCCGTCCGCCCGGCGTCCGTGAAGCGGCGCGCGGCGGCCTCCGCGTCCAGCACCGAGCGGTTGTAGCGCGACGGGCGGACGGGCGAGCCCTCGTCGATCCAGCCGTCGCCCCCGTCGGCGTAGATCGGCGCGAAGGATTCCTGGACCAGGCGGCCCACCGTGTCACCCGCGAGCGCGGCGTGCACCAGGCTGGCCGACAGCTGGCGCCGCACGCGGTCCATCTCGCGCCAGGCGCCGGGCAGGAACATCCGCACCGCCGACCGCGGCACTGCGGTCGCCAGGTTGACGATCGCGTCGTGCCCGGCGACCGCCCGCTGGACGGCCGGCCGGTCGAACAGGTCCACTTCCACCGCCTCGGCGCCCAGCCCGCGGAGCATCGCCCGCTTCTCCTCGCTGCGCCCGACGGCGGTGACCCTTTCCCCCCGCTCCACCAGCTCCCGCACCACGCGTACGCCGATCACACCCGTGGCGCCGGTGACGAAGATGCGCATCTCACGGCCTCCCTTTGCGGATCCGGATCATGCCGCGCGACAACTGCTCCCGCGGCCGGATGCATGGTAGACGGAGCGGGATGCGGATTGTGACCGTGGCTTGGGGAGAGATGCGGACCGACACCACAACCGCGGGGCTCTCACGGAGTGCACGGAGCTCACGGAGACCAGCTGAGGAACGGCGAAGAGCCTGTGGACGGCTCGATGTCACCTCTGTGAACTCTGTGTACTCTGTGAGAGCCCTGCCGTTCAGCGGATCACGACCGCGACGGAGTCGGACTGGGCGCCGGGGATCGGGCGGTGCGACGCGTCGGACCAGTACAGCCGCAGCGACGCGGGCCCGGACGGCAGCCGCGGCAGCGTCCAGCGGTAGGTGGTCCCGCTCACGGCGTGCACGTCGGTGGGCCCGGGCATCAGCTCGGTGGCGCCGATGCGCAGGTGCACGTGGCGGGTGGCGGCGGGGTTGCTGCCGTCGGGGCGCAGCTCGGTGCGCGCGTCGAAGGTCACCACCACGGGCTGGCTCAGCTCGGCGCCGGGGCGCGGGTCCTCCACCGTCAGCCGCGGCGCGCGGTCCACCGCCGTGGTGTCGCTCTCGTCGCCGCGCACGAGGAAATAGAGGGCGAGCACGATGGCGACCACCGCCACCGTGCCGTACACCCGGTCGGCCACCAGCGCCCGCGGCCGGTCCGCCGTCCCATCTTCCGTCATATGCGTCCAATCCCTTCCATCCAAAGCACTTGCAAAGCACGCGAGCGCGGGAAGATGCGGTCCCGCGCCCCGTTTGGCGAGGGGTGCGCACGGTTGCCCGCGCCTGGATGGCGCCGTTAGCTTGTGGAGATGATCCGCTTTGCCCGCATGGTGCTGATGCTGGCCTTCGCGCTCGCGCAGGCCGCCGCCGTGGAGTGCCCGATGGCGCCCGCGGCGCATCCGCACGCCTCGGCGCACCACGCGATGGGTGCGAAAACCGACGGGCACCACCCCGGCGCTCCCGCGTCCCGGCACACGCACGACGCGCAGGACCACGGCGCCGCCGCCTGCGTGCTGGTGATGGCGTGCGGCACCGCCGCCGCCGCGTCGGCCGAGATCTCCGTCCCCCGCCCCGCCCTGGCCGCCACGCCGTCGACGGCGCGCGCGGCCGTCCGCTACGCCTCTCCCCACCTCCCCATCGACGCTCCTCCTCCGCGCCCCGCCGCCGCCTGATTCCGCGCGTCCGCCACCGGGCGCTCCATCCGACGACGAACAGAAGGTCAGGAGAGATGAGATTCGATCGATTCGGCGCGGCCCTGCTGCTGGGGGCTGCCGCCGCCGCATTCGCCACGCGCGACGCGACCGCCCAGGTCCGCCCCGACAGCGCGCGCGCCGACACCTCGCACGCCGGGATGCACCACCCGATGCCGGCCGACACCTCGCACGCGGGGATGCATCACCCCGCGCCCGCCGCGGCCAATCCCCACGCGGGCCACGCGATGCCGGGGATGGCGATGCCGCGCGACACCGTGCCGCGCGCGCTGCAGCCCGCCGGCCTGCACGACGCCATGAGCGGCGTGCGCCACGCGGGGATGAAGCACGAGATGCTGATGCGCGAGTTCGCCGGGGGATGGCAGCTGCTGGGGATGGCGCAGGCGTTCGCGATGACCACCTGGGCCGCCCCGCGTGATCCGGAAAGCCCGCTGCACGACACCGAGAGCTACCTCACCCAGCCCGCGGTGATGGTCAACGTGCTGAGCCCCCGCGCGCGCCTGGCGCTCCGCGGCACGCTCAACCTCGAAGCCGTCACCCAGCCGGCGGGCGAGATCACCTTCGGCGGCTGGGGCGAGGGGTACATCGACCGGCGCCACCCGCACACCTTCCTCCACGAAGCCATGCTGTCGCTGAACGCCTGGAACGTGGCGGGCGGCGCGCTCTCGGTCTCGGCCGGCAAGGGGTTCGCCGCGTACGGAACCGACGACCCGATGTCGCGCCCGGTGGCGAAGTACCCCACCAACCACCACCTTTCCCAGATCCTGGAGCGGTGGACGGTCAACGGCGCGTACACCCGGGGCCCGTGGAGCGCCGAGGCGTCGCTGTTCAGCGGCCAGGAGCCCTCCGGTCCGTGGGACCTGGACAACTTCGAGGGCTTCGGCCGCTCGTACAGCGCCCGCGTGATCCGCCGCTTCGGGGGGACGGGGACCACCGCGCCGTGGGAGCTGGGCGCCAGCTTCGGCAGCGTCAGCGAGCCGCACGAGGGGACCGCCGAGCGCACGGCGCTGTACAACGCCACCATCCGCCACTCGGGCGCGCACAGCTTCGGCGGGATCTACGCCATGGCCGAGGCGTCGCTGAGCGATCCCGAGCACGGCGACGGCTTCTGGAGCCTGCTGGGCGAGACGCAGGTCAGAATCGGGCGCCATCGTCCGTATTACCGGGTCGAGTACGCCACCCGCCCCGAGTACGCGCGCGAAGGCGCCACCGGCACCCCGGGCTTCTACCGCTACGACCACGACCTGGAGCCGGCGGGCGCCACGCGCTGGCTGATCCACTCGCTGGGCTACGAGTACGACCTGTCGGGCGGCGGCGTGGCCACGCGGCCGTTCCTCGAGGTGCAGCGCAGCCGGGTGAGCGCCGAGCGGGGCGGAATCGATCCCGCGGCGCTCTTCGGAGGCCGCACCCCGTGGAGCGTGTCGGCGGGGTTCCGCCTCTTCTTCGGCGGCGGGCCGATGCGCATGGGGACCTACGGCGTGCTCGACGACATGACGCTGATGCACCACCCAATGGACGACATGGCCGGGATGACCGGCGCAGAGGCACACCCCTGATGCCCCTACTCCACCGCGCCGCCCGGGCGGTCCGCCGCCCGGGGGCGCACCCCCCGCTCCCGCTCGCCGCGCTGGCCCTGCTGCTGGCGCTGCTCTCGCCCGCCCCCGCGGCCGCGCACACCCGGCTCCGGTCCAGCGCGCCCGCCCCCGGCGCCAGCGTGGCCGACACCCTGAGCGAGATCCGGCTCTCCTTCACCGAGCCGGTGGTGCCGGAGATGACCTCGCTGGTGCTCACCACCGGCGCCGGCACGATCGCGGAAGGGAAGCTGCAGCCGGTGGACGGCACGGGGCGGCGCGTCTTCGCCTTCCGGCTCCCCCAGCGGCTGGCGGCGGGCCCGTACACCGCCGTCTGGCGTTCCGCCGCCGCGGACGGGCACGTGATCCACGGCACCCTCACCTTCACCGTCACCGCCGGCGGCGCGGACACGGCCTCGTCCACCGTCGCCGGCCCCGCCGCCACGCAGGTGCGGGACACCACGGCCGCCTCCACGGCGCAGGCGCTGGCCGCGGCCCAGTCTCCCGCCGCCGCGTCCGGCGAGGACGCCGCTCCGGCGGACGATGCGGCGGCGGACGAAGGCGGCACGTCCGAGTACGACGCCGTGGCGCCGCTGCCGCTCACCGTGCGCTGGCTGGAGCTCGTGTCGCTGCTGGCGACGCTGGGCGCCGTCGCCTTCAACCTCCTGGTGGTCCGCCGGCTGGGCGCCGCCCTCCCCGAGCGCGTGGCCGACCGGGCGGCGTACGGCGCGTGGCACATCGCGGCGGGGGCGGCGGCGCTGGGCGCGCTCACGCTGGTGGCGAGGCTGTGGCTGCAGTCGCGCGCCATCTTCGGCCCCGAAGAGGCGTTCGAGGGCGAGCGGCTGGAGGCGCTGCTGCGCGGCACGGTGTGGGGGAGCGGGTGGATCCTGCAGGCGGTGGCGACGGTGGCGTACTTCGTGGGGCTGATGGTGGCGCGCGCGCCGCACGGCCGCTCCATCGGCTGGATGGGGGCCGCCTTCGCCGCCACCCTGCTGGCCGCGGTGCCGGCGCTCAGCGGGCACGCGTCCGCCACGGAACGCTTCACCGCCGTCGCCATCGTCAGCGACTGGCTGCACGTGCTGGGCGCGGGGGTGTGGCTGGGGACGCTGGGCGCCGTCCTGCTCGCCGGCCTCCCCGCCGCCGCCTTCGCGGGCGAGGGCCAGGGCACGGCGGCGTTCGCGCGGATGACGCGCGGCTTCTCGCCCGTGGCGCTGGCCGGGGCGGGCACGGCGGGGGTGACGGGGATCGCCAACTCGCTCTTCCACCTCTCCGCGGTCGGCCAGCTGTGGGGCACCTGGTACGGGCGGATGCTGGTGCTCAAGCTGGCGCTGCTGGCGGTGGTGGCGATGCTGGGCTACGTCAACTGGCGCCGCGTGCTCCCCGTGGCCGACACCCCCGAGGGCGCCCGCCGCCTGCGCCGCAACGCCGCCGTGGAGCTGGGCAACGGCATCGCCGTGATCCTGGTCACCGCGGCCCTGGTCGCCCTCCCCACGCCGTGACGGGTCTCCGGCCGTCCACCCCGGAGGATGAACGTCATGGACGATCTCTCACGGAGTGCACGGGGTCCACGGAGAACAACCGCAGTACTCTGTGCACTCCGTGGACTCTGTGAGAGCCGGAGTCGTGTGGCCGCGGGTTTCGCTGCCGCCGGCTGTTTCGCGCAGACGGGCGATCGATCCTCCGCGATCGGCAGGCTGGTTTCAGACACCCCCACCGGAGTCGAACGGATGATTCGCTGGATTCGGAGGGCCGCGCTCGCGTGCGCGGCCGTGGCGCTGGCCGCCTCGCCGTCCGTGGCGCAGCGCACGGGCACGCAGCGGGCCGCCGAGGCCGCCGTGCGTCGCGTGGTGACGGGCTTCTCGGCCGCGCTGCAGGCGGGCGACACGGCGCGGGCGATGAGCTACCTCCACCCCGACCTGGTGGTGTACGAGTCGGGGGCGGCCGAGAATCGCGAGCACTACCGCGCGCACCACCTGTCGGCCGACATCGCCTTCCTGGCGCAGGTGCGCCCGGCAAACGCGCGCGACCAGCTCACCGTGAGCGGCGACATGGCGCTGTACCTGCGCGAATACCGGATGCGCGGCACCTGGCGCGGCAAGGCGGTCGACTCGCCGGGCGTGGAGACGCTGGTGCTGGTCAACACGCCGCGCGGCTGGAAGATCCGCCACATCCACTGGTCCAGCGGCGACTGACTTCCGCGTTCCTCCCGTTCCCACCGCGTGTGATCGTGCGGCTTCCGCGGCGGAGGCGGGCGCGGCATGATGATGGAGACCGCGCGGGGGCCCTGTGTCCCCCCACGCCCGCGGAGCCTCCCCCACGCACGCGGCACGTCTCCAGCTTTTGCCTTCCCACGACGCCGGCCCCCTCGTCTCGATCCACGGACGAGGGGGCCTCTGCTGGGAACGCCCTCGCGCAAATCCTTGGCGCAAGGGCCGGTTCCGATGCACTATGTCTATGTTCGGGAGCGCGACGGCATCTCGCGCGCGCCGCGGGCGGGGCTCAGTTGAGCCAGGTCTTCTCGGGCTTCCCCCGCGCGCGCGCCGCCTCGCGCAGCTCGAACAGCTCGCGCGAGAACAGGCTGGCCGCCGTCTCGAAGGCGCCGCGCTCGCGCAGCTCGCTGGGCGGGGCGCCCATGAACTGGCGCAGCGCCGCCTTCAGGCTCACCTCGCTGGAGTACCCGCACGCCCGCGCCACCGACGCCACCGGCCGGCCCGGGTCGTCCAGCAGCTCGGCCGCCAGCAGCAGCCGCAGCCAGGCCAGCAGCCGGCGCGGAGGCGGCAGGTCGGCGCGCTCGAACCAGCGGGGCACGGTGCGCTCGTTCACCCCCAGCGCGGCGGCCAGCTCCGCCGCCTGCCCGCCCGCCGCCACCGTCTCGGCGGCGGTGGTCAGCAGCATGCGCGCGCGGCTGGGCACGCCGCGCGGCAGCGCCCGCCGCAGCAGCCGGTGGATGGTGCGCCCCTGCACCATGCGGATCCGCCGCGCCAGCGCGGGCGCGGTGTCCTCGCGCCCCAGCGCGATCACGTCGGCCACCCCCCACTTCAGCAGCATGCGCAGTTCCTCCGCACGCCCCGGCTCCACCTCGCACGCCGCCACCACGGTGGCCGAAGGGAGCTCGTCGAGCAGCGCGCGCAGCTCGCCGGCCAGTTCGCCGCGCGCGTCGTACGGGTCCACCACCGACACGGCGGTGCCGGGCGCGCGCCGGAGCGCCGCGCCCAGCTCGTCCCACCCCGCCACGGGGGTCAGGACGAAGCTGCCGGGCTGGGCCTGGGCCAGTCCTTCGCGCAAACGGAGACTGGTGTGGAGCAGGAAGAGGGGGCGAACGACGGGCTGCACGGTCGAGAACCTGCGGGTCAGTAGGGGTAGGTTTTGCGACGCGCCTTGACGGACTGCACAAAAGCGGGGCACTTTTCCCCGCCTTCCACAACCCATTCCGGCAACACTCCAAGGAGGACGGGAATGCCTCTCCGCAAGCTGGTTCCGCTCATCGCCGCCGCGCTCACCCTGGCAGCCTGTTCGTCGGACTCGATCACCGGGCCCGGTGCCCAGCGCAAGCCCCCGCGCCTGGACGACGGCGGGGGGATGCTGGGCGGCGGCGGCGTCATGCGTCCGGACCTGGCCACGGACGGTGGCGGGATGCTGGGTGGAGGCGGCTGAAGCCGGCGGCGGCCGTCACCCCGCGGCGGCCGCGCCCTGGCGGGCGCGACGCGTGAGCTGCGCGCGCAGGTCCAGCGCGAGGGCCTCGGCCTCGCGCGCCAGCGCGTCGCTCTCGTGCACGCGCACGCCGCGCAGCGCCCGCGTGGCGCGGATGGCGTCGAGCTGGGCCTCGGCCACCCTGCGGTTGCGGATCGCGTCGAGTTGGGCCTCGGCCACCATGCGGTTGCGCCCCTCGCCGCGCTCGCCCGCCAGCTCCACGGCCCGCACGGCCGCGGCCTCGGCGCGCGCCCACTCGCCCAGGCTGCTGTCGCTGAGCGCGATCACCACCAGCGCCTCGGAGGCGAGGGCGGCGTGCGCGGGGTCGCCGAGCACCGCCATCACCTCGGCGCGCGCGCGCTCGTACAGCTCGCGGTCGCCCGCGCCCGCGGCGGCGCGCGCCACGTTGGCCGTCGCCAGCACCCGGTCCGACGGGTCGGCCAGGAGCGGCACCGCGGCCTGGAACACCGGGAGCGCGCGGCTGAAGCACCCCTGCTCGGACCAGAAGCACCCCAGGTCGTGCGCGAGCGCGGGAAGGCGCGGGTGCCGCTCGCCGTACGCCTGCACCGCGGCGCGCGCGTGCTGGTACGCCTCGCCGGTGCGCCCCGCGTCGCTCTCGAACACGAACAGGTGGTGGTGCGCCGAGCCCATCACCCCCCGCAGCCGGCGCTTGCGGCCGGTGCGCAGGGCGCGGCACACCACCGCGCGCGCGGCGGGGTAGTTGCCGGCGCGCATGTACAGCACCCCCAGGCCGATGAACCCCCAGGCATAGCTCTCCCAGTCGTGCCCGCGCGCCTGGCGGATGGCCAGGCGGAACCAGGTCTCGGCCTGGGCGTGGCGGGCCAGGTCGCGGGCCTGCCGCGCCGCCTCGAGCGCGGCGGCGGGCTGGCCGGGGAGCGCCAGGGCCGCCGCCTGGGTGAAGGCCAGCCGCGTGGCCGGCGCGCCCCTGCGCCCCGCCCAGCGCGCCAGCGAGCGCACCGCGTGCACCAGCCGCGCCTGGTCGGCGTGCGCGGGGTCGTCGGCCATCTGCGCCAGGGTGAGCAGCGGCGCCCACAGCTCGGGCTCGCCCCGCACCCCCTCCAGCGCCGCCAGCCGGGCCGCCCCCGCGCCGGGCCCGAAGAGGCCGCCGCGGCCGGCGGGGGGCGTCTGCACCCAGAGCATGAAGTCGCGCAGGGCGCCCCACAGCGGCACGCCCAGGGCGCCGGGGTGCTCCAGCAGCACGTCGGCGCCCTCGGCCGCGTCGTCGGGGTGGACGAAGGGCGGGGCGGGCATCGGCATGGGGCGGCGCTGTGCGCCGGGGCGCGCGGGCAGTGCCTTCATGGGGCTCCGTAGGCTGGACGCGGGGGGACCCGCGGAACGCGTAAAGGGGGGCTCACTGCGTTTCCGGCCATAAAGTACCCCCAGCATCCGCTCGTGACCAGAGGCTCGTGCGGAGCGGGGGGCGGGCCGGCCTCGATCTAACGCCCCGGGGTGCGCGGCGGGGCCGTGGACCACATCAGCTCCACCTCGTCGGGCTTCAGGCCGTAGGCGCGGATCACCAGCTGCGTCAGGCGCCGCTCCAGGCCGGCGGCGCGCGCCTGCACGCCGGTGAGCCGCGGCGCGTACTCGGCGTGCGCGTTGCGCAGCACCCCCACCTGCCGCGGCGTCAGCGGCTCGGCGTGGCGGGGGCGGTGCCCCTTCACCGCGTCCACGAACGCGGTGGCGCTCAGGTCGGCGAAGGCGAGCACCGCCGCGTCCGGGTGGGTGATGCCGTACTCGTCGCGCAGCCACGCCATCAGCTCGGAGGTCAGGCCGCGCGCCTCGGCGGTCAGCTCGATCACCCGCTCCACCGAGCCCTCGATCTCGTGCCGCAGCGCCGCGTCGGCCTCGGGGACGGGGAGCAGCTCCAGGGCGCCGGGGGTCAGCCGCAGCACGTGGTCGCGCCCGTGCAGCGCCGTGCGCCAGAGCCAGGTCCACGCCACCGGCGAGTTGGCCACGGCCAGGAGGTAGGGGTCCGCGCCGGGCCAGGCGCAGGCGCCGGACAGGAGGCGGAACTCGGGCCCCGTCCAGGCGAACTGCGGCTGGGCGGCGGCCTCGGCGTGCACCATGCGCGGCCCGCCGGGGTCGTGGTCGCGCCCCGCCTTCAGCTCCCACCAGTAGCGCCCCTGGTCGTGCCGGGCGCGCAGCCGCTCTTCCCACGGCTTCAGGTGCGCGTGGAGCGTGGGGAACGAGCGGTGGAAGATGTGCTCGGCGTCGTCGTCCGCCGCGCCCGTCCACGCCCACGGCCGCTCGTCGGACGAGGGGATCTCGATCACCCACCCGCCGCTCCACTCGGCCACCCAGCGGTCCAGGTCGGCGGGGCGCAGGACGGGGCGCAGCAGGTCGGCCGCGCCCGGGTGGCCGTGGACGATCCGCTCGCGGGCGTCGTGGTCGATGATGAACGCCTCGTTGAGCCCGGTCCGCACACCCGTCACCGCGGCGTGGCCCAGGTACTCCCGCAGCGGCACCCCGGCGGCGCCGATGCGGTCGATCAGCCGCTGCACCTCGGGGCGCTCCAGGCTCCACGGCGCCGCCCCGAAGCGGGCGCGGGGAACGGCGTAGGCGTGCGCCGCCGCGTACTCGGCCAGCCGGGGCTCGGCCCCCGCGTCGGCCGCCAGGACGGTCACCCGCGCCTCGGCCGCGGCGTCGCGGCCGCCGGGGCGGCGGACGATCAGCGCGCAGGCGGCGTCCGGCTCCACCCGCGCGGCGGCGGCGCGGAAGTCCACCAGCTGCTCGATCGCGGCGCGCGACGCGAGGAACCCCCGCAGCCCCTCGGCGCTCGCCGCGCGCATCCAGCGCTCGGGAACGGCGCACGCCGCGCGCCCGCCGCGGCGCAGCAGCTCCAGCGCCTGCGCCCAGAAGTACACGTGCAGGTCGGCGGAGGCGTCGTAGACGCCGGGGAAGACGCGCGCAAGGTGGGGCCGGATCGCCGCGCCGTGCTCGCCGCGCGAGGCGGGGGGGCGGCAGACCAGCGCGTCGAACCCCGCGTCCTCGGCCCAGGTGGCGGTCTCGGCGTCCACGAAGGCCTCGGGGAACTCCAGGTCCCAGTGGAAGAAGCGGTGCTCGGCCGCCAGCGCCGCCGCGGCCTCCAGCGCCTCGGCGTGGGCGCGGCCCAGGCGCGCGCGGCCGCCGCGCGCGGCCTCGAGCACCTCGTCGGCGTGGAGCGAGGCGATCTCCTCGGCCAGCCGGTTGCCGAAGGTGCGGCTCACCCACACGTCCAGCAGGCGCCGGTAGGGGACCAGGCTCTCCTCCAGCTCCGCGTGCCGGCGACGCGTCTCGTCGGCCTCGCCGGGCGCGGCATCGGCCCCCTCGGCCACCTCGCGCGCGGCGGCGGCGGCGCGCAGCAGCCCGCGGAAGGGGCCGCCGAACGCGTCGAACTGCCCCTGCGGGTTCTCCTCGATCGCCCGCTGCAGCTCGGCCACGCGGCTCCCCGCCAGCGCGTTGCCGCGGCGCAGGTGGTGGTCCAGGTACGGGAGCGGCGCGCCGGGGACGAACGCGGCCAGCGACAGCGCCAGCCGCGCGGCGTGGACGGCCGTGGCGTCGACGTCGGCGCCGAAGAGGCAGCGCTTGACCACCAGCCGGCGGACCAGGTCCGCGTCGCGCGGGCGCTCGGCCGAGCGGACGGCGGCGCGCATCTCGGCGACGCGCCCCGCCAGCGGCCCGTCGGGGTCGTCGGCCAGGATCGCCAGCATGCGGCGGGTGATGACGTCGGCCGCGAGGGCCAGCAGCCGCCCGCCGCCCATCGCCGGGTCCGCCACCCGCAGCCCCAGCAGCGCGTCGACCGCGCGGTCGCGCAGCGACGCCGCCTCGCGCTGGAGGCGGGGCGCGGTCTCGGGCGGGGCGGCGGCCAGGCGCTCGCGGCGCGCGGCGGCCTCGCCGGCGAGGGTGCGATAGGCGGCCTCGCGCTCGGCCAGCGCGGGGCCCACCGCCTCGGCCACCAGGAAGTCGGCCACCCAGCGCGGGAGGGCGCCGGTGGGCGTGGCCTTCCGCTCGCCGCGCGGGTCGACCAGCACCGGCTTCCCCCGCTCGTCGGCGGCCAGCACCAGGCCGTGCACGCCGTCCAGCGCGCCGGCCACCTGCCCCGGGTCCAGCGGCGCGTAGTCGAACGGCTCCCCCTCGGCGTCGCGCGAAAGCTTGTCCAGCGCGGGGGCCAGGAAGAAGTCGGCGAGCGGGTTCTGGGCCAGGAAGCGCGCCGCGGGCCCATCACCCGAGAACAAGCCGCCGTAGGCGGGGAGCGCCAGCGCGGGGCTGCCGCGCTCGAGCAGGTCGAACAGCGCCAGCAGGTCGCGCCAGAGGTCGTGCTGCTGCGGGCCCGGCACCTGCCCGGGGGCGCGCATGGCCGCCACCCGCGCGCGCATGGCGGTGATCCCGTGGCGCGCGTACGGTCCGTCGGCCGGGAGCAGCCCGCGGCTCTCGGCGCCGAGCAGGAAGAGGACGCGGGAAAGGAGGAGGAGCGTGCCGCCGAAGACCTCGGCCAGCGAGCCCAGCGTTTCGGCGGGGAGGCCGCGCCGGCGCCGGCCGTCCACGAACCCGGCGGCCAGCCGCTCGAACACGTCGTGCGCCACCACGTGGCGCAGCTCGCGCTCGGTGGCGCCGGGCCCGGCGGGCACGCGCGCGGGGGCGGGCGGCGCCGCGGCGGTCACGCGCGCCCTCCGCGTGCGCGCCCGGCGGTGCGCGCGGAGAACGGGCGGGTCGCGGCGGCGGATCTCTGCATCCGTTTTTCGGGGTCTGCTCGGAAGGAACGGCGGGTTTGCTGCGTAGCCCGGAATGTCAGCGCGCGCGCCGCGGAAGTCAACGGCCAGCGCGCGTCGTGTTTCGTCCCCAAGCGTAGGTGGCGCCGCGGGATGCGCATCCCGGTCCGGCGGAGGTGGACCGCCGTGCCGGGCCGGCCTATCATGATCCCCCGGAGCGGTTCGTATTCACACCCCTCGCGGAGCCCGCCCGATGACCGCCACCGCCCCCGCGGCGACACCCACGCCGCCGCTGCTGCAGGGGTTCCTGGACCAGCTCGCCCTCATCCGCCACGAAACGGCCGAGCTGACGGACGGCATCACCGACGCGCGCTTCAACTGGGTGCCGGCGCCGGGACGCTGGTCCGTGGGGCAGGTGGTGAACCACCTGAACATCGCCGGCGGCAGCTACGCCGATCGCCTGGAGCCGCTGCTGGACGGCGCCCGCGCCCGCGGCGCGCGTGACCGCGGCGACTACCGGCCCAGCTGGGTGGGCGGGATGCTGGTGCGCTCGATGGAGCCGCCGCCGCGCAGGCGCTTCAAGGCGCCCTCGATCTGGCGCCCCGCCGAGCCCGGCCCCGCGCTGGACCGCGCCGCCGAGCTGGCCCGCTGGCACGCGCTGCACGACCGCATCGAGGCTCTGATCCGCTCGGCCGAAGGCCTGGACCTGCGGCGCATCCGCCTGGCCTCGCCCGTGAGCCGGCTGATCCGCATGAACGCGGGCGACGCGCTCAACCTCGTCCTCACCCACGAGCGCCGCCACCTCTACCAGTTGCGAAAGGTGACCGAGGAGGCGGGGTACCCGCGGTCCTGAGCAACGGTCGGTCGGACTTGCTGTTCACTGTAGCGGAATACGACGTCCAATTTCTGCAATTGCGGTGAATTTGTCCGCCCGCTGGCCTCTTTCTGGCGAAGCATTGACCGCTCACGCCAGGTGCCGCATCGTTGCCGTGTGACTGCGGCGAACCGTTCCGAAAGGTCGAGGACTCGATGGACTGCTACCGACGCGTACCGCCACTCTCGGAGGAAGGGATCCGGGAGGTGCTCGAAGAGTTGGCCAATCCGCCCAAGGACACTCCGGAGCGCCGCGCGACCCTTGAGGATGCCCGGTTCATGCGCGAACTCCGGAAGCGTCAGGGCGCAACGGAGCCGATCGGGCTTAAACCGTAGATCAGTACCTGGATCGTACGAGATGCCGGGGCGGGTCGATCGTGGCCTGCCCCCCTTTTTTTGCCCTGTACCCGTCTGGAGAGGGATGCCCAGGTTCCCTTTCGCGAGTGAGATGGCCGTTCACCGGATGGAGGGTCCGCCGGAACCGGGCTTCGACTGCGGGCGGGAGGAACAAACCGCCTTTCTATACGAGCGCGCCTACGCGGACCAGCTAGCGCTGCTCTCCGTGACCTACTTGTACTATGTCAAAGGCATCCTTGCGGCCTTCGCAACGGTCTGCATGGATGCCGTCCCACTGGGGCCGCGCGAGCGGGACCGGACCATCCCCTATCAGGAGGTGAGTGCATGCAAGCTCGCACAGTTGGGGGTGGCGCTTCCGTTCCAGGGTATGGGGTTGGGACGGCTGGTGGTCGCCGACGTGGTCAGCCGTGCACAGGACGAAACAGGACGCATCGGCTGCAGGTTTGTCTCGCTCGACGCCCAGCCGGACCTGGTCGGTTGGTACGAAGCCCGCGGGTTCGTGCGCAACACGCTGCGGCAGGCACGAAGAGAACAGGAGGCCCTCGCCCGCGGGCGCGATCCGTCCCGGATCGCCGTAAGCATGAGGTTCGACCTTCGTACGCTGCGGTAGCAGGAGATCCTGATCTCCCTCACCCCCCATATCTCCAGCGCGAGGTGACGATGTACAGACGCACGCCTGCGCTGTCGCCGAGTGGCATGCGCGAGATCCTGGAAGAGATGGCGCACCCGCCGAGAGACACTCCCGAACGCCGCGGCACGGAAGAACGCGTCCGGTTCATGGAGGAAGTCAGAAGGCGATCTGGCACCGATGATCGGCTGCCGCCGCTCGTATCCCCTCCGGTCCAGGGAGACACCAGAACCAAGGGCGTCAAGTAATGCGGCGAAACCCGGGAGCATGCGCTACCGGGCCTGCTCATGATGCGAACCAGCGCCCGCCGCTACAGCGGGAACCCCGCCTCCGGGTGCACTTCGGGGACGTAGGCCTCGGCCTCGATCTCCACCAGCATGTCGCGGTCGATCAGGGCGCTGACCTGCACCATGGTGGTGGCGGGGCGGATGGCGGCGAAGAACTCGCCGTGCGCGCGGCCCACCTCTTCCCAGCGCGAGATGTCGGTGACGAAGGTGCGGGTGCGCACCACGTCCTGCAGCCGCGCCCCCGCCTTCAGCAGCGCCGCCTCCACGATGCGCAGCGCCTCCACCGCCTGCGCGTAGGCGTCGCCCTTCGCCACCACCTGCCCGTCCACCGTCGCCGTGCACCCCGAGACGTAGACGTGCGGGCCGACGCGCACCGCGCGCGAATACCCCACGCGCTCTTCCCACGGCCCGCCGCTGGAGATGTTCTGCCGCTTCTCGGTGCTGTGCATGGGAGCCAGTCCGGTTGGAAAGGAACAGGTGGAGATCGTGCGTCCCTGGCGGCGGCCGCGTGCGAGCCGGCGAATCCCGCCCGGCGCGCGGCGGAGAGCGGTCGCGGGAAAGTCCCTGTCCGCTCCCTCCGCCGTTCCGCGTTCACGCCGTTGCCAAGGTGACGCCGGACGCGCGTTCGTGCATTACAGCGCGCCGTCCATGTACAGCTCCAGCCGCCACCCGGTGGGCTGGCGCAGCGCGCGGGCCAGGTCCACGCGGAAGAGGCCGTCCAGCACGCTGAACCCGGCACCCGCCGACCAGAGCGGCCTCTGGATTGTAAACGCGTCGCGGTCGCCCGCCCACCCCACGTCGGAGAAGAGCGTGATCCGCGCGGCGCCGGAGCGGCCGCCCACCTCGCCGCGGCCGCGCCAGAAGGCGGTGCCCGCGGCGGTGCTCCCGTCGTAGCCTCGGAGCGTACCGGGCCCGCCCAGCCGCCACAGCCCCTGCGCCGGCACCGTGCCGAAGCTGGTCCCCGCCGCCGCCTCGATCGCCGCGCTCAGCGGCCCCAGCGGCAGCGCGCCCCGCAGGCCGAGCGACGGCCGGGCGAAGCGGTACGTCCCCGTCTGCCATTCCAGCCCCAGCTCCGCGCCCCACTCCGTCCCCAGCAGGCTGGCGTTGGCGATCGGCCGGAGCGTGAAGGCGGCGCCGAGCTGGTCCGCGCGGTCGGCGGGCAGGTTGGGGCGGAAATCGAAGCTCGAGAAGGCGCCGCGCAGCGTCACGTCGGTCTCGGTGTTCACCGGGTGCTGGTGCTCGCCGAAGAGGCGCCACTCCAGCCACGGCCGCTCGGAGCGCGGCGGCGCGCCGCGCAGCTCCACGCCGGTGGCGCGGAAGTAGTCGCCGTTGTCGCGCCCCCAGAGCAGCGCCGCCAGCGAGTTGCCCAGCCCCAGCGGCCGCTCGGCCGGGTTGGCGGCGGTCAATCTCCGGTACCCCGCCAGCCGCAGCCGCCGCGCGGCGCTCTCGCGCGTCACCCCCAGCTCCACGTCGGGCTCGCCGGTGGCGGTGGCGATGCGCAGCGTGCCGTCCGCCGTGATCGGCCCGAAGTCCACCGTCTGCCGCGCGCCCACCGACAGGCCCTCGACGCGGTTGTAGCGCAGCAGCATCGGCGCGCGGCGGATGGAGGGCCGGGTGAAGATCCACGGATCGGCCGCAACGCGGCGCAGCTCGCCCGCCAGCTCCCCCGACTCCTTCCCCGACATCAGCGGCGCGCCGGTGGTGATCGGCTCGGGAAGGTCGGGGCTGCGGGCCAGCGTGGCGGTGTCGGCGGGGAGGACCACGCTGACCGAGTCGCAGTTCACGCCGCCGCAGTGGTGGGCGTCCTCGTCCTCTTCGCCGGTGCGCGGCGCCGCGGCGGCGACCGGCGCGGCCGCGGGGTCGCCCTCCACCTGGTACTGCGCGTAGCTGCGCTCGAAGCGCACCGGCATGGCGGCGAGCGAGCCGGCGGTGAGGGTGGCGTCGATGGCGGTGAGGGTGGGCATCCACCAGCGGTTCTGCACCAGCCCGTACTCGGTGGTCACGTAGCGCACGTCGATGCGCACGTCGGGGAGCAGCGCCCAGCGCCCGCCCCGCCGCCGCGGCGCGCGGTTGCGATCCACCCCCGCCGAGACGTCGATCTGGCGCCGGCCGGCGCTGTCGCGGCGGCTCTCGGTGCGGATCTGGTCCATCAGCGAGTGCGACAGCCGCAGCAGCGTCCGCACGATCCCGTAGCTGCGGTCCTCCAGCCAGATCGAGCCGCTCACCAGCGGTGCGTCGGCGCGGCGCGGCTCCACGCGCAACTCGTAGACGCGCACCGTCTCGCCGCCGGACAGGCGCACGGTCAGCGTGTCGCCGGTGCGGAAGCGGTAGTCGCGCTCGCTCCCCTCGGCCAGCGGGTGGCGGATCCAGGTGGTGGTGCCGACCACGCCCAGCCGCAGCCGCTCGTCGGCCGGGTCGAACACCAGGTCGCGCGCGGACGACTGGAGCTCGGCGGCGGCGTCCTCGTCGTCCACGCTGCGCCGGTGGTGGCCCAGCACCTCCACGCGCACCGGCCCGCCGCGGCGCCAGTCCACTCGCGCGGCCATCTCCTCGGCGTGCAGCAGCCGGTCGCGCAGCGGCATGCGCAGCCCCACCGAGGTCCGCTCGCGGGCCAGCGTGCGGTACGCGCGCACGCTGCGGTCGGTCATGCGCCGGTACTCGCGCGCGCGCCGCACCAGATCGCGGGCGTTGGCGTCGTGGTAGGCGCTGGCGACGACCTGGGCGCTGGGCGCGGGGCGCGTGGTGTCCTGCATGGCCGCGGCGGGTGCCAGCAGCAGAAGGCCGAGAGCGGCGGTCGTGATCATCGTGGGGGATGCTTCGGGATTGAATGTCGTCCGCGGAAGGCGGGCGGCGGAGTGCGTGAACGCTCCGCGCCGTCAACGGAGGATCGGGGCCACGCGCCGCCCGCCCCGCCGCCGGATCGGATCGGATCGGCCGATGCGGTTGCGCCGCAAGGAGATGCATCGGGTCATCCGGCCGCGTGGCCACGGTTGGGACGGCGGCCCGCCGGGCGCGGTTCGTCCCCTGCGGCGGACGTTGCCGTGTGTCGTCCCGTATCTCCTTTCAGCCGCAGTACGGAGCGGAGCGGCGAGGGTTTCGCGCGACCACGAGATTGCTTGCGATCCGCGGGAGATCGATCTGAATCATGCGCTTTCCGCTAGAGGCTCATGCCCATACCGGAAACCGGAATTCAGTAGCTTTGCCGGCTCTGCTGGTGGGTCACACGGAGCAGCGGAGACGAACGGAGGAGCGGAGAACCACGTGCGCTTGCTCCGCTCCTCCGCTGCTCTCCGCTCCTCCCTGTGACCCTTTTCAGCGATGACGGTGCGAGGATTGTAAATTTGGATTCGGCATCACGCTTCGATTGTTCGATTTCGAGAGCCGGCTATAGATACTTCGGCCTGCAAAGCTATACAGTGACGCGGGTTAGGCGTGTGCAGCCTCAGGGTGACTTGTCTGGTTTCGTCTCTCCCCAAAACCAGGTCGAGACGCGAAGCGGGGCCGCGGGATCACCCCCGCGGCCCCGCTTCGGTTCGGCGAATGCCGGTCAGTCCGCCAGCTCGCCACGGAGGACGGTGACGGCGCGGCCGCCCAGGTGCACGCGGTCGCCGGCGGAGCGTACGCGTACCGTGCCGCCGCGGCGGGACGCCTGGTACCCCGTCAACGCATCTCGGCCGAGCTTCCGGGCCCAGTACGGCGCGAGGACACAGTGGGCCGAGCCGGTGACGGGATCTTCATCCACCCCCACAGCCGGCGCGAAGAAGCGTGAAACGAAGTCGTACTCGCCACCCTCCCCCCGCGCGGTCACGATCACGCCGCGCGCCTGCACTCGCCGCAGCGCGCCCAGGTCCGGCTCCAGCGCGCGCACCTCGGCCTCGGACGCGACCTCCACCAGCACGTCGAACTGGCTGCGGCCCACGTAGACCGGCGTCACTCCCAGCGCCTCGGCCAGCCCGTCGATCGGGTCGGAGGCGGATTCGGGCTTGGCGGGGAAGTCCATCCACACCAGGCCGTCCTCGCGCCGGCAGGTGAGCAGTCCGCTTTTCGTGTGGAAGCGCGCCTCGCCGTCGGGGTGGAGGACGGCGTGCTCCCACAGCACGTGCGCGCTGGCCAGCGTGGCGTGTCCGCAGAGCGCCACCTCCACCGCGGGCGTGAACCAGCGCAGCCGCCATCCGTCCTCCTCCGGGTGCAGGAACGCCGTCTCGGAGAGGTTCATCTCCATCGCCACGCTCTGCATCCACGCCTCGTCGCGCGGGCCCGGCATCACGCACACCGCCGCCGGGTTGCCGGTGAACGGCCGCTCGGCGAAGGCATCGACCTGGACGATGGATTGGGGCATGGATCGCCGGCGGTAGGGGTGCGCGAGTGCGTTCTGCTTCGGCGCCGGAAGATACGCCCGCCTCGATCCTTCCGCACCCCGCGCCGATCCCCGCGGTTGAAGTCCGCGCAGGCGGACTGTGCGCCGTGGTAGCCGCGAGTTCACTCGCATGCCCGCGATCCCTCCGCCGGCAAAACAGCCGCGGGGCCGAGCAGACCCCCGGCCCCGCGCACGATCAAAACGCACTCACGCACTCACGCACTCACGCACTCACGCACCCGCGGCTCCGCACCTCGCACGCCGCCTACTGCACACAATTCCCGTGCGGATCCGGCCTGGGGTGATCGACCACCGGCCGGTGATCGAGATTCGCGACATGGTCCGCCAGGTCCGCCACGAAGCCGGCCACCTGCGCCATCCGCTCGTAGTCGATGTACTGCGGCTCGTCGGTGACCTGGTGGTAGTCGGCGTGGCCACCGGTGGTGAAGAAGATGATGGGGATGCCGTAGCGCGCGTACTCGTAGTGGTCGCTGCGGCAGTAGATGTTCTGCGGGTGGCCGTTGGCGTCCATCGCGTAGTCGAAGCGCAGGCCGTGGCGGCCGGTGCGGTTCACCGTCTCGGCCAGGTCGCCCAGCTCGGTCGACAGCCGCCGCGCGCCCACCAGCTGCACGTACCCGGGCCCGCCGTGCAGCAGCCCGCCGTCCTTCGCCTGTCCCGTCACGTCGTCCCCGGCGCCGCGGCCGATCATGTCCATGTTCAGCTGCGCCACGATCTGCTCGCGCGGCACCGTGGGGTGGTCGGTGAAGTACTCCGAGCCGTACAGCCCCTCCTCCTCGCCCACGTGCCAGACGAAGACCAGCGACCGCTTCGGGCGCGGGCGCGACGCGAAGTATTCGGCGATCTCCAGCGCGCTGACCGTGCCCGAGCCGTCGTCGTCGGCGCCGTTGAAGATCGAATCCTCGCGCGCCGACGCGCCGCCCGTCCGCCGCCGCACCTCGGCCAGCTGCTGGTTCACCTGCCGCTGCTGTTCGGGCGTCAGCTGGGGATCGGGGTCGTCCGCGCCGCTCGGGCGGAACAGGTGGTTCACCACGTACATCGAATCGTGCGCCACCGACGCCGCGCCCAGGGTGCCGATGTGGTCGTTGTGCGCGCCGATGGCCACGAACTCGCGGCCGAGCACCGGGTCGCTGCCGCGCAGGATGGCGACCACGTTGCGCGCCGGCACGGCGCTGGGCCGCTCCACGAAGCCGGGCGACCCGCTCACCGTTCCGCCCGCCGCGCCGGGCTGCAGGCTCGCCGGATCCGCGCCCAGCAGGTGCGCCGCGGCTTCCGGGGTCACGTACAGGTAGGCCGGGAGCGATGGCCCCGGCGTGCCCCGCATCATCTGCAGCGGCTCGCGGTACTGCGCCAGCGAGCTTTCGGGGATGCGCCCCAGCCCCGCGAACGCGATCCCCGCCGCGCGGCGGTAGCGGCGCGTGAGCGCGGGGCGGTTGGCGGTGCCCGGCGGGTTGCCCACGAAGGTGGGGCCCATCGTCACCACCACCAGCTTTCCGGCCACGGCCAGGGTGTCCACCATGTGCAGCGAATCGGACATCGAGCCGCCGTAGATCACCTGCACGCCGTCCAGCGAGCGCGCGCCGGGGCCGTTGTCGCGCGGCAGGTAGTCGGTCCACGCGCGCAGGGTGGCGCCGTTGACGGTGAGGGTGGCGCCGTCGTCCACCACGCGTTCCACCAGCGGGATGGTCTGGAAGAAGGTGCCGTCGTCGCCGCCCGGCTCCAGCCCCAGCCGCCGCAGCTCGGCCGCCACGTACTCCACGCCCTTCGCGTTCTCGGGCCGCGCCAGCAGCCGCCCCTTCATCGAGTCGTCGGCCAGGATGTACAGCCGCGTCATCAGGTCGGCGGTGGTGATGGCGGCGGTGGTGGGCCGCGGCGCGTGCGTGCGTGGCAGCGCCAGCCGGCTCCAGCGGTCGGCGGGCGCCTGCGCGCGGGCGGCGGCGGGAAGGGCGGCGAGCGCCAGCAGCGGCAGCAGGCGTACGGACAGGCGTTTCATCGGCGGGACCGGGATGATGGTGAATGGAGGGGCCGTGAGGACGGGGGGAGATCGATTCCACCGCTCCCTCGCGTGCGCCGGAACGTACCCGGATCGGCGGACGAAGGATGCGCCGATGGGCCGAAGCGCACGTCCGGCGGTGTGAAACGGAACGGGGCGAAGACGAGACGACGAACCGGCGGCCGGCGGCTTCGATTCATCCCCTGCGCACACGAGGATTGGATGCGGCCTCGGGCGCGATGGTTCGATCGTGGCCGGTGCGAGTGCTCGGCCACCGCCGGCTGAACCCGCGGCCGCCTCGGCCACGACGACGAAAAGCCCCGCAACCACGCGAGGCTTCAACTCCGTACGATCGAAGGCCGTGCCGCGCGCCACCACGTCGCCCGCGCCACCGCCGGTAGTCCGCGAAGGCGGACTTCGTGTGTCGTTGCAGCGAATTCGTTCTCATCCGGAAATCCTTGATTCCGACCAATCGGGCGGGGCAAGCAGGCCCTTGTTCCGGTACGAACGATCTTCTCCGGCACCGCTTCTCGCACTTCGTCGATCCTATTCAGCCACCGGGAGCACAATCTGCTCTGCCG
>DASSME010000315.1:0-11856 GCA_035689035.1 Longimicrobium sp. | reverse complement strand
CTTCGCGCGGCGACTTCACTGCAGTTCTCCGCATCGACCTCCCCTTTCCCCCGCGCAGCGGGGGAGAGGGGCCGGGGGAGAGGGGGCCGCCGCGGCCGCGCCGATGCTCGTCCTTCCGCTGCGATCCCGCGTCCGTCTCCGTCGCGTTAGATTTCCCGCCGACTCGTAACCTTCGTCCTTGCCACCGCCACCGTGCCACCCTCCCCCGCACCCGCCGTCGATTCGCCGCAGGTGGACGACGTCACGGCGCGCCGCTTCCACGTCGAGCCGTTCCTGGACCACCTGCGCTTCGAGCGCGGGCTGGCCGACAACACGCTCGACGCGTACCGGCACGACATCGTCCGCATGGCCGCGCACGCGCGCAAACAGGGGCGCACGGGGCCGGGCGACATCACCACCGCGGACCTGCGCGGGCTGCTGCTGGACCTGAAGGAGATGGGGCTGGCGCCCAGCTCGCTGGCGCGGAACCTGTCGTCCATCCGCACGTACTTCCGCTTCCTGCTGGGCGAGGGCGAGGTGCAGGCCGACCCCAGCGACCGCATCTCCATGCCCAAGCAGTGGCGCCGGCTCCCCGAGGCCCTGTCGATCCCCGAGATGGAGGCGCTGCTGGCCGCGCCCGACCTGCTGCACCCGCTGGCCTGGCGCGATCGCGCGATGCTCGAGTTCGCCTACGCCACCGGCGTGCGCGTGGGCGAGATGATCGGGATGAAGGTGCGCGACCTGCACCTGGACGACGAGTTCGTGAGCGTCTTCGGCAAGGGGAGCAAGGAGCGGCTGGTGCCGATCGGCGGGCGCGCGGTGGGGACGCTCAGCATCTACCTGCGCGAGACGCGGCCCGCCCTGGACCGCGGCAGGGCGGAGGGCCGCGTCTTCCTGAACGCCCGCGGCGGGCCGCTCACCCGCATGGGCGTGTGGAAGATCCTGCGGCAGCACGTGAAGACCGCGGGGATCGAGAAGCACGTGACCCCGCACACGCTGCGGCACACCTTCGCCACGCACCTGCTGGAGGGCGGCGCCGACCTGATCGCCGTGCAGGAGATGCTGGGCCACGCCGACATCAGCACCACGCAGATCTACACCCACGTGGACCGCAACTACCTGGCGCAGGAGCACCGTGCCCACCACCCCAGGGCTTGATGATGATCCACGAACACGACCCGCCCGTCTCGTCCGCAGTCGCCACGCCTTCGGAGCGCGCCGCCGCCGCGCGCGCCCCCGGCCGCTCGTGGCTGCGCTGGGCGCCGAAGGGGTTCGCGATCGGCATGGCGCTGGCGCTGCTGGCAGGGGCGGCCACGCACCCGTTTCTCGAATCCCGCGCGCGGCAGGCGCTGGCGTTCGGCATCCTGGTCTCGGCGTGCACGCTGGACTGGAGCCGGCGCAAGGAGTTCCCGTGGTGGGCGTACGCGGCCGCCGTGGCCGTGTTCGTCGGCCTCGCCTTCGCCGTCTGGTACCTGATGCCCCGGTAGCCCAGGGACGCGTCCGCCCCTTCCGCACACCCTCCCGATCCCGCAGATTCCTCGCGGTCCCCTGTGCCAACCCAGCGTCCGTGGTGCCGGAGATGAACATCAGCGTCCCGCGTGAACGGATCGAGGAGTTCTGCCGGAAGTGGCACATCACCGAGTTCGCCCTGTTCGGCTCGGTGCTGCGCGACGACTTCCGCCCGGATAGCGACGTGGACGTTCTGGTGACGTTCGAGCCCGGCGTGCGGCCCTCGCTGGACGATTGGCTCGACATGGAGGACGAACTCGCCGGCGCGTTCGGCCGCAAGGTCGACGTGGTGGAGAAGTCGCGAATCGAAAATCCGTTCATCCGCCGGCACGTGCTGCACCACAACCAGGTGCTGTATGCAGCCTGACGACCGGGATGCGGGTCTCTGGCGGATCAGAAAGGATGGCCGCGACGCCGGTTGCGCTTGCAGCCGAGCTCACGCCTGAGAAGCTGCGCGAGAGCATGCGTGACCAGCGCGCGATCTCTCACGCCGTGGAACAGGTAGGCGAGGCTGCGTCGCGCCTGTCGCCCGAATTTCGCGATGCCCATCCGGAAGTGCCCTGGCGCCGGATCATCGGTGTACGAAACCGGCTGGCCCACGACTACGCGGAACGGATTGGGAGATCGTCTGGCTGATCGTGACGGAGTCGATCCCGGATCTGCTCGCAGCGCTCGACCGGCTGATCCCTGAAGACGAGCCCGGCTCGCTTGACTGAATTCTCGTGGTGCATTGCCAAGCCACATCCGATGAAGCGTTGTAACTCATGATCCTGGTGATCGATAACTACGATTCCTTCACGTGGAATCTGGTGCAGTACCTGGGCGAGTTGGGCGCCGAGCTCGAGGTGCGCCGCAACGACGAGCTCACCGCCGACCAGATCCAGGCGATGGCCCCGGAACGGATCGTGATCTCGCCCGGCCCGTGCACGCCCAACGAGGCCGGCGTCAGCGTGGAGGTGATCCGGCGGATGGGGCCGACCACGCCGATCCTGGGCGTGTGCCTGGGCCACCAGTCGATCGGCGCGGCGTACGGGGGCGACGTCGTCCGCGCGGGGCGGGTGATGCACGGCAAGACCAGCCCGGTGCGCCACACCGGCGAGGGGATCTTCCGCGGCGTGCCGATGCCGCTGACCGTGGCCCGCTACCACTCGCTGGTGATCGAACCGTCGACGCTCCCCGACGAGCTCGAGGCCGTCGCCTGGACCGACGAGCCGGGGTGGGAGGACGAGATCCAGGCGGTGCGGCACCGGCGGCACCCGGTGTGGGGCGTGCAGTTCCATCCCGAGTCCATCGCCAGCGAGGCAGGGAAGGACATCCTGCGCAACTTCCTGGAGCTGTGAGATGATCCTTCGCCGGGCCGCGCTCGCCGCGGCGCTCGCGCTGCTGTCGGCTTCCGCGGCGGCCGCGCAGGGAGACGTGCGGATCTCGGGCGACGACCACTCGCCCGCGGCCGAGCTGGCCCGCGCGATCGTGGCGCGCGGGACCTACCTGCGCTTCGACCGCGACACCGTCCTCCCCGCCTCCTTCCACGCCCCCGGCGACGTGATCGTCTTCGACGCCGACGTGCGGCTGGAGGGGATCATCGACGGGAGCGTGGCGGTGATCGGCGGCAACTTCTTCATCCGGCCGCGCGCCGTGGTCCGCGGCGACATCGCGCTGGTGGGGGGCGACGTCTACTCGAGCTCCCTGGCCACCACGGGTCGCGTGCTGGAGACGCGCCCCGGCGCGCGGGTGGCGCTCCCCGGCGACACCGCGTATCACGACACGGCCACCTACGCCGTCGCCATCACCCCGCCGCCCCCCGCGCGGCTGGTCTCCATCGCCACGCGGCCGCTCCCCACCTACGACCGGGTGAACGGGCCCACGCTCACGCTGGGCGCGCGCATCCTGCCCACGCGCAACGACAGCGGGCCGCAGCTGAACCCCTGGATCGCCTACCGCTTCGAGAACCCGGACCGGCTGGGCGGCGGCCTTCGCGCCGCGGTGCCGCTGCGCGTGCAGAACCTGGAGGTGCAGGCCGAGGCGAGCCGCGCCACGCGCACCAACGACGCCTGGCAGCGCGGCGACCTGTCCAACTCGATCTCCGTCCTCACCACCGGGCGCGACTACCGCGACTACTACGACGCCGACCTGCTGCGGCTGATGGTGACGCGCCCGGTCGGCAAGCCGCTGATCGCCGGGGAGAGCTGGCTCAACCCGCGCGTGGGCGTGCAGTGGGAGGATGCCCGCTCGCTGCGGACGAAGCACGTCTTCTCGGTCTGGCAGAGCAACGACAAGGACCGCTTCAACCAGCCGGTGGACGAAGGATCGATCGTCTCCGCGTTCGGCGGCGCGGAGCTGCGCGTGGTGGGGCGCGTGTCGCAGCTGCTGGCCAACGCGCAGGTGGAGCGCGCGCTGGCCGGCTCGGCCGATGCGGACTTCACGCAGGTGGTGGGCGACGCCACCTACACCGCCACCGCGTTCCGCACGCATACGCTCACCGTGTACCTGCGCGGCGTGGCCTCGGTGACGGGGAGCGCGCCGCCGCAGCGCTACGAGATCCTGGGCGGCCCGTCCACCATTCTTACGGTCGGCGTGGCGCGCTGGCGTGGCGACAACCTGGCGTTCGTGGACGCGCGCTACGCGGTGCCGCTCCCGGTGATGGTGCCGTTCGTGGGCCAGCCCAGCATCATCGCCGCCTGGGTGGCCGGCGCCGCGTGGACCGGCAACCAGTCGCCGCCGTGGACGCAGAACGTGGGCGCGGGGATCGGCTTCCGCCTCGCCACCGCCATCCTCTACGCCGACCCGACGCTGGACCTGGGCAAGGCGCGCCTGGTGGTGACCGCCGCCATACCGCGCGTGTTCTGACGCGAGGGAACGGGCAGCCTCCGGCCGCCGCGCCGCGGGCCCTCACCCTGGCTTTCAGGCGCGACTGCGTCGCGTCCTGAAAGCCTGTCCCTCTCCCAAAAACAGCCTGGGAGAGGGACATGGCTCGCTTCGCTCGGGGCTCCGTCGAAAGCGACCTCCAGGCTGGTGCCGCGCCACGGTGCCGCGGCTGCAGCCGAGCCGGTAGTCCGCGAAGGTGGACTTCGTGTAGTCGTTGCTGCGATTCAATCGCCCTGGCGACACCCGCCCCCGAATCCAGACGAAGCCCCGCGCGGGCATCCCGGCGCGGGGCGTCGTTCTTCCTGACGGGCCGAGCCGCGGCCCACCCTTCCCGTTCCTCCACCGATCGACCGGACCGCCGAACGCGTGCGCCTCCTCCCTTCCGATCTGCCCCGGCTGGTTTCGCGGGCATGGCTGGCGACCGCCGCGGCCGCCGTGCTGGCCGCCGCCCCCGTGCAAGCCCAGCGCGCGCCCGCGTGGCCCGACGCGCTGCTGACCAGGACCCAGGCCCTCGCGCTCGTCCAAAGCCTGAATGCCGAGATCCTGGCCAGCCGCAGCGCGACCGCCACGCTGGAGAAGTGGTGCGCGGACCACGCCCTGGCGCGCGAGCCGCGGGTGGTGGCCGAGGTGCTGCCCGCGGAGCCGGTCGCGCCCAGCGCGGAGCAGCGCCGGCGGCTGCAGGCGGATTCCGGCGAGGTGGTGCGGTACCGCCGGGTGCGCCTTCGCTGCGGCGGCCACGTCCTTTCCGAGGCCGAGAACTGGTACCTTCCCGGGCGGCTGACGCCCGAGATGAACCGCGCGCTGGAGAGCGGCGACACGCCCTTCGGGCGCGTGGTGGCGCCGCTGGAGCCCTATCGCCGGACGTTCGCGTCCCGCCTCCTCTGGTCGCCGCTGCCGGAGGGGTGGGAGCGTTCTTCGCACCCCGCGCCGCCGTGCAGGAGCTCGGGCCCGCTGGCCATTCCCGGCGCGCTGTTCGAGCACCGCGCCCTCGTGCTCGGCCGTGACCACCGGCCCATCGCCGAGGTTCACGAAGTGTATCGGGGCGGGCTGCTGGCGTTCTCCCCACCGGGGCCGTGCTGATTTCCTGCCCCGGGTCGCGCGCGTCGCCGGGCGAGCCGCGGCGGCCGGCCGCGTGAGCTCCGAACGAGAAGCCCCGCGCCGGCTGCCGGCGCGGGGCTTTTGTGGCGTCCGATCCGTGGCGTCAGGTCACGGCTTCGGGGCGGTGCCCTGGGCCGCCAGCGCGGCCTCGATCCGCTCCAGCCGCGCGCGCAGCGCGGCGTTCTCGCGCTCCAGCGCCTCGATGCGGGCTGCCTGGGTGGTGGTGCGGGCCTCCAGCGCCTTGGCGGCGGCCAGCGCCACGCCGTCGGCGTCCACGGTGCCGATCACCTTGTCGTCGTTGCCCAGGCCGAACGCGGCGCTGAAGTCCTGCGAGGTCGGGCCCAGGTGGCGGACGGCGTCGGGATCAACCCGGTAACTCCAGCTCGTGATCGGCAGCCCGCGCAGCCGCCGCAGGACGTCTTCGCCGTCCACGTGCGCGAACAGGTGCTTGCGGTTCACGTCCGAGGTGTTGGTCCACACGCCGCTGGTGCTCAGGTACGCGCCGGTGCTGGTGCTGATCACCGCGTTCGACTGCCCCCAGTTGCTGGTCACCGAGCCGGACTGGATGGTCACGCCGGTGGACAGGTTGCTGCTGGTGAAGATCCGGAAGCCGCCGCTCACGCGCCAGTTGGCCGAGTGGTTCACACCGGCGCGCAGCGTGTCGACCGAGCTGCGGTCGGAGAACACGAACGAGCCCTGCCGCGCGTTGGTGTGCGCGTGGTACCCCAGCGCCACCGAGGCCGCGCCGCTCGCGGTGTTGTCCTCGCCCACGGCGAACGACGATACCTGTGCCGCGGTGCTGCGCACGCCGAACGCCACCGAGTTGTCGCCGCTCGCGCGCACGTCCTGGCCGGCCGCGACCGAGTACAGGCCGATGTTGGCGTCGTCCCACTGCGTGCCGCTGATGCTCCCCGCGCGGAACGCCGCCTTCTCGGGGTACCACAGCAGGCGCGTTCCCGCGCCCGTGATGGCGGGGCCGAGGCTCCACGACGAGTTGAAGCTTCCGCCGAAGTACGCGCCGGCGTCGTTGTTGACGCGGAAGAGCGTGGTGCCGCCGTAGCTGACGGCGAAGGCCGAGTCGGCGTTCTGCGCGGCGGCGGGGGCCACGAGGGCCGCGGCGGCGGCAAGGGCCAGCGCGGTGCGAAGTGCCTGGCGTTGCATGGAGCGCTCCTGGGAGGAGGGTGAAGAGCCCGGCCGGGCGGCCGGTACGCGGACGCGGCGTGCACGTCCGTAAACCGCTTCACTACAGGATGTTGACGGTAGATCGATACGGATGCGGCTCAAAAGCAGCGGTCCGGGAAGCGGGGGGAGGTCCGTTGGCGCGGACCCCGGTCCGGAGAGGGCGGACGATCCGGCGGAGGGTGGGCGGGGTGCGGTCGGGGGGATGTTCCGGCGGGCGGCGCCGCGCGGGCGGCGGCGTGCGCGAGAGGGGCCGGCGGGAGGATAGACACCGCGCCCGCCCGATCCATTCCATCGCGCACCGCCGGGCTGCGCGTGAATGCACGAAGCCCCGCGCCGGTGGCCGGCCGCGGGGCTTCGTGTCGATCAGGCGCCGCCGGGGCGGCGCGTCACGGCTTCTGCGCCGCCAGCGCGGCCTCGATGCGCTCCAGCCGGGCGCGCAGGTCGGCGATCTCGCGGCCCTGCGCCTCGATGGTGCGCTGCTGCGCCGCCAGGGCGCGCCCCTGCTCGTCCAGCGTGCGCGCGTGCACCAGCGTTCGTGCGTCCAGCGCCTTCACGCCCGCCAGCGCCACGCCGTCTGCGTCCACGGTGGTGATCGAGGTCTCGTTCGCCCCCAGCCCGAAGGCGGCGCGGAAGTCCTGCGCGGTGGGGCCAAGGTGGCGGATCGACGAGTTCTCGGCCTTGTAGCTCCAACTCCGGATCGGAACGGTGCGCAGGCGAGACAGCACGGCCTCGCCGCTCACGTCCTCGAACAGGTGCTTGCGGTTCACGTCCGACGAATTGGTCCACGCGCCGCCGTTCGTGAGCGTGGCGCACGTGCTGGTGCTGATGAAGACGGTTCCCCCCAGGTGGTCGCCGCACCCCGACCACGTGTAGTTGTTGCTGCCCCCGGCCGTGGCCGGCAGCACGATCACGCCCGTGCTGAGATTGCTGCTGTTGAAGATCCGGAAGCCGCCGCTCACCCGCCAGTTGGCCGAGTGGTTCACCCCCGCCCGGATGGTGTCCACCGTGGAGCGGTCACCGAAGACGAAGGAGCCCTGGCGCGCGTTGGTGTGCGCGGCGTAGCCCATGGCGACCGAGGCGGCGCCGGACGCGGTCACGTGCACGCCCGCGGCGAAGGAGCCCGCCTGCGCCGCCGTGGCCGACGCGCCGAGCGCCACCGAGCTGTCGCCGCTGGCCCGCACGTTGATCCCCAGCGCCACCGAGTACGCGCCGATGTTGGCCGCGTCCCACTGGGTGCCGTTCACGTAGCCGGCGCGGAACGCCGCCTTGCGCGGGTACCACATCATCCGCGTGCCGGCGCCCTCCTGCGGGACGCCGGTGCCGAAGGCATCGCCGTCGAAGGTGCCGCCCGCCCTGACCCCCGCGTCCACGTTCACGCGGAACAGGCTCACGCCGGCCTTGCTCACGGCGAAGGCGGAGTCGGGCGTCTGCGCCGCCAGCGGCAGCGCGGCCATCACCGCCAGCGCGGCGGCGGAAAGCGAAAGCGAAAGCGAGAGCGAGAGCTTGCGGTTCATGGTCGTCGCAGTCCGGATGAAGGGGTCAGGGAACCTGGATCGAGAGAGCCTGGTCCTTCACGGCCAGAGAGCCGGTGACCGATACCGCGCCGCTGGTGACGGTGGCCTTCTGCAGCGAGGCGCTGCCGCTCACCTGCACCGCGCTCAGCTTGCCGCCCAGCAGGGCGCCACTGCCGCGGCTCCAGAGCGTGCCGCCGCTGATGGCGCCCACCGCGTCCACGTTCCCCCACGCCACCAGGGTGTGGGAGTTCAGGTTCAGCGTGCTGGCGTAGCCCACGCGCAGGTTGGTGAGCGCCCCGTCGGCCGAGAGCACCGGCATGGTGTGGCTGGCCAGCAGCGAGTCGGCGGGAACCGACACCGTGCTCCCCGAATCGGGCACCGAGTTCAGGTTCCAGTTGCCCGAGGTCTGCCAGTCGGTGCTGACGTCGCCCTCCCACACGTGGTCCAGCAGGGTGCCGCTGTAGTCGGCCAGCGGCGCCGACACGTACACGGTGAAGCGGAAGACGGTGACCCCCGGGTCCACGCTGAACTGCCAGGTGCGCGCGCTCGAGATCTGGTACGGCGTGATCGCCTGGTTGTACAGGTAGTACGGCTGGTTGCCGGCGGTGAAGGTCTCCAGCCCGTCGCCGTTGTTGTACACCGACACGTTGCCGGTACCGGAGATGCGCACGGGCTGCTGCTGGAAGAAGACCCGGACCCCCAGCACGGCGCTGGTGCTGTCCACGCCCATGGTCTGCCGCAGCAGGTTCTGCACGGTGACGTTGGAGCTCAGGATCTGCGTGCCCGAGTCGTAGACGCCCGAGGTGCTGGTGAGGCGCACGTACACGTCCTGGCCGCCCAGGATCTTGTCGGCGCGCACGCCCGGGGGCGACGGCCGGCGCGCGTCGGTGCACACCATGCTGGCGTCGGCCACGGTCACGGTGCACTCCGCCGCGGCCAGCGGCGCGGGAGCCGCGGGCGGCGTGGCGGGGAGGGTGATGCTGCGGTCCGCGCACGCCGCCAGCAGCGGGAGCGCGGCGGCCAGCCACGCGCGCTTCGGGAGCGGCGAAAAAGTTCGAATCGCGGTCATGGCGATGGTCCAGGTGGGGCAGGGGATCGCGAAGCGCACGCGCGGTGCGGCGGTTCCAACGGATGCAACGGGTCCGGCCGAACGGACGCGGGCGGGCCGTGGTCGGCCCCGCCCGCGCCCGCGGATTTTACTTCGGCGCGGCTGGCGCGGCGGCTTGGAGCGCGGCTTCGATGCGCTGCAGGCGGGCTTCCAGCTCCGACACGCGGGCGCGCAGCGCGGCGTTCTCGCCGCTCAGCGTCTGCACCTGCTGGCGCAGCGCGTCGGTGCGGGCGGCCACCGCCTGCACGCCGGCCAGGTTCACGCCGTCGATGTCGACCGTGTTGATCAGCCGGTCGCTCTCGCCCAGGCCGAACGCGGCGTACAGGTCCTGCGCCATGGGGCCCAGGTGGCGGATGGAGCGGTCCTGCGTCTTGTAGTTCCAGGTGCTCACGGGAACGGAGCGCAGCCGGGCCAGCAGGTCTTCCCCGTCCACCGCCAGGAAGTTCTCCTTGCGGTTGCGGTCCGAGATGCTGCTCCAGCTGCCGCCGCCCGCCGCCACCTCCACCCCCGACGAGAGGTTCTGCGACGTGTAGAGCTTGATTCCGCCGCAGCCGCGGGCCACGAACTGGTTGTTGGCGGTGGGATACACCGAGTCGCTCGAGAAGCCGGCGCAGCCGTCGCCCAGCACGATGGAGCCCTGGCGGTTGGCGGTGCGCGCGTTCTTGCCGATCGCCACCGAGAACTGGCCGCTGGCGCTGTTCTGCAGCCCGATCGCCACGCCGAAGTTGCCGTTGGCGATGCTGGGGCCCAGGGTGATGGCGGCGAGCCCGCCCGCGATGGAGCTGGGGCCCATGGCCAGCGCGTCGTCGTTGGTGGCCTGCGCGCCGCTGCCGATGGCCACCGCCCCCACGCCGCTGGCGGTGCCGTTGAAGGCGAAGGAGCGGTCGCCGCTGGCGGTGCCGCTGTTGCCCAGCGCCACGCTCTCGGTGCCGCTGGCGGTGGTGGTCAGGTTGGCGGCGAACGAGTTGGCGCCGCTGGCGCGCGTGTTCTCGCCGAAGGCGGCCGAGCCGGAGCCGATGCTGGACAGGTCCCAGTAGGTGGCGCCGAAGCTCTCGACCTTGCCGGCCCGGAACGCCCACACCTTCGGGAACCACATCATGCGCACGCCGGCGCCGGTGGCGGGAAGCTGCCCCGAGCCGCCGGTGCCGCGCACCACGAACGAGGCGTCGTTGTTCAACCGCAGCAGGTTGGTGCCGCTCACGCTGACGGCGAACACCGAGTCGGCCTGCGCGTGAGCGGTGGCGGCGGACGCCAGTACCAGCGCGGCACCGCCCAGGGCGGTGCGGAGTACGGTCTTCATTCGAGTGGGGCCCGGAGTTGGAACGAGCGTGACAGCCGTGAAGGCGTCCGACCCGCGGACGAGCTTCCGGTTGGAGACGTGGAGCAAGGGGAACTCCGACGAATGGCGCTGTGCGACGACAATGATACTGCGTCAGGCGCGGTTTTACAACGGTTTGGGCCGAATCTGCTACCGCCGGCGTGCCGAACGGCGGGGGGCCGCGTGGGCCACACGCGTGTCCATTCGCATGGACCGCTTCGCTTTCGCCATTTTGCGACCGGTTGACGCACTGCTACGCGGCCGAGCGGATTTCGTCCGGTTTTGCCGCTGCTCCGGCCCCACTCGCTCGGTGCCTTTCGCGGTGTCATCCCCGGTTACCACGCACTCAAGACAACGCGCGCCCGCGATCCATTCCATTCGGCCCCACGGCCTCCCGCGCCGCCGTTCGCCCAGGGCCGGGAGATCGGCGGCCGCACGGGTTCCGCGAAAAGGGGGCACACGGAGGAGCGGAGACGAGCGGAGCAGCGGAGAACCGCGGGTTTGCAGCCGCTTCGTCCATCTGCGGGTGGTGCCGCGAGCGTCCAGCTTCGGCACCGCCGCCGGACCGGCTCGCATCCACCGGTCTCGCCCCCTTTCGTAGCGGGGATTAAGGTGCGATGATCCTTGCACTCGCACGCTTTGACTTTCGGAGGGCGGCGAGTTAGGTTGCATGGCGTGATTATTGCAGCCGCCTCCCGCGTCCATTTCCCCCGTATGGGGCAGGGGACCCGATGACCGCCCAGGTCCTCGGGGTGATCCCGGCCCGCCTCGGCTCCGCCCGACTCAGCCGCAAACCGCTGCACCCGATCGCCGGCAGACCCCTGATCGAATGGGTCTGGCGCCGCGCCGTCGCGTCCGGTGTCTTCGACGCGCTGGTGGTCGCCACCGACGCGGACGAGGTGGCCGAGGTGGCGCGCGGGTTCGGCGCGGTGGTGGCGATGACGCGGGACGACCATCCCTCGGGCACCGACCGGGTGGCCGAGGTGGCGCGGCGGCCGGAATACCGCGGCTTTCGCGTGATCGTGAACGTGCAGGGCGACGAGCCCTTCGTGCGCCGCGACCACCTGGAGGCCGCGGTTCTTCTCGTCCGCGACGGCGGGTGGGAGGTGGGGACGGTGGCCACCCCGGTCGAGAGCGCCGGCGAGTGGCGCGAGGCGGCGGTGGTGAAGGTGGTGCGCGGCGACGACGGCCGCGCGCTCTACTTCAGCCGCGCCCCCGTCCCGCACCCGCGCGACGCGGAGCCGGACTTCGCCTCGGGCGCGTACCTGCGCCACGTGGGCCTC
>DASSME010000314.1:0-7654 GCA_035689035.1 Longimicrobium sp. | reverse complement strand
GCGAGACGGCGGTGCAGCCGTGCGGCGCCAGCTCGTGCGACAGGCCCCAGGCCAGGCGCGTGATCGACGTCTTCACCACGTCGTAGAAGACGGTGCCGCGGTAGTGGGCGTCGTTGTACTCGGCGGTGCCGTCCGTCATCTCCACCACCAGCCCGCCGGGGCGCGCGACCAGCAGCGGGAGCGCGTAGTGGCTGGTGATCAGGTGCGTGTCGATCGCCAGCCGCAGCATGCGCAGGCCGTTGTCGAGCGAGTGCTTCCAGACGGGCGTGTCCCACTCGAACAGCTTCTCGCCGCCCCAGATGTCGTTCACCAGCACGTCCAGCCGCCCCTGCTCGCGCCCGATGCGGCCGACCAGCGCCTCCACCTGCGCCGGCACCAGGTGGTCGGTGGGGACCGCGATGCCCACGCCGCCGGCCGCCGAGACGAGGTCGGCCGTATCTTCGATCGTCTCGGGACGGTCGTACTCGGAGCGGCGCTCGCGCGTGCTGCGGCCGGTGACGTAGACCGTCGCGCCCGCGGCGCCGAGCTCCACCGCGATGCCGCGCCCCGCCCCGCGCGTGGCTCCCGCCACCAGCGCCACCACGCCGGAGAGCGGGCGATCATGCGTTTCGCTGGGTGATGTGTCGGTCATGGATGGGATCGGCGCACGTGATTCGGTGCGTTGGGACGAGGCTCGGTGCGGCCGCGGCGGCCCCCCTCCCCCGGCCCTTCCCCCGCGCTCCGCGGGGGGCGGGGAGAAGGGCAACTTCGATGACTTCCGGCGTGTGAGACGAGTGTTGAACGCACTCACGCACTCACGCGCTCACGCACTCACGCACTCACGCACCCGTGCCTTCCGAACCTACACGACGCGGCGGGCGTTGTGGAACAGGCGGCGGAGCTCCTTCTCGTAGCTCCTGCGTCCCATCAGGTCGTTGCGGGCGACGCCGCCGTTGCCGAGCGAGGCGTGGATGATGTTGGGCCCGCCGGTGCTCATCACCACGTGGGTGACGCGGCCCGGCTCTTCGGCGAAGAAGCAGAGGTCGCCGGGCTGCAGGTTCTGGAACTCGTCGCCGGGGTCCACCGGCTCGCCGAAGCGCGACTGCTGGTCGCTGTCGCGCGGGATGGTGCGGCCGTGGAGCTTCCAGACCGCCTGCACGAAGCCCGAGCAGTCCACCCCGCCCAGGGTGACGCCGCCCCACAGGTACGGCGCACCCAGCCAGCGCCGCCCCGTTTCGGCCGCCGCCGCGCCGTCGGCCGGGAAGGCGACGGGGCGCAGCGCGGCGGGAAGCAGCTCGCCGTTCGGGCGGCCGGAGCGGCCGTCGGGAAGGCGCACCACGTCGGCGCCCTCCCGGATCACGCGGGCACCCCAGGGAAGGCGCATCATCACGTCGCCGTCGTGGTCCAGCACCTCGGCGCCCAGCGAGATCCAGGGCTCGCCCTCGACCCCCGTCTCCCACGTCCGCGCGGCCGATTCGTCCACCAGCGCCACGTAGCCGGCGTGGATCCACCCGATGTAGCCGTCGCCGGTGCGGCACTGCAGCCAGCGGCCCCTGGCCCGCAGCACCGCCGCGCGCCCGCCCAGCACCGCCTGCGAGACCTGGGTGGTGGCCACGCGCGCATCGGCCAGCATCGGCGCCACGGCGCTGGTCACCACCGCGTGCACCATCTCGTCGGGCGAGGCCTCGGGCAGGCGCTGCACCTCGTCCTGCACGGCGGACCAGCCGGACAGGTCCGCCAGCCGCGCCGAAAGCGCCACCGCCGCGTCGTGCTCGCTGGTGGCGCCCACCAGCGCCACCGCGTCGCCGCGCACCTCCACCGTCACCTCGAACACGGCGGTGCGCGGGTCGGGCGCGTACTCGGCGCGCACCGCCTCCACCAGCGCGGCCACCTGGTCGGCCGCGTGCCGCCGGCTGGCCGTCACCACGCGGTCCCCTCCAGCACCTCGATCACCCGCATCACCTCGTCGTTCGTGTTGTACAGGTGCGGCGACAGGCGGATCGCCCCCTCGCGCGGCACGCAGCCGACGCCCGCGCGGTGCAGCGCGGCGTACACCCGCTGCACGTCGCCGCCGACGCGGAAGCTGAAGATCCCGGAGCGCCGCGCGGGCGCCAGGTCCGTGACGATGGTCGCATCCTCCCGCGCCGCCAGCCAGGCGGCCAGCGGATCCAGCAGGGCGACGACGTGGGCGTGGATGCGCTCGGGCCCGGTCTCCAGCAGCAGCTCCACCGCTTCGGCGAAGCCCGCGTAGTCCTGGAACGGCTGCGTGGCCACCTCGAAGCGGCGGGCGCCCTCCACGAAATCCCAGCGGTAGCGGCAGCAGTCGGCGTAGTCGGCGCTGGCGGCCATCGCCGTCCACCCCACGGTGGCGGGTTCGATGCGCTCCACCAGCTCGCGGCGCAGGTACGCGAAGCCGGTCCCCGTCGGCCCGCACAGCCACTTGTGCCCGCCGCACGCCAGCACGTCGATCCCCGCGGCGCGCACGTCCAGCGGCACGCACCCCAGCGCCTGGATGGCGTCGACCACGAACCAGGTGCGGTGGCGCCGGCACGCCTCGCCCAGCTTCACCAGGTCCGCCGCCCAGCCGGTGGCGAACTGGACGGCGGAGAGGGCGAAGACGCCCACGTCACCCCGCTCGATCTCGGCCAGCAGGCGGTCCTCGTCCGGCCGGCCCAGCGCGCCGGTGGGGACGACGTCGACGCGGGCGCGGCCCTGCTGCGCCTGCGCCACCCACGGGTAGACGTTGGCGGGGAACTCCAGGTTGCTGACCAGGATGCGGCGCCCCTCCTCCACCGGCAGGCACTGGGCGGCCAGGTTCAGGCCGTGGCTGGTGTTGGGAAGGAGCGCGATCTCGTCGGCGCTCGCGTTGACCAGGCGGGCGGCGGCGGCCCGGGCGCGCTCCAGCACGGGCTCGAAGTCGGCGCCGCGCATGAGGTGCACGGCGGAGCGGCGGGCGTTGTGCGCGTCCACGGCGCGGCGCGCGCGCTCGGGGAGAGCGCCCAGCGACGCGGCGTTCAGGTACGGGCGGCGGCCGTCCAGCGCGGGGAACTCGCGCTGGCGCAGCGCGGTCACGTCGAGCGGGGCGGCGGCGGTGGCTGGGGGCAATGCGCGCCGGCGGTGCGGGTCGATTCGCTGGAAGGCGCAACGATACCCCCCCGCGCCCGTGCTGACAACCCTGCGCGCGCATCCTCATCCCGCGCCGGCCAAGTGGTCTCGCGCCCAACGATTGGATCCGAACCGCTTCGGGTTATTCAGAACACGACGCCGGCTCGACGCTGACCACGATCAGCGTGAATGAGTAGCCCACACTTCGGGATGGAACGAGGACACCCGGGTCGCAGATCCGCAGCTGTTTGTCGAGCTCTTGCGGAGTCATGGCCGTCAACCGGGCCGACAGCTCGCCCGCATCCGGTCTGCGCCCAGTCCGCACGGTGCGGGTGACCCCCTGGTATCCGAACTCCAGGAAGCGAATGGAGATCTTCCGCCGGCCGGCGGCCGGCACGTGAAGGGTGTAGCCACCCGCCGAGTCGGTCACCGTGCTCAAGAAGTAGCCGACGCTCACTGATGCGTCCGGCAGCGGCTCGCCCGTTTTCCTGTCGCGCACGGTACCGTGAATTACCAGCGTATCCCGCACATGCGACGCGTGCGGGAGCGCGGCCGAGCGAGGCACCATCCTTTGCGCGGGAACGCACGCGGCCAGAAGCGATGCGCCCAGCGAGGCCGCGACGACGGCGGAGCGGAAGCGAACCACGGGCGGCCGTGCGGGGGAGGTGACGCTGCGCGGGACCATGCGGGTGATCGCTCAGCGCGAGCCCTCGATCCGCGAGACGGAGTAGCCCACCCTGCGGAGCTCCTCCGCGTGCTCCTGCCCGGGCGTCCGCACGACGATGCCCATCAATCCGACTACCGAAGACGACATCCTCACGTCGTGATGGACCTCGTGCCGGTTACCACGGACGCGCACGGTAATCGTCTGGTACCCGATCCGGGCGAAATGAAGCAAAACCTCGCCATCGCCGGGATCCGGCAGGCGCAGGGTGTAGCCGCCGGCCGCATCGGTGACCGCACTCCGGCGGATTCCGCCGCGCTCGACGATGCCCACCATCGCTTGCGAAACCCCTGCGCCCGACGCCGCGTCGCGCACCGTACCGCGGATCACGAGCGTGTCGGTCTGCGCGGCCGCGGGCGCGGGGGCCGGCGCCTGCTCGTCCGACTTCGCGGGCGATGCGTCGCGCGGGAGCTGGGCCTGCTCGGTGGCGGGCGGCTGGGCGGACTGTGCGTCGGCGCGGGCGGCCAGGAGCGAGGCGCCCAGCGTAAGGGTGACCAGGCCCGAGCGGAACCGGCCCGGCTGCGGCGGCGCGACTGGAGCCAGGTGCTCGGGCGAGTAGACGCCGCACACGCGTTCCTCGCTCATCGCGTGGAGCAGCGTGATCTCGTACTTGCTCATCCCGCGGAAGTCGGTGACCGGGTGGTGGCAGCGCGCGCAAAGCCGCCGCCCGTCGGGGAGCTTTTCCATCGTCTCCCAGTCCTGATCGCACATCGGCAGCTTCGACAGGTCGGGATTCATCTTCGGTGCTTCGGTAAGAGGGGGATCGGGTGGCTATCACCCCGAGAACGACCGACACGCGCGGGCCGTGACGTTCCCGCGGTGGCGCCTTCGCGGCGCGCGCTCCCGTGGGGCGGCGGGGGGCGGTAGCTTGTGGAGATGATTCACCGCCGCTCCGCCACCGACCGATGAAGATTACCGCCATCCAGCCGCAGCAGCTGCGCGCCGACCGCGTGAACGTGCACGTGGACGGCGAGTTCCGCCTGGCGCTGGCCGCCGAGATGGTCGTCACCGAGCACCTGCACGTGGGGGACGAGATCGACGCGGCGCGGCTGGAGGCGCTGGAGGCGACGGACCACGGGTGGAAGGCGCGCGACGCGGCGCTCTCGCTCCTGTCCCACCGCGCGCGCTCGTCGGCCGAGCTCAAGCGTCGGCTGAAGCGGAAGGGGTTCGAGCCCGAGATGGCGGACTCGGCCGTGGAGCGGATGGAGGCGCTGGGGATGGTGGACGACGCCCAATTCGCCGAGAGCTTCGTGCGCGACCGCGTCCGCCTGCGCCCGCACGGCCGGCGGCGCCTGGCGCAGGAGCTGCGCGCGAAGGGCGTGGACGAGGAGACGGCGCGCGACGCCATCGAGCAGGTGATGGCGCGCGAGGATGCGTCGGAGCTGGACCTGGCCCGCGCCGCCGCCGCGCGCTGGAAGCCCCGCCCCGGCGAGGAGCCGGAGCGCGCCCGCCGCCGGCTGCACGCCTTCCTGGCCCGCCGCGGCTTCGGCGGCGACGTCGTTCGCGAGGTGGTGGACGAGAAGGTGCCGGCGGCGGAGCCTTGATCCGCGAACCGCTTTGCCTCACGCAGTGCCATCAGGGCCAGCAGAAACGGCCGCAAGGTTCCCCGCGCGCCGCGGACCCGGTGTAAGGCGATTCGCAGCACGCGATTGCGCCGCGTGGCAGACGTGAAATGGCGCAACAAACGTCTGGCGGCCTCGCGGCTCCCGCCACATCGTTGCACGAAGCGCGACCGCGCCTCCCCCGCCCTCCCCATCGTCTTTCCCACGCCGAGGACCCGCCGATGCCGCAGCTACGCATCATGACGTGGAACATCCGCAACCTGGGCCCCACCAAGCTCGAGCACGGCGACATCATGTCCGCCATCGCCAAGGTGGTGGTGCGCGAGCAGCCCGACATCTTCGTGGCGCTGGAGATCAACACCCGAAAGGAAGCGACCGCCGAGGCGATCGGCGCCGTGCTGCAGGCCGAGCTGCAGCAGGCCGAGGCGGCCCGCGCGCAGAACAACAACGCTCAACAGAACAACAACAACAACAATCGGCAGCAGAACAACAATAACAACAACAATGCCCAGAACGCCTTTCCGCAGGGCCGGGCGGCGTGGGACACCTACGCCATCTCGCCCAACACGGGCGTGGAGTTCTACGGCTTCTTCATCCGCGACGCGCGCGTGGTGCGGCCGATGCCGATCACGGCCAACATCACGGTGCTCAACGCCGACAACGCCTCGCTGGTGCGCAACCAGGCGTTCGTCACCTTCGGCGGCCCGGGGTTCTGCGTGATGCCGCTGATCCGGCCCAACCTGGTGAAGCAGGGCCAGCAGCGCTCGGGCCGCTGGACCGGGGCGCGGCTCCCCGTGTTCGGCCTGTTCAACGTGGCCGGCGCGCAGGACCGCTACCTTCCCATCCTCGCCGGGCACTTCGCGGCCAACCAGGCGCAGGCCGAGCGGCAGATGAACCTGCTGGCCACCTTCGACGTGGTGAACGACATCTGCGTGGCCAACTCGACGCCCGCGCGCCCCACCATCGACGGACAGGCGAACCAGAAGCTGAGCCAGCTGATCGTGACGGGTGACTTCAACGTCGACTTCGACCCGGCCGACTACCCCGGCCGCCTGGCCTGGAAGGACCCGGGCGGCTCGCGGACCGAGTACGACAGCGACAGCGACGACGACTCGGACTGGGAGGGCTCGTACGAGTCCGACAACAATAACAACAACGCGGCGCCCACGAGCTCGAAGAAGCGCAGGAGGTTCTACTACGGCGGGCTGCTGCACGACGCCAGGTCGACGCTGTCGCTGGGCTTGAAGGCGGTGATCACCCGCAAGACGCACCTGATGAAGCCCGGCAAGCTGCAGAAGCGCGAGGTGAAGAGCACCGAGGCGCTCGCCCGGAAGTGCTACGACAACTTCTTCGTCAACGCCGCCGTGACCGTGGTGGACGCGTGGGTGGTGGACGTCCCTCGGCAGTTCAAGGACCCCAGGGACCCGCTCCAGCTGGAGGACTCGGTGGAGTACTACGCCGACCTGGGGAAGAAAGACCTGGAGTGGAGCGACTACGACCTGCCCGGGAACGACGTGGTGGGGCAGCTGATGACCGGGTCGGGCGAGGCGGTGTCGACGCTCGCGGCGCTCACCGGCGCCGCGCTGATCAGCGACCACCTGCCGGTGGTCATGGACTTCACCCTCCCCTGAACCCGGCGCCGAACCATGGACATCACGCAGATCCAGGCGATCGCCGGCGAATCGCTCTCCGGCGGCACCTTCACCCTGCCGCCCGAGCGGATCGACGGCTCCGCGGTGCGCGCGCTGTTCCGCGCCTTCTTCCCCACCGGCCTGCGGCTGGGCGGCGCGGCGCGGATCGAGGACGGGCCGGACGGCGCCGTGCGCGTCACCGGGCGGACCATGGAACCGATCCTCGCGCTCAGCGACCTTTCCGCCCGGGTGGAGATCGGGGTCGAGGGCGGCGCGGCGTACCTCTCGCTGCGCCTCTCCGCGCTCCCGTTCGGGTGGACGCCGGCGCAGAGCTTCACCGGGCTGGGCGGCTCGCTGGTGGGCGCGTTCGCGTGGGAGAGCCCCGTGCTGACGCTGGACTCGCGCGGGCCCCACGCGCTCCCGGACGACTTCGAGCAGCAGCTGGGCCGGCAGCCGGCGGGCGCCACGCTGACCGGCACCCTCAAGCGCGGGCTTTCGCTCGAGGCCACGCTGCGGCCCGGCACGGCGCTGCAGCGGATGGGGTGGCTGATCGGCACCCCGCGCGTCCGGGGCGGGGTGGAGCCGTCGCCCGCCGGCGCGCCGCGGATGTGGCTGCGCGGGGACGCGCTGGGCGACCCCGTCACGCTCGGCTC
>DASSME010000313.1:0-7015 GCA_035689035.1 Longimicrobium sp. | reverse complement strand
CTTCCCCGGGGCAAACAGGAACAGGTATTCCTCGAGCTTGCCCGCCACGTGGACCGCGTGCTTCACCGCGCAGGGTGAACGGCGGGTGGGGCGCTGGTCACGCTTCGCCGGCGTGATCCTGGTCTCCAATCGAAACGAGATTCGCCGCAAGAGCCGGACAGCGGATGAGCGGCTGAATCCGCAGTTCTCCGCTGCTCCGTTGAACTCCGCTGCTCCGTGTGACCTCTTTTCAGCAGCGTTCGTGCGGCGATGGAACTCGTGGACCTGGTACGAGGTTGATTCGTGCTTCGTCCACGGGGCCCGTGTCACGCGGGCGCGGGGGCGGGGAGCTGCTCCAGCTCGGCGATCATCCGCTCCAGGTCCAGGCAGAGCGCGCGCTTCTGGGCGTCGGTGCCGTTGTCGCACAGGGCGCGGGCGGTGGTGAGCAGGTCGTCCACGCGCCGCCGCAGGAGCGTGTCCGAGACCAGCACCGTCCGCGTGTGGTCCGCCGCGCGCAGCAGGTACAGCCGCTCCAGCAGCTCCTCGCACGGAGAGACCTCGGCGGGCACGGGGACGGGCGCGGCCGGAGGGAGCGCGGCGGCGGGCGCCGCGGCGTGTCCGTTGCGGCCGCACAGCGCGGCCACGCGCCCCACCGAGCGCTCGATCTCCTGCGTGGTCTTGGTCAGCTCCTTCCGCATCCGCAGCTCGTCACCCGTCTCCACGCGCGCGGCCACGGTGATCACGGCGCTGTCGTCGTAGCCGAGCTCGGCGCGCACCCGATGCGGCGAGCCCGTGGCCGAGGCGGGGATCTCGCCCTCGGAGCGCGCCCGCGTCAGCTCGTGGTGGCGCGCGGGGTCGTACGGCGCGTCGGCGGTGTCGGAGGTCTCGTACAGCACCAGCTCGAACGCCGCCTGCGCGGCGGCCTTGAGCTGCAGGTCCAGCACGCGCGGCCGCTCCAGCGGGATCGGCTCGTTGGGGCGCACCAGCATCCGGTACCAGGGGGTGCCGCCGTCCTCGGAGCGCAGCCCCAGCCCCATCCCCGTCACGTCGCACACCTCCACCCGCCGCGCCTGGGGCACCAGCCCCAGCTCCTGCGCGGCCAGGGTCGCGGCGCCCTCGGCCACCGCGGTGAGCGGGTTGAAGGCGTGGCAGCGGCCTGGGAAAATCGCTTCCAGCAGCCGCGCCACCGCGGGCACCGCCGTGGTTCCGCCCACCAGCAGCACGGTGTCCACCGCCTCGGGCGGGGTATGGTGTTCGTCCAGCACGCGCAGCAGGCACGCCCGGGCGCGCTCCAGCAGCGGCGCCGCGCGCTCGGCCAGGTCGCGCTGGGCGAGGGTGGTGCGCAGCCCCACCGGCGCGCCCGAGCGCATCCCCACGTAGCCGAGCGCCACCGGATAGGTGGCGTCGTCCGTCTTCTGGTTCGACAGGCTCCACTTGGCGCGCTCGGCCTGCACCCGCAGCACGGCGTCCAGCCCCGGGTCCGGATCCAGCCCGTCGGGGTGCGCCTCGCGCAGGCGTTCGCGCAGCAGCTCGCGCAGCACCGCGTCGAAATCGCGCCCGCCCAGCGCGCGGTCGCCGCCGGTGGCCAGCACCCGCAGCCGCGGCCCCGCCTTCTCCAGCAGCGTCACGTCCAGCGTGCCGCCGCCGAAGTCGAACACCAGCACCCGCTCGTCGGTGCCGGGGCGGTCCTGCGCGTAGGCGAGCGCGGCGGCGGTAGGCTCGTTCACCAGGCGCAGCGGGTTCAGCCCCGCGATGCGGGCGGCCGCCAGCAGCGCCTCGCGCGCCGCGCCGCCGAACGCCGCGGGGATGGAGAGCACCACGTCGCGCACCGGCTCGCCCAGCTTGCGGCCCGCGTTCTCGCACAGGTGGCGCAGCACCACGGCCGCCACCTCCTCGGGGAGGTACGGCTCGCCGAAGAGGGTGGGGCGCGTGGCGCCGGCGTCGCCCAGCAGCAGCTTGACCTCGCGCACCGTCTGCGGGTGCTCCAGCAGGGGGTACGCGTCCCACCCCACGGCCAGCCGCTCGCCACCCTCGCCCGGCGCCACGCCCACCAGCGACGGGGTGTAGGGAAGCCGGGGATCCTCGCTGCGCGGGTCGGGCTGCGGGTGCGGCATCCCATGCTCGTACACCGCCACCAGCGAGGTGCTGGTGCCGAAATCGATGCCGATGGCTTTCATGGCGATCCCCCTCCGGCGTCGGCCGCGGCCCGGCGCACGCGCGCGGGGGTGACCACCACCTCGCGCGCCGCTTCGAGCGTCCAGCGGTATCCGCGCGCCAGCACCGTCTCGTCCGCGTCCCCGCCCGCGTCGTGCCCGGCCGGCGCCGCGGGGTCGGGGTCGATGGCGCGCAGGCCCACTTCGGGCGCCGAGAAGCGGTCCACCAGGAAGGCGAGCTGGTCGCGCAGCGCCTCGGCCACGCGGGGCGCGGCGCGGGCGGCGGCCTCCTCGATCCCCTGCAGCCCCTCGGCCAGGGCGCGGCCGATGGCGCGCAGGCGCTCGTCCTGCCGCCAGAGCGTCTGGCGCTTCTCGTCCAGCTCGGCGACCAGCGTGCGCCGCACCAGCAGCGCGTCGTCCGCTTCGCCGCGCGGCACGCCGGGGGACGCGGCGGGGGCCACCCCTTCGTCGCGGAGCGCGCGCACCGCGGCGTGGATCTCGCCAGCCAGCGGCAGCACGCCGCCGGGCCCGGTCAGCGCCGCCAGCACCTGCTCCAGCACCCGGCCGTGGGCGTGCACCTGGTGCTCCAGGTCCACCCGCGGAAAGTGGCGGCGCACCAGCTCCAGCAGCTCCCCTCGCAGCCCCTCGCCCGGCGCGCCGGGGCCGTCGGTCCCGTCGCCGTCGGTCCCGGCGCCGTCGATCCCACCTCCGTCGATCCCGGCGCCGCCCAGCCCGGCGACGTCCAGCGCGGTGATGCTCATCGCTCACCCTCCCGCCGCGGCGGCGGCGGCCGGCGCGCCGCCCAGCCGGCGCAGCGCCTCCTGCAGCCGCGCGCTGGCGTCCAGCGTCCGTCCGGCCGCGCTCCCCCATTCGGCGCGGACCCGGCGGCGCCGCTCCAGGTCGCCGTACACCTCGGGCCACACCTGCAGCCGCTCGGCCTCGTACACGGCGGCCCAGCGGTCGGCGGCGTCGGGTCCGGCCAGCACGGCGTCGCGCACGTCGGCGGCGATGGCGTAGGCGCACTCGTTGGGGCGGCGGAACTCCTCGTCGCTCAGCGTCTCGTGGATCTCGCGCAGCGCCCCGTCGGCCAGCGCACGGAGCGCCGCCACCGCCTCGCCGCTCCCCGTCACCCCGCCGGCCACCTCGGCCAGCAGGTCGGGCTCCAGCCGCTGCAGCGCCTTGCGCACCTTGAAGCCGATCACCCCGCGCGCCGACATGCGGAACTCGTGCAGCTTGCGGAACGCCGCCCGGATCTCCTCGTAGCGCGGGTCGCGCGGGAGCCGGTCGGCCAGCGACAGCAGGGGGCCCCCCTCGCCCTCCATCAGCGCCGCCAGCCGCCCGTCGCGGCGGAAGCGCTCGGCCACCGCGTCCTTCACCCCCTGCAGCGTGCGGTCGAGCATGGGGTCGAGCTGCATCAGGTGCCGCGCCATGTCGGCGCGCAGCTCGTTCACGCAGCGCGCGAAGGCGCCGCGCAGGTTGGGCGCGCCGCTTTCGGCCAGGCGCGCCCGGGTGAACGCCTGCGCGTCGGGGAGCGGGGGGTGGTACGCGGCCAGCACCGCCTCCACCTCGTGCTGGAACGGCGTGTCGACCGTGGCGCTGGCGTAGTCCAGGTCTTCCACCAGGCTGTTCAGCGCCCGGTTCAGCTCCTTCCAGGCCTGGTTGAAGTGCTCGCGGAAGTCCAGGCTCTCGGCGGGGACGGCCTGGGCCGGGTCGCCGCCGCCGGCGTGGGGCGCCAGCAGCCGCTGCACCGTGGCGTGCGCCTCGGCCGCCTCGCGGGCGAAGCGGCGGGCGAACTGCGCGTCGAGCTCCACGATGCGCACGGCCAGGTGGCGCAGCACGGGGGCCAGCACCACCTCGCGCACGTCGTGCTCGCCGCTGCAGTCGCAGATCACCGTGTCCACGAAGCGGGCGCGCTGCTCGGGCTTCAGGTGCGCCAGGTAGTCGCGGCAGCGCTCGCCGTTGGGCGCCCGCGCGGTGGAGGAGTCGGCGACCCGGTTCAGCACCAGGAACGCCCACTCGTGCAGCGGGATGTAGCGCCCCAGGGCGCGGTTGCACACGTCGTAGACGGTGAAGAAGTCGGTCTGGTCCGGGTGGTCCTTGTCGGTGGGGTACAGGATGTACAGCGCCACGTCGGCCTCGTTGGCCAGGGTGCGCACCATCCGCTCGGCCACCCCCAGCTTGGCCTCGCCCAGCCCGGGAAGGTCGATCAGCGCCACGTCGGCCACGTCGTGCTTCAGGAAGTCGCACTCCAGCACCACCTCGTCCACCACCAGGTGCTCCCAGCTCTCGGGCTGGGTGCCGTCGCGGCGCACCTGGGTCACGTAGCGCGCCACCCGGTCGCGCCCGGCGATCGGCTCGGTGAGCGGCTCGCCGGGCCGCACCTTGGCGCGCAGCTCCGCGTCGGCGTTCAGCCGGTCGTGGTACTTCTTCAGCTCCTCGTAGTAGCGCTCGTGCAGGGCGCGGTTGGCGTCGCCCGCGCCCTTCACCTGCTCGTAGCGGGCGGGGAGGCGCGTCTTCAGGAACGCGTCGAGCCGGGTGGGCGCGGGCCCGTAGCCGGCCTCCAGCCCCAGCTGGCTCCAGTAGTTGCCGATCAGCTCCATCAGCCCGGCCTCGTCGTGGTAGCGCACCCGGGCGCCCACCAGCTCGCCGCGCGTGGCGCCCGGCCCGGCGCGGTGGCGGACCACGCTGCGCGCGCCGGTGCAGGGGAGGAGCGTGTCGTAGTCGGGGATGATGGAGGTGTCGAGCCCGGACAGGCTGCGCAGCAGGGTGCTCTTCCCCGAGCGGGCCAGCCCCACCACCACCACGTTCAGCGTGTCGCGGGTGAGGCGCTTCTCCAGCGGCCGCAGCGCGGCGTGCAGCGCCTGCACCGCGGCGGCGGCCTGGTCCAGGGCGGCCGCGTCCACCCCGGGCACCAGCGGCGCGGCCTCGGCGGCGCGGCCGCGGAGCTCGGCCAGCCCCGTGCGCAGCGCCTCGAGCTGCTCGTTCACCTCGCGCAGCGGCTGGGCGCTGCGCCTGCGCTTCTCCAGGATCTCGCGGATCCCACGTCCGTCTGCGTCCGGCTCGCCGGCGGGCGGCTGAACGGGTGCGGGCGGGACCTTCACGATGGCCGCGGGGTGGTGGTGGACATCTTCCCTCCATTCGTGTGCACGCGATGCGACTCCTTTTTCGTTCGACGACCGCGCGCGCACCTTTTCCCATCCCGCGGACGTGGGATGCGGCGTGCGTTGCGTGCGGCGGAGATGGGGCAGAGGGTGAGGCTGGCATGGTCCGTTCGCGCCGCGTCCACCCTTGCCGCGCTGAGGCTTCCATGCCGCGCAAACCATGACGCTGCAATCGGTTGTCTGTTGCCGACGCGACGTTTTGTTCGCGTGGAACGCTCGTTGCGTTGGATTTGGCTCGAAAGGAACTGGGCTCGTCCGGATCACGGCTCCCGGTCTCCCGACGCTGCACGCCCCGCGGCCTCACGCCGCGAACCCATCCAGTCGTCCTCCGCAGGTCCCCAGCCGGTTTCCCACAGATCGGAGGTGCGCACGTGAAAACAATCGTGCCCGTCCTCGTCCTCGCTGCGGCGTGCCAGCCGGCGTCCGGCCCGGCGGCGCCCCCCGTCCCCGTCGCGCCTCCCGAAGGCCAGGAGCCGGCGCGCTTCGCCCCGCTGGAGCACGCCCACGGCCAGGGCGCGCTGTTCATCGCCCGGCTGCGGGCGGACAGCGGGCGCACCGCGTCGTCGCCCACCGGCACCGGCGCGTTCGTGCTCGAAGCGCGCGGCCGCGACGCCACGCTGCGCTACGACCTGACCTACGACGGCGTGCCCGGCGGTGCCTCGGCCGTCACCCTGCGCAACGCGGGCGAGGGCGGGAGCGGCGCGGTGCTGCACGTGATCTGCGGCGCGGCCGGCGCGGAGCGCTGCCCCCCGCGGTCCGGGGCCACGCTGGCGGGCGCCTGGACCAGCGCGGGCGGGCTGACCCCCGAGCGGGTGCGCGAGCTGGCCGCGCGCCGCGTGTACGTGGAGGTGCAGGGCGGCCGCACGCTGCGCGGGCAGCTCCTGCAGCAGCCCTTCATGGCCACGCACGTGGACTTCACCGCACGCTTCGGGGCCCAGGGCGCGGTCGGCACCCCGCTGGCCGCCGCCGGCCCCACCGGCACCGGCGCCTTCCACCTGATCCATTTCGGCAACGGAACCGAGGAGCTGCAGTTCGAGGTGACCGTCGTCGGCGCGGGGCAGGTCACCGGCTCCACCTTCGTGACCGCCGACAGCCTGCGCGTGGCGCCCGCCGAGCGGGCGGGGCTGTCGCTGCTGACCCCCGCGGGCGAGTCGCGCCGGGTGGGCAACACCCTCAGCGGCCGCATCCGCAGCACCGCGCCCGCGGCCACCGTCTTCGCGCTGCGCGGCGCCGACGTGCGCGCCCAGATGCTGGCGGGCGCCGCCTCGGTGCGCGTGACCGCCACCGCCGCGCCGCCTCTCACCGCGGCGCTGGTCCCTGTCCCCTGACCCTCCCCTCGCCCCACCCCGGGGCTTCCTTCCCGATCCCGGAGCGGACCATGTTCACCACGTCCATTCGCCGGGCCCGCCCCGCCCTGCAGAGGGCCGCCGCCCTCGCGTGGCTGGCGGCGCCGGCGCCCCTGGCCGCCGCGGTGCCCTGCGCCGGCGGCTCCATCGACTTCACGCACGGCTCCGACACCCCGCAGACCGGCACCCTGTACAACGTGGGGCAGCGGGTGATGATCGCCGCACAGCCCGTGGGGATCACCCCCACCGCCTGGGCCTGGACGGTGGACGGCCCCGCGATCGCCGACTACGACGAGCGCGTGGGCACCAGCCCCACCGGCGGCGTAGCCTGGAGCACCACGCCGCTGGGCCCCGCCGAGCTCGGCGGGCCCACCCT
>DASSME010000312.1:0-5109 GCA_035689035.1 Longimicrobium sp. | reverse complement strand
CAGCGGCTGAAGGACCTGCAGGACAAGATCCGCGCGCTGCTCAAGCAGATCACCGACCTGCTGGACCGCGCCGAGGTCAAGCAGGTGCTGGACCAGGCGCGCCAGGGGGTGGAGAAGCTCAAGACCGCCATCGACCAGGCCTCGCTGCAGGCCGTGTTCGACCTGGTGATCCGCAAGACCGGCGAGCTGGAAGGGCGCATCCAGGCGATCGACACCGCCAAGCTGGGCACCCCGCAGAAGACCGCGCTCAAGATCGGCGTGAAGGTGATCGAGGCGGTGGAGGTGGACAAGGTGGTGCGCCCCGAGCTCGAGGCGGCGCTCGCCGACATCATCGCCCCGCTGCGCGAGCTGGTGACGCTGCTCAAGGACCGCGTCCTGGTCGTCGAGCAGAAGATCGACGCCTTCAACCCCGGCACCCTGCTCGACGACACGCTGCAGCCCTTCCTGGCGCCCGTCTTCCGCGCGCTCGACGAGTTCCGCCCCAGCCAGCTGCTGAAGCCGGTGAAAGACGCGCTGGGCACGCTGCAGGGAGTGCTGGAGCAGCTCAACCCCGACCGGGTGATCGACCGCATCCAGGGCGCCTACGGGCAGCTGCGCGAGCTGGTGGACGCGCTGGAGCCCACGCCGCTCACCGCCGAGATCCAGCGCGCGGCCAACACGGCGATCGCGCAGGTGGCGCAGGTCAAGGACGTGTACCTCGAGGACCTGCTCAAGACGATCCGCGAGAACGCGTCGCTCAACAAGCTGCTGGAGGGGACGGGGATCCAGGAGGTGGCCGACGCCGAGTTCTGGAACACGCTGCGCAAGGTGCTGGGCGGCGAGTACCTGAACCGGATCACCAGGGCGATGGACGACGTGGAGGCGAGGCTCGCGGCCGAGTTCGCCGGCTACGACTTCAGCGCCGCCGCGGCCGCCGTGGCCGACGCCGCCAAGGCCGTGGACGCGCAGATCCGCTCCACCGCCACCGGCTACGCCACCAAGGTGTCCGCCGCGGCCGGCGTGCTCGAGGCCGCCGCGTCGCGCATCGGCGACCTGGAGCGGCGCCGCGCCGCGCTCCTCGCGGGCGGCACCGTGGAGCGCCCCGAGGTGGAAGACGTGCTGCGGCAGATGGACTTGCAGCCCGCGCTGGACCTGCTGGGCGCGCTGCGCGCCGAGGCCGCCGTCCCGCAGGCCGACCTGGGCACCGCGCTCGCCGCGGTGAAGGCGAAGTGCCAGGCCTCGCAGGCCGACATCAAGGCGCTCACCGAAGACCGCATCCGCCAGGCGGTGCCGCTGATCTTCAAGACGCAGCTGGGCGACCCGGTGCGCAAGCTGGTCACCGACCTGCAGACCGCGCTCAAGCCCTTCTCCGACGCGGTGACGGCGATCCAGGACTTCGTGAAGCAGGTGCTGATCGAGCTCCCCAAGCAGATCGACGCGGCGGTGGGGGTGGTGCTCGACGCGGTGAAGAAGGACGTGGGCGCGCTGGTGGACGAGGTGATCAAGACGATCCGCACGGTGCGCGACGAGATCACCGGCGTGATCACCGCGGTCTACGAGCAGGTGAAGAAGAACGTGGACCAGCTGGACCCCGCCTACGTGCTCAACTCCTTCTCGCTGGGCGACTTCACCGGCCAGGGCGAGCGGCCCGACGGGCTGGTGGCCATGGCCAAGACGATCTCGGCCCCCGGCGGCAACGACGTGGCGGCGCTGCTGCAGGCCCGGCTCACCAGCCAGGAGCGCGAGCTGGTGCGCACCCAGGCCGGCGCCTTCGCCACCCCGGTGCTGGCCACGCTGAACGCGGCGCTGCGCGACGAGGCGATGCTCGACCGCCTGACCCCGGCCTACGCCCAGCTCGACGCCGACCAGAAGCGCCACGAGGCCGCGCTGAAGACCGCCACCGGCCCCGACTACATCGCCGCGCGGCGTGGGCTGATCCGCACCCTGTCGCTGCGCCGCCAGCTGGACCAGGCGCAGCGCGCGCGCAAGTCGGCCGCCACCAAGGACGCCGCGCTGATCCGGATGAGCCGCGTGATCCTGGAGGTGAGCTTCCCCACGGCGCTCAAGATGGGGATCCAGGCGCTCTTCCCCTACGCGCTGGAGATGGTGGGCCAGCTGTACCCCACCGAGACGGTGGAGCGCATCGACAAGGCGTACGTGGAGCTGGTGGCGCGGCTGCACACCCTCCCGGCCAAGCTGCTGAAGGAGCCGCTGGACGAGGCGTTCGGCAAGGTGAAGGACAAGCTGCACGAGACGCTCGACATCCGCGGCCTCTTCCGCGTGCTCGACATCAAGCTCGACGGGATGGAAGGCGACCTGTCGAAGGGCCTGGACCGGCTGAGCGTGGCCTACGAGCACCTGCTCGGCACGCTGGATGCGCGGCTGTCGGGCTAGGATGAACAGGTGCGTGAGTGCGCGAGTGCGTTTGGCCTCGGAGCACCCCCGCCGCGGCCGCTGCGACCCTCGTCACGGCCGCTCCGGCACCTCGGCCGGACGCCGTTGAACGCACTCACGCACCCGTGCCGTTCACGCACTCACGCACCCGTTGACTGACGCAGCCGCCACCCGAATGCCCGTCCCCCACACGACGAAGCCAACGTGCTCGCGATCGCTTATTCCGTGACCCTCGGCAGCGACAGCTACGCCAGCTCCGACGCGACGGCGCCGGTGCTGGCGGTGCGCACCGACGCGGCGTTCGCGGTGCCGGTGAACGCCTGCCGGCTGGCGCTGCACGGGCTGGCCGAGACCGCCGCGGCCGCGGGCGACCCCGTGGTGGTCGAGCTGGGCTACGACGACGCGCTGGAGACGGTGTTCACCGGGGTGGTCGCCTCCATCGCCCACGGCTTCGGGCGGATCGAGGTGGAGGCGGTGGGGTCGTTCGCGGCGCTGGCGGCGGCGCGCATCAACGGGCTGTACGAGCAGGAGACCGCCGGCGGGATCGTCAGCGACGTCCTGGGCAAGCTCGCCGTCGCCGAGGGGAAGGTGGAGGCCGGGATCAAGCTCCCCGCGTTCGCGATCGACGAAGGGCGGAGCGCCTGGAGCCACCTGCGGGGGCTGGCCACGCGCTGCGGCTTCGACCTGTGGGCCGACACCGACGACGCCGCGCAGTTCCGCGCCTACACCCCGGGCGACACGCACACGCTCACCTACGGCACCGACCTGCTGGCGTGGGAGCACGACGCGCGGCCCGCCGCCTGGGACGGCGTGGAGGTGTACGGCGAGAGCCCGTCGGGCCAGGGGCAGGGCGACGACGCCAGCAGCTGGTTCACCAAGCAGGAGGTGAAGGGCACCGACGGCGAGACCTCGGGCCGCATCCTGCGCATCGCCGACCCGGCGGCGCGCAGCCCCAGCCTGGCGGGCGACGTGGCCAAGGGGGCGATGGTGCAGCACGCCGCCACCGCCCGCGGCACCGCCCGCGTCCTCGGAGCCCCGAAGGTCCGCCTGGGCGACGCGGTGAGCTTCAGCAAGCTCCCGGTGAGCGGGCAGGACGGCGAGGCGAAGGTCGTGGCGGTGCGCCACCGGCTGGACGCGCGCGGCGGCTTCGTGACCACCGTGGCCTGGGAGCGCGCCTGATGGAGGGCGTGGTCGGCGTGATGAAGCGGGTGGCCGAGCACGAGGCCCGGCGCATCCTGACCACCGAGCTGGGGGTGGTGACCGCCGTCTTCCCCCACGCCGACGAGGGCGACACCGACAACTACCAGTGCTCGGTGCAGCTCAAGAGCCGCGTCCTTCCCGACGGGCAGCGGATGGAGCTGCGCAAGGTGCCCGTGGCGACGCCGTACCTGGGGATGGCCGCCATCCCCAACGTGGGCGACCTGGTGCTGGTGCAGTTCCTGGGCGGCGACGTGAACGCGCCGGTGATCACCGGCCGCCTGTACAACGACGAAGACCGGCCGCCGCCCAACCAGGTGGACGAGTTCTACCTGCGCCACAAGCTGGCCGCCGGCGGCAGCGTGAAGATCGACAAGGACGGGCAGGTGATCCTCACCAGCGGCAACGAGGAGAACACGCTCACGGTGAACGACGAGACCATAGTCCTGAAGAACGAGAAGTTCTCGCTCACCATCGACTTCAAGGGCGAAAAGATCTCGCTGTCGTCCGACAAGGACCTGGAGCTGGTGGCGCCCAACGGCACCCTCACCCTGGACGCCAACGCGGTGCAGATCAAGTCCAAGAGCGACGTGACGGTGGACGCCGGATCGGGGAAGTTCGGCGTGGACAGCATGGAGACGGCGGTGAAGGCCAGCTCCAGCGCCACCCTCGAAGCCTCGGGCGGGATGACGATCAAGGGCGCCACGATCGACATGAACTAGAACGGCTGAACGGGTGCGTGAGTGCGCGAGTGCGGGAGTGCGTTCCCGCACCGGCTCCGCCTCTCCGCCCCGGCACCCGTACCAGGCAGGGATACAAGACGCACCAGCGCACACACGCACTGGCGCACCCGTTTCCCCGGCCGTCCCCGCGACGGCGCGTGACAGACCCACGAAAGCCGATGTCGGACTTCATCCTGGTGACCGGCGACATGGTGATGTTCAACCCGCCGTTCGGCGCGGCCACGGTGGTGCCGGTGCCGGGCACGCTCTCGGGGACGGGGCGCAGCAACGTAGGCCACAAGCCCGTGTGCGTGGACGGCGACGAGAAGATGGTGATGGTGCCGGGGGTGACCTACATCAGCCCGCCGTACGTGATCCCCGGCGTGGGGATGCTGAGCATCGACTCGCTGGGCGGCGACCAGAAGGCCACCAAGACCAAGAGCGGCGGCAAGGCCGTGCTGCTGAAGGGGAGCACCTTCCAGGCGAAGTTCCAGGTCGTCGCCCCCGCCATGCAGCCCACGCCCACCGGCCCCGTCCCCGACGCGACGCCCAGCTACAGCGGCGGCACCGGGATGTTCGTGACCACCAACATGCAGGTGAAGGGGACGTGAGGGTGGTGCGGCAGTGCTGGGTGCTGGGTGCTGAGTGCTGGGTGGGGGAGGGCGAACGATGGGGCTGCGCACGGAGACCGGCATCGGCGCGGCCCCGGCGGCCCCCTCCCCCCGACCCCCTCCCCGCGCTCCGCGGGGGAGGGGGTGTGGAAACCGGGGGAGTGTCGCTGCGCGAACGAGTTGTTGCAGTTCTCCCCTCCCCCCGC
>DASSME010000311.1:0-10318 GCA_035689035.1 Longimicrobium sp. | reverse complement strand
ACGCGCACTCCAAACCTCCCATCCGCACGCCGTTAGCGGCAACCGGAGGATCTTCATGCGTCTGAAGGACAAAGTCGCGCTCGTGACGGGCGCGAGCAGCGGGATCGGCGCGGGCATCGCGGCGCGGTTCGCGGCCGAGGGCGCGCGCGTGGCCGTCAACTACCGCCCCGGCTCGCCGAAGGACCGCGACGCCGCGCAGGCCGCCGTGGCCGGCTTCGGCGCGAACGCCATCGCCGTCGAGGCCGACGTGTCGCAGCGCGACCAGGTGGAGGCGATGGTCGCCGCGATCGTGAAGGAGTTCGGCAGGATCGACATCGCCGTGTGCAACGCGGGGATCGAGATCAAGAAGGGGTTCCTGGACACCACCGACGAGGAGTGGAACCGCGTGCTGGGCGTGAACCTGTACGGCTCGTTCGTGGTGAGCCAGGCGGCGGCCAGGGAGATGGTGCGGCAGGGCGGCGGCGGGCGGCTGATCTACATCTCGTCGGTGCACGAGGACATCCCCTTCCCCGAATACACCTCGTACTGCGCCAGCAAGGGGGCGATCCGGATGATGATGCGCAACCTGTGCATCGAGCTGGCGCCCCACGGGATCACCGCCAACAACATCGCGCCGGGCGCCATCGCCACGCCCATCAACCAGTCCGTGCTCGACAACCCGATCGCGTTCAAGAACGCCGTGAGCGAGATCCCGCTGGGCCGCTTCGGGAAACCCGAGGAGGTGGCGTCCGTCGCCGTGTTCCTGGCGAGCGACGAGGCCAGCTACGTCAGCGGCAGCACCTACTACGTGGACGGCGGCCTCACCCAGCAGGTGACGATGTACTGACCGGCCCTCATCCCCCGGCACTTTCTCCCGAACCGCAGGAGAAGGGGTGACGCGGGAGAGGCTGCGGTGCGCCGGCGGCGAAGGAGTCGAGGATCGACGAGATGCCCGTGTGCGAGTCCGCGCAGGCGGACTTTGGGTCGTCGTTGCCGCGGATCCACCGGCCTGGACCGCCCCACGCGATCTTCCCGGTATCCAACCCGATTCATGAGATGACGGAAGAACAGAAGCGGCTGGACGAGGCGCGCGAGGGGACGCCGTGGCGGCGGTGGGGGCCGTACCTGGCCGAGCGCGCCTGGGGCACCGTGCGCGAGGACTACAGCGCCGCCGGCGACGCTTGGGACTACCTGCCGCACGACCACGCCCGCAGCCACGCCTACCGCTGGAACGAGGACGGGCTGCTGGGGATCTGCGACGAGGACCAGCGGCTGTGCCTGGCGCTCAGCCTGTGGAATGGCCAGGACCCGTACCTCAAGGAACGGATCTTCGGGCTCACGGGGCCGCAGGGGAACCACGGGGAAGACGCGAAGGAGTACTGGTTCTACCTCGACAACGTCCCGTCGCACGCCTACATGCGGGCGCTGTACAAGTATCCGCAGCGGCGCTTCCCCTATGAGCAGCTGGTGGAGGAAAGCACCCGCCGCACGCGGAACGACCCCGAGTTCGAGCTGCTGGACACCGGGATCTTCGACGAGGACCGGTACTGGGACGTGACGGTGGAGTACGCCAAGGCCGCGCCCGACGACGTGCTCTGCCGCGTCACCGTGGCCAATCGCGGCCCCGAGGCGGCCGAGCTGCACCTCCTCCCCACCCTCTGGTTCCGCAACAACTGGTCGTGGACGCAGCACGGCGCCCACCCCACCCTTACGCTGGTTCCGCCCGAGGGCTCGGGCGCCGAGTGCCTGCAGGTGCTGGCCGACCACCACCTCCTGGGCCGCTACCACTGGACGTGCGAGGGGGCGCCCGAGCTGCTGTTCACCAACAACGAGACCAACGCCGAGCGGCTGTTCGGCTCGCGCAACGCCTCGCTCTACGTGAAGGACGCGTTCCACGAGCGCGTGGTGAACGGGCGCGAGGGCGTGGTCAACCCGGCGCGCACGGGGACCCGGGCGGCGGCGTGGTACCGGTGGACCGTGCCGCCGGGCGAGGAGCGCGTGGTGCGGATGCGGCTCTCCGCGCCGATGTACGCGCCCGCCTCCGCGGCGTGGGAAGGGTTCGACGCGGTGTTCGACACGCGGATCGCCGAGGCCGACGCGTTCCACGCCACCCTGCTGGCGCCCGAGGCGAGCGACGACGAGCGCCGGGTGCAGCGTCAGGCGATCGCGGGGCTGCTGTGGAGCAAGCAGTTCTACCACTACGACGTGCGCCGCTGGCTGGACGGCGACACCGGCCAGCCGCCCCCGCCGGCGGAACGGTGGCGGGGGCGCAACCACGCGTGGCAGCACCTGAACAACCACGACGTGATCTCCATGCCCGACACCTGGGAGTATCCCTGGTACGCGGCGTGGGACCTGGCCTTCCACTGCATCCCGCTGGCGATGGTGGACGCCGGCTTCGCCAAGGACCAGCTCGTCCTGCTCCTGCGCGAGTGGTACATGCACCCCAACGGGCAGCTCCCCGCGTACGAGTGGGCGTTCGGCGACGTGAACCCGCCGGTGCACGCGTGGGCGGCGCTGCGCGTGTACCAGATCGAGCGGCGCAGGCGCGGCACCGGCGACGTGGCGTTCCTGGAGCGCGTCTTCCACAAGCTGCTGATCAACTTCACCTGGTGGGTGAACCGCAAGGACGCCGAGGGACGCAACGTCTTCCAGGGCGGCTTCCTGGGGCTGGACAACATCGGCGTGTTCAACCGCAGCGAGCCGCTTCCCGGCGGCGGCTACCTGGACCAGAGCGACGGCACCAGCTGGATGGCCACCTACTGCCTGAACATGCTGGCCATCGCCCTGGAGCTGGCGCGGCAGGACGACTGCTACGAAGACGTGGCGACGAAATTCCTCGAGCACTTCTTCCACATCGCGCACGCCATCAACGACCGCCCGGCCACGATCGGCGACGAGGGCGTCGATCTCTGGGACAACCAGGACGAGTTCTACTACGACCTGCTGCACCTGGGCGGGGGGCAGGAGTACGTGCGCGTCCGCTCGCTCGTGGGGCTGATCCCGCTGCTGGCGGTGGAGACGATCGAGGCGGAGCTGCTGGAGCGGCTCCCCGGGTTCCGCGGGCGGCTGGAGTGGTTCCTCTCCAACCGCCCCGACCTGGTGGGCGACGCCGCCTCGGTCACCCGGATGGGCACAAAGGACCGCCGCCTGTTCGCGGTGGTCAGCGAGCCCCGGCTGCGCGCCATCCTGCGGCGGATGCTGGACGAGACCGAGTTCCTGTCGCCGTACGGCCTGCGCTCGCTCTCGCGCTGGCACGCCGAGCACCCGTACCGGATGGAGCTGGGCGGCCAGACGTATCAGGTGGGGTACGAGCCGGCCGAGAGCCGCAGCGGGCTGTTCGGCGGCAACAGCAACTGGCGCGGGCCGGTGTGGTTCCCCATCAACTACCTGATCATCGAGGCGCTGCAGAAGTTCGACTGGTACTACGGCCCCGGCTTCACCGTGGAGTGCCCCACCGGCTCGGGGCAGATGCTCACCCTCTGGGAGGTGTCGGTGGAGCTGAGCCGCCGGCTGATCATGCTCTTCATCCGCCACCAGGGCCGCCGCCCGGTGTACGGCGGCCAGCGCCGCTTCCAGGACGACCCGCACTGGCGCGACCTGGTCCTGTTCCACGAGTACTTCCACGGCGACGACGGCGCGGGCCTCGGCGCGTCGCACCAGACGGGGTGGACCGCCCTGGTCGCCAAGCTGATCGAGCAGAGCGGCGTTCCGGCGGTGACGTGACGAGGGACGGCGGAGGGGGCGCGCCGGCGGGCCGGCATCGACGAGGGCCGCCCCGCGAGCTTCCACGGGGCGGCCCAGGATCCGATGCGCCGGGCGGTGTGGGACGGCAATCACCCGGACGCGAGGGCGGAGTGGGGCGGACCGGTTCGCCCGCCCCGCCTGCTCAGGACCAGCTGCCCGAGCCGCCGCCGATGCCGCCGACCGACGACACGGCCCCGCTCTGGAACGTCCCCAGCTGGTTGCTGCTGCCGTCGAAGAAGACCAGGCTGAAGTAGAAGGTGGTCCCGGTGAACTGGAAGCTGACGGTGTTGGCGTACAGACGGTTGAGGTCGTCGGTGTAGACGTCGCCGATCAGCGCGCCGCCCCCGGCACCCGAGAGCCCGCCCGCGTCGCCCGTGAACGTCTTCCCGCCGTCGATCGTGACCTGGAAGCGCTGGTAGAAGATCGCCCCGATCACACTCCCGTGCGCCGGGTAGCTGCGGGTCTCGTCCCGGATGCGGGCGACCGCGGCAGCGATCTTCGCCGGCTCCAGCTTCCCCTCGACCGCGGCGGCGAAATCCTGCGCGATCACGTCACGGCCCACGGATACGGTCTGTTCCGACATGGTGCACCTCCTCATTAAGAGAATCCCCCATTAACCTGCGCCCGTCCACCGTAGCAGTGAACATCCGGCTCGTCAACGGTTTCTTGCGCGGCGCGTGGAGACCGGGGAGCGCGCCGCTTCGGCCGCATGCCGGGCGCACGGCTGCAACGCGGGTGCATGCGCCGGTCCTGGATCCGCCGCCGCCCTGGGGGACGGGGGCAGGCGGAACACGGCGGTGAACCGCCGCGGGCTTGCGGAGCCCGCGATCGCGCGGAAGGTTGGCTGCGCCGCGACCCTGGCGCACCACGCCTCGAACCGTGCGGACAGGGCGCAGCGCCCCCTTCCATCTTCCGCGTCGACGCCGGCCATCCCGATGTCCGCTGAACCGTCCGTCATGCCTCGCAGCCTGCGCGTGGTCCGCATCGCGGTCACGGTGATGGCGGCCGTGTTCGCGGCGGTCCTCGCCGGGGGCGTGCTGGAGCTGCTGCCGCCGGACGTCGGCTACACCGTCGGCGGAAAGGCGGTTTCGCGGGGCGAGTGGCTGCGGCTGGCGGCGCCGATCTTCGCCACCTCGGCGGCGTGGTTCGGCGCGGCGGCGGTGGGGCTGTGGACGCGGAAACCGTGGGCGCGCTTCCCCATCATCGCGGCGTTCGGCACGGTGTGCGGGTTCGCGCTGGCGGGGCTGGCGCTCGGCACCTTCCCGCGCGACCTGGCGCTGCGCGCGGTGATCCAGGCGGCGGTGATGGGCGCCCTCTCGGACGTGTACCTCTACCACACCCCGGTCGCGCGCTACTTCGATGCGCTCCGCCACCCCCGCTGAGGCGCCGCGGCTCTCCCGGCGCGCGGCGCTGCTGCTGGTGCCGCTCCTCATCACCCTCCACGACGCCGAAGAGGCGCTGGCGATGCCCGCCGCGCTGCGGACGCTCCCCGCCCGCGTCCCCGCTTGGCTCGCGGGGATGATCCCGTCATACCCCCGGTTCCTCGCCGCGCTCGCCGTGGTCACGCTCCTGCCGTGGATGGTCTGGCTGCTCGGGGTCGCGAGACGCGAGACGCACGCGGGGATCGTCGCGCTGCTGCTGGCGCAGACGGTGATGCTGGTGAACGTCGCGTCGCACGCCGGCGCGGCGATCCTGGTGCGCGGCTACGCGCCGGGGGTGGCGACGGCGCTCGCGCTCAACCTCCCGTTCTCCCTCTACCTGCTGCGCCGCGCGGCCCGCGAGGGATGGCTCTCGCGGCACGCGCTGGTCCTGCTCGGCGCCGCCGCGGTGGTAGTCCACGGGCCGGGGCTGCTGGGGCTGATGTGGCTGGCGGGGCGCGTCGCGGGCGCATCCTGATCGAGCTCGACGGCGAGGTGGATTGCGGGGGCGGCGCGCGGGGCGGAGATTCCGCGCGACCGCGATCCATCCGCGCCCCACAGCGAACCGACCGCCGATGCCGCAGCGCCACCCGCGCCCGAACGAACCCGAGGACACCCGCGGGCGCAGCTCGCTGACCCCGTCGCGCGCGGAGCGGCGGGCGCAGGTGCGCGCCCTCCCCACCTCGCTGAAGGTGGCGCGGATCGCGGAGCTGCTGTTCTTTCCGGTGATCGGGTTCATGCTGCTGGGCCTGCCGGTGCCCTCGGGCGCCAACGCGGCCGAGATCGCCGCCACGCTCACCCTGGCGGCCGAGGCGGTGGCCGCCGTCGCGGTGGCGGTGGGGCTGGGGCAGCGCCGCCGCTGGGCGTGGGTGCTGGCCGTGCTGCTGGCGGCGTGGGTGATCGCCGGCATCGTGCTGCGCGGCGGGCGCATCGTGCACGCGGCGCTCTCCACGCCCGGCAACGTGCTCTGGTTTTCCACCGCGCTGCTGGCGTGGACGCTGCTGACGCAGCTCTTCGCCCTCGCCGGCTGCCTGGCCACCCGCAACTGGCGCGACGAGCTGCGCTGAATCGCCCGCCGTCGAGCCTCGCGAGGCTTTTCGTCGTGGTTGCCGCGGCATCGCGGCGTCGGCCGCCGGCCAGCGGGATCGGGGCCTGCGCCGAGCCTTGCGCGATCCGGCGAGGGGACGCGAGCTTCCAAACAAACATTTCCCGGACCACCCGCGATCCCGCTCCCTGATGCCGCGCATCGTCACCCCGTGCTGGCTGGCGGCCGCCGTGCTGCTCGCCGCGCCGCTGCACGCCCAGGCACCCGCCCCGCCCACCTCGCCGTCATCCGCGCCCGCCGGGGTCCGCCCCTCGGCGGCGGACTCGGCGCCGGCGGCGCTGCGGCAGCGCTTCGCGGCCGAGGTGATGGCGGCGGCCACGGCGGGCGGCGCGCCGGCGGCCGGGCTGGTGGTGCTGGCGGCGGACCCCGCCACCGGGCGCACCGAGTTGAAGCTGGCGCACGCCACCGTCGCCGAGGCGGCGCTGGCGCCGGCCGTGGAGCGGGTGCGCGCGGAGCTGAAGACGCTCGCGGGCGCCGGGCCGCAGCTGTGGCACGTACGGCTCGACCCCGCGGCGCTCCCGCCCGGCGCGCGCGCCACGGCGCCGGTGATCGCCAACCCGCGCGAGGTGCGGACGCTGGTCAACCGCTTCGTGGCGCAGCACTTCACTGACATCTTCCAGGGCCGCCGCGGCATCCGCGTGGACCTGCAGCTGGTGGTGACGCGCGATGGCGAGGTGGCGTACGCCCGCCTGGTCCGCAGCTGCGGCAAGCCGGCGGTGGACGCCGAGGCGCTCCGCATCGCGCCCACCATGCGCTTCACGCCGGCGCGCGTGGGCACGCAGCCGGTGGACAGCCACATCGACTTCGGCCTCTACTTCGTGCTGGGCGAGGCTTGACCGCGCGCGTCCCGCCCCATTCGGCGACGCAGACACGCCCCATCCCGAATCCGCAGGTACACCCGGCGCGTTGCCATCGCTGAAAGGTCACACGGAGCAGCGGAGTGCACCGGAGCAGCGGAGAACTTCATCGTAGTTCTCCGCTGCTCCGTTCTTCTCCGTTCCTCCGTGTCATCCCCTCTCACGCTTTTCCGCAACCGTCCCGCACGCTGCTAACCCACCCGACAGCTGCAACTTACGCCACCCGTCAGAATCCGGCACTCGGAAGGTGTGGGATAGGTGGTGGGATAGGTTCATGCGGCTTTCTTCTGGTGGCGGTCAGCCTCCGCGAGAAAGGCGCGCATGCTGCGCCGTGGCTCTGCCGCCTTGGCCCGCACGCGCTCGTGGTTCGGGTCAATCCGCTCGCGCGTGGCGCTGTCGGCGTGGCCGGAGAGGGCGGTTGAGCACCTGTGCGTCCTGCGCAAACTCGGGCGCAAGGTCCGTCGCCTGCCTGCGGAGCCCGCGGGTTTGTTTCGCTGCTCCCGTTCTCTCCCCCACCTCCCGTCGCCCATCCTGGGGTTCGGCACGAGGCCAGACTGCCGCTCCATTTCGTTGCAGTTGTGCAACCATTTCGTTCCACCTCCCGGCCATCGCCGCGATTCTCCGCGCGCTCGGCTGCCTACCCCAAGCGGTTGGTGCGTAACCGCTTGCGTGGAGGGCCGGGCCGCCGGCCCACGCCCGGCACGTAAGGTGTCATGAGAGCAGACTTGCGGTTGCCGCCGTTCCGTGCATCCGTATCGAACTATTCGTCCGCCCCGACAATGGAGGAGGAGAATCATGAGCAGGTACGCGATCCGGCTTCGCAACGACGGCTTCATGGCCGCGGCCTCGGACGAGGCGTACGACTTCGGCACCGGCGACTTCACCGTGGAGGCGTGGGTGCACCCCCAGTCGGCCGGCACCCTGGTGGCCCGAAAGGGGAGCGCGGGCGGAGGCGGGAACGGCGGCTGGCTGCTGGTGCTGCGCGCCGACGGCTCGATCAAGCTGGCCACCGACAACGGCTTCGGCTTCTACGAGCTCGACTCGGCGCCCACCGCGCTCCTGTCCGCCGGCGGGTGGCACCACGTGGCCGGCGTGCGCCGGGACGGCGAGCTCGCGCTCTTCCTGGACGGCCTCGCGCTGCAGGGGACCGTCCGCGGCACCGGCGAGAGCCCGCTGAACGTGGACAACGCGCTGCGGGTGACCGTGGGCGCCACCGACCAGCAGCAGGAGCCCGACAACCACCTGGCGGGGATGGTGGGCCCGGTGCGCCTGTGGGGGGTGGCGCGCTCGCAGGAGCAGATCCTCCAGTCGATGTTCCGCGGCGTGGAGCCGGGCGCCGAGGGGCTGGTGGCCGACTGGGCGCTGGCCCGCCCCAACGGCGCCGACCTGTCGCCCACCCGCAACCCGCTCAGCCGCCAGGGCGACGCGCGCTTCGTGCAGCCCGGCGCCCCGCAGCAGGGCGGCACCGGCTCGTGGGCGCTGGCGCTGCAGGGCGAGGGCTCGATGGACGCGCGGGCGAACGCCGCCTACGACTTCGGCGCGGGTGACTTCACCCTCGAGGCGTGGATCGCCCCCCAGGGCCCGGGGACGGTGGTCTCGCGCAAGGGAACCGACGGCGGGGCCGGAAACGGCGGCTGGCTGCTGGTGCTGAACGGTGACGGCTCGCTCAAGCTGGCCACCGACAACGGCTTCGGCTACTTCCAGGCGGTCAGCGCCCCCACCGGCGTGCTGGCCGGCGGGTGGCACCACGTGGCCGGCGTGCGCCGCAAGGGGCAGCTCGCGCTGTACCTGAACGGCCTGCCGCTGCAGGCCACCTCCAGCGGCAACGCGAAGCCGCCGCTGAACGTGGACAACGCCCTGCCGCTGCGGGTGGGCGCCACCGACCAGCGGCAGGAGCCGTTCAACCACTTCTCCGGGGAGATCGGCCGGGTGCGGGTGTGGGGGGTTGCGCGCACGCAGGCGCAGCTCACCGCCGGCGTGTACGGCGCCGTTCCCGGCGACGCCCGCGGGCTGGTGGGCGAGTGGACCTTCGACCGCCGCAACGGGCACGACTCGTCGCCCACCGGCAACCCGCTGGTGCGCCGCGGCCGCGCCCGCTTCGTCCGCCCCGGCGCGCCCCGGCTGGCGGCGCCGATCGCGGTCGCGCCGGTGCGGCCCGCGCCCGACGAAGAGCCCGTGCCGGCCTGAGCGCCATCCTCTTCCTTCGCCCGTCTCCCGGCCGGCTGCGGCCGGGGGGCGGGCCGCCGGCCATCCCCTTCTTCCCTCCCCCGGCCCATGGCTTCCTTCGCGGCCCGCCTGCAGGGTGGCGCGTACCTCGCCGCCGCCGCCAACGGCGCCTACAACTTCGGCACCGGCGACTTCACGCTCGAGGCGTGGATCCGCGCCAGCGGGCCGGGGACGATCCTTTCGCGCAAGGCGACCGGCGGTGGCCAGGGGAGCGGCGGCTGGCTGCTGGTGCTGCAGCCCGACGGCGGCGTCAAGCTGGCCACCGACAACGGCTTCGGCTTCTACCAGGTGATCTCGCAGGCGCGCCCGGTGGTGGACGGGCAGTGGCACCACGTGGCCGCGGTGCGCATGGGCGGGGCGATGTCGATCTACGTGGACGGCGCGCCGGTGCCGGTGACGCCCTCGGGGAGCGTGGGGACTCCCGCGGACGTGAACAATTCGCTGCGGCTGCTGGCGGGCGCCGCCGACCAGGCGCAGGAGCCCTACAACCGCTTCACCGGCGACCTGGACGAGCTGCGGGTGTGGAACGTGGCCCGCAGCGCCGCCCAGATCCAGCAGTGGATGCGGCAGCCGCTCACCCTCCCGCAGGGCGGGCTGGTGGGCTACTGGACCTTCGCCGACCGCTCGCTGGGCGACTCGTCGGCCACCGGCAACGCGTTCACCGCGCAGGGAAGCGTGGACTTCGCGCAGCCCAGCGCGCTGGGAACGGCTACCTGGGCGGTGCAGCTCGCCTCCAGCGCGTACCTCGCCGCCGGGTCCAGCGGCGCCTACAACTTCGGCACCGGCGGCTTCACCTTCGAGGCGTGGGTGCGCGCCCGCGGCGCCGGGACGATCCTTTCGCGCAAGGGGAGCGACGGCGGCTCGGGGAACGGCGGGTGGCTGCTGGTGCTGCAGCCCACCGGGACGGTCAAGTTCGCCACCGACGACGGATTCGGCTACTACCAGGTGGTCTCGCAGCCGTGCCCGCTGCTGGACGGCGAGTGGCA
>DASSME010000310.1:0-2536 GCA_035689035.1 Longimicrobium sp. | reverse complement strand
CATCCGGCTGCGTCCCCGGGCAAGAGGGTGGAAACTTCGCACATTTCCAACCTACTCTTGTTTCGCGGCCCCCGCACCACCGGATGCGTCGTCTTTTATTGCCGCCATCCCATCATCCGAATTTCCGGATGAGAACGAATTTATTCGCCCCGCCCACCCGGGACCACCCACCACCCGCCAAACCGCCATCCGCGGAGTTCCGGCGGTCCCCTACCCCACCACCTCGCCCACGCGCGCGCCGCAGAACCCGTCGCGGGTGCACACCATCGCCACCCTACCCTCTGGATCGATCCAGACGATGGCATTCTGACCGAAGTCGCGGCCGAGCGCCACGGCGGCATCGCGGGTGTCGCCGGGAAGGCACCAGCCGGGCTCGTCCCAGGCAGACGGATCGCCGCCCGTGCCATGGGCCAGTGTGCGCCAGTGCGGCAGCCCCAACGCGCGGATGCGGGCCAGCAGGGCCGCGTCCGCGCGCCGGTTCGTCTCGTCGGACTCGATCTGTGAAGCGGGATTGTACGCGGTGACGATCGCCGAGGGGCGGAGCGCGGCGGGGGCGCGGTCCCTGGGGCGGACCGTCACCCGGCCGTCCGGAGCATCCACGCTCCAGACGGTGTCATGATACGCGGCGAGCAGCTCGGAGTCGTTCATGGAAGACCGGCGGACGACTCCAGCGCGGAACGGTCAGTAGCGCTCTTCGCGCGACAGGGAGCCGCCCGAGAACACGCGCAGGGTGTTGGCGCGGCCGTCGTAGTCGGCGTCCACCAGCTGGTAGGCCAGCGCGCCGTTCTGGTACACCTCGATCATGTCGGCGCGGCCGTCGCCGTTGCGGTCGCTCCACTGCTGCACGGGGCGCATGCTGCTGGTGAAGCGCACGAAGCGCGGCTTCGCGCCGCCGCCTTCACCCGAGGCGCGCATCTCCTGCACCTGCACGCCCAGCCCGCCGAACCATCCCCCCAGCGAACCCTTCCATCCCCCGTCCAGCTCGCTCGCCGCCGGCATCTGCGGCATCTGCCGCGAGGGCGGGGTCCAGTCCTGTCCGCGGAGCGGGGCCGCGCCGAGCGCGAGCACCGCCAGCGCCGCGGCGCAAGCCGCGTGGATCCGTTGCATGTGGCACCTCAGTGGATGGGGTTTCCGCCGCGACCCGGGTGGTGGGCGTTTGCCGGGCGTCCGTTGCGGGGTGGGCGGGCCGGGTGGCCTGCGTCACGGGCGCGGGGAGGCCGGCAGGGCGAGGGCGGCGGGAACCGGTTTCCGGCATACTGGGCTACCCGCGTGGAGCACCAGGGTTCCCGGTGGGGTACGCCCGTTGCGTAAGCTGGACAAGCTGGTCCGCGGCTTTTCGTGCCGCAGCAACCCAACCACAAGCGGGGCAACGGGATGGCGGCGATCGCGAAACCGCGGTACCAGGGGCTGGTGGCGGCGCGCCGGTGGGAGCACGACCCCGCGCGGCCCAACGCCGAGTTCTCGCTCGCGGTGGGCGACCGCATCGGCGAGCTCACGGTGATCGGCCACCTGGCGCGCGGCCGCGCCAACGAGCTGTACCAGGTGTGGAGCAACCGCCACTGGTGCGCGCTCACCGCCAAGGTGGTGGCGCCCGAGCACTCCCGGAACGGACGTATCCCCGCCGCGCTGCGCAAGGAAGAGCGCGTGCTGGCCCGGGTGCGCCACCCTAACATCGTGCAGGTGTTCGGCACCGGCGACGCCGAGGGGCGGCACTACCTGCTGATGGAGTACCTGGCCGGCCCCTCGCTCTTCGACGTGCTGGAATCGCTCCCCAAGCGCCGGCTGCACGTGCCCGACGCGGTGCGCGCGGTGATGCACGTGGGCGCGGCCGTCCACTACCTGCACCGCTGCGGCTGGCTGTACCGCGACCTGAAGCCCGGCAACGTGCACCTGCGCGAGGGGATCCCCGTCCTCCTCGACTTCGACGTGGTGTGGCCGCTGGGCAAGGAGGCCCGCCGGCCGGGCGACCGGCTGGGCACCGCGCCGTACATGGCCCCCGAGCAGGTGCTGCGCGAGCCGCTCACCACCGCGACCGACGTCTACGGCCTGGGCGCGCTGCTGTACGAGCTGCTCACCGGCAAGTGGCCCACCGAAGAGATCGAGGAAGACGAGGACGACGAGTTCTGGTACGACGACGAAGACGAGGACGACTTCGAGCCGAAGACGGCGGTCGCCCCGGTGAACTCCAACGGCACGCCGCGGAACCTGACCACGCGCGAGCTGAACGCCCGCTATCCGCAGCTCTCCTCGCCCGTGGTCCACCCACGCCAGCGCAACAGCCAGGTGACCCCCGAGCTGGAGAAGCTGATCCTGCGCGCGCTGGAGCGCGACCCCTCCAAGCGCTTCCAGACCGTCAGCGGCATGCTCGCCGCCCTGGCGCCGATGCTCAAGGGCCGCCACCGCCTGTGGCCCGAGAACGCCCCGGTGGAGCGGCGGGCGGACACGGTGACGCGGTAGGAGACGAAGCGCTTCGGACGCGCCGCGGGGGGCCCTCTCCCCGCGCGAGGCTTCGCCCGCGCTGCCCCTCCCCCAAAAA
>DASSME010000309.1:0-6380 GCA_035689035.1 Longimicrobium sp. | reverse complement strand
CTGTCCCCTGTCCCCTGTCCCCTGTCCCCTGTCCCCTGTCCCCTGTCCCCTGTCCCCTGTCCCCTGTCCCCTGTCCCCGGTCCCCGGTCCCCTGTCCCCTGTCCCCTGTCCCCGGTCCCCTGTCCCCTGTCCCCTGTCCCCTGTCCCCTGTCCCCTCACTCCCCCTGCACCGGCACCGTGAAATAGAACCGGCTTCCCTTCCCCCGCTCGCTCTCGGCCCAGATCCGCCCGCCCTGCGCCTCGACGATCGCGCGCGACAACGGAAGTCCCATCCCCCGCGCGGGAACGTCGCCGCTCCAGAGGGGGGTGAACAGGCCGGCGAGCGCCTCGGGCTCGATCCCCTCGCCGGTGTCGGCCACACTGAAGCACACCGCGCCGTCCACCCGTTCGGCCGCGACCAGAATGCTGCCGTCGGCCTCGGTGTGGCGCACGGCGTTGCCCACCAGGTTCCCCAGCACCTGCAGCGTCCGGTCCCGGTCGCCGACGACCGGCGGAAGGCCGTCGGGGACGCGCGCCTCGAAGCGGATCCGGCCGCGCGCGGCGAGCGGCTCCAGCAGCATGGCCGCCTCGCGCAGCACCAGGCAGGGGCGGAAGACGGCGCGCTCCACCGGCAGGCTCCCCGCCTCCAGCCTGGTCACGTCGGCCAGGTCCTGCACCAGGTGGCGGATCTGCTCGGCGGCCAGCACCACCGCCTCCAGCGGCGGGCGCGCCGGCCCGCTTCCGGCGCCATCGTCCAGCACCGCGGTTGCGTTCAGCAGGATGGTGCTGAGCGGGTTGCGCACCTCGTGGCTCACCATCGACACCACCTTCTGCCGTGCCGCCGCCTCGTTCTGGAGGCCCCGGAACAGGCGCGCGTTGTCCACGTACAGCGCCGCGCGCCGGGCGACCTCCTCGGCCAGCGCCACGTCGCCGCGGGTGTACGCACGGCCGGCCGAGGTGCGCATCAGCGTGAGCACCCCCACCGTCCGTTCCCGCGCCACCAGCGGCACGAACACCATCGAGCCCAGCTGCAGCCGGTGCAGGATGTCCAGGTGCCGCTCGTCCACCGCAAGCGCCCGCTCGAACTCGGGGGTCACGCGCTCCACCCGGTCCGTGCGCCCGCTGGCGATCACCCCGGCCACCCGGCTGCCCGGGTTCTCGGTGGGGGGATACAGCCGCCGCGTCTCTTCCAGCAGCCGGTCGATCGCCGCGTTGCGGTGGAGCGTGATCACGCGCCCGAAGCGGCCGTCGTCGTCCACCTCGTCGATGATGCAGCCGTCGGCCAGGCGCGGCACCACCAGCGTGGCCAGCCGCGCCAGCGTCTCGCGGTGGTCGAGCGAGCCGCTGAGCGCGGCGCCCACCTCGGCCAGGAACGCCGACCGCCGCTCGGCCACCTGGGCGTTGCGCCGCGCCCGCCGCTCGCGCCACAGCGCCCGCCGCCGCTCATGGGTGAGCGCGGCCAGCACCAGCCCCGTCACCGCCACCAGCGCCAGGTACGCCTGCACGAAGAGGAGCGCCTGCTGCGCGTCGGTCGCCAGCAGCGGGTTGTCCACCACGTGCGCCGCCCGCGCCACCCCCGCGAACGCCACCGCCGCCGTCACGGTGGACGCGCCGCGCAGCCCCGTGCGCATCGCCGCCCAGGTGACGAAGGGAAACACGGCGTAGCTGAGCGGCACCGACGCCCCGTACCAGGCGCGCGTCCCGCCGAACGCCGCCAACGTCACCAGCACCGCGCCCGCCACCGCGGCCGCCAGCTCCAGCACCTGGCCGCGGGAGAGCGGGCGGCGCGCGGCGCCCCAGGCCAGGATCAGCGGCGCGGCCACCAGCACCCCGGTGCCGTTCCCCGTCCACCACACCAGCGCGGTGGCGGGGGCGCGCTGCCAGGGGAGCATTCCCCACAGCAGCAGCCCGCCCACGCCCAGCAGCGCGCTGGCCGCGGGCCCCGGGACCGCCGCCAGGGGGACGAAGCGCAGCACGTCGCGCACCCCCGCCAGCGACAGGCGCACGCGCCGGACGCGCCCCAGCAGCCACGCGCCGATCAGGGCGTCGAGCACGTTCCCCACGCCCGCCAGCATCGCGTACGGCAGCGGCACGCCGGTGGTGAGCGTCACCGCTACGGCGGCCACGTACACCGCCGGCCAGAAGCGCATCCCCATCAGCAGCAGCCCCGCCACCGCCACGCCGCTGGGCGGCCACACCGGACTGGCGTTGGCCTGCACGAAGGCGAGCGACAGCCCCACCCGCCCGGCCACGAAATAGGCCAGGGCCAGGAGCGTCGCGCGAAGCAGCGCCCGTGAGATGGCGGCGGTGGAGCTGGGCAAGGAGAGAAGACGGCGCATTTCGGGAGGGGACCGGCCAACCGGGGGTGAAAGCTACCGGCGTTGCGCCCGCGCGGCAACGCTTTCGCCGCCGGCCGCGCGCAGGGAACGCACCTTGCTTTGCATCCGCGTCAAGCGACGGTCCGTGAACTGGTTATCAGGGGAGTGGGCACGATGGGCGACGAGCTCGAGGCACGCGCCGAGGCGCGAGAGGACGGTGGCCAGGCGGGCGGCGGGGCGGGCGATCCCGCGCGCGGCGGCGCCGAGCAGTGGCGGCGCGGTTTCCTGGACCCCGAGAACTGGCACGACCTGGCCGAGCGCGGCACCCCGCGCAACGGCTGAACCAGCCGGCCGTCGAACTCCGCGACGAGCGGCGAGAGGACGGAACGTGGATGATGGAGAACGGGCGCGCGGCGGATCGATCGCCGTGCGCTCGTTCGTGATGATGTGGATTTACCCACGGCAGACTGCGCCCGCGGGCGCGAGGAGAAGTCAGTCCACAGTCAATCTTCGGGCGTCATCAGCTGCGGCACGCAGTCGCCCCGACGAGTCATCATCAGCAGCCCTCGCCCCAGATCGCACGCCTCCGGCACAGCGCACCCCTCGCCCAGCGCCTGGTAGAAGCCAGTCGCGAAGGTGACCGCGCCATCGTCTTCGAGCGGGCAGTCCGTGGCGATCACGTACGGGACCGGACCCAGGATGGCGGCCGCGTTCGCGCGGCTATGGCAGGCGTTCAGGATCACGCACTCCACGATCCCGTGCATGCGGGAAAAGATCACGCGCAGTCCGTCTGCGGCCGCGGGAAGGGCACCGCCGTCATCATCCTCGAAATACAGCTCGCCAGTCTCCTCGTCTCCGTGCCCCGCAAAATGCACCACGCGGGGGCGAAGGGCGATCAGGGCCTGCAAAAAGTCGTGCGGACGCACCGCCATCCGCACGTGCAGGTCGATCCTGTCCCTGAGACCCGAGCGCTCCAGCGCCTCACGCACTGCGCGGGACTCGCGATCCACCCGCAGCAGGTCCAGGTGATCGGGTGAGGCGGCCGCGAACAGCACCCCGAAGCGCGGGGGCGGGGGCTCCGGCTGGCGCTGCGGCGTCGGCTGCGAGCCGTGAGCGTGCAGGTCGCGGCCGGCAACGTAGACGTTGTTCGCGTTCCCGGTCACCTGCACCGTCTGCGACACACCAGACGCTTCGCTGCGTTCCGGGGTAGCGACGGCATCCGCCAACGCCTCCACCAGAGCGCGGACCTCGGGATCGCGGTTCGCGACCAGTTCGAGGCCGAGCGTGAGGAACGCCGGGCTGTTGGTGGTGTGCGGCCCCACGGTGCCGTTGGTTTTGATCGCGTCCGCCAGCCGGCGGCACAGGTCGCGCGCGCGCAGGTCACTGGGGCCCGCGCCCCGGCGGTACGCCAGCAGCGCCTCGGCCGCGCGCGCGGTTGCATCGGAAGCCACGGATCAGGATCTCCGCTCTGGATGGGGAACCACGGCGACCGACGCTTCGGAAGACGACGTGTCGCATACCGGCCACCGTACATCGCGCTCGCGCCTTCTGCAACAGCTTCGGAGCCGTTGGGCTGCGGGCCGCTGGTTCGACGGACACCACCTTCGAGGTTCACACAGGCAGATACACCGTCGTCAGGATCGTTCTGGCGCAGACGGCTTGATATGGATCAGGAGGGAGCAGCCGTGTCGTCTCACTAATAGCCAATGCGGTCGACTCGATGCACGGAGCGCGAGCCGTGCGGGCCCGCGTCTCCGTGCCTTGTTCGTCTCCGGACGGTTGATTCGGAAGCAAGCGCTCACCGCCGGGCAGGGAAGCGCCGCGCCACGGTGAAGTGGAACACCGTCTGCCCGTTCTCCATCATCACCAGCAGCGCGCCCTCGGACCGCAGCTCGGCGATGGAGCGGCCGAGCGGCGCCTGGATCGCACGGCCGTTCTCCTTCGCCGCCAGCTCCAGCATCGCCGCCTCCATCTCCCAGGGCACGGGCGGAGCCGCGCCCGAGGCTGTGTCACGCGGCCCGGCGGGGACGGCGAAGCGCTCGTACGAGACGTCCACCGTGGTCCCGAACTCGTGCGAGCTCACCGTGCGGCTCGCGTTGGGGTTCGACTTGCGGAGCTCCGCCTGCGTCTCGTCGGTCCGCAGCGCCGAGGTCACCTTCATGCGGAAGCGCGGGAGCCCGGCGCTGTCGAGCCTGGCGTGGAAGCGGCGGCCCACCTCCAGCAGCAGCGCCCGCGCGTCGGGCGTCACGTACGGCACCGAGTGCGTCATCTTGCGCAGCACCCAGTACTCCGTGCTGTCGCCCAGCGGCACCAGCCTGCCCTGCCGCACCAGCCGCTCGATCTCCGCCTGGCCGCCCGCGCGGATGCCCAGGCTCTGCGCCACGGCGATCTGCTTCGCGTTCTTGTCGCGCCTCAGGCCCCACACCTCGCGCCAGCGCAGCACGCGCACGCGCCGCAGCGCCGCCACCACCGAGTCGCGCTCCACCGCCAGCCGCGCCGCGGCCGCGGCCGAGTCGGCCGGGGTCAGAGGCCGCACCGGCTGTACGGGAGCGTGCTGAACCACGCGCGCCGGAGTGTCGTCCGGATCGTTCTCGAGCTCGTCGTACGGGTCGCCGCGGTTGCACCCCGCCACCGCCAACACCGCCACCACGCCCATCGCCATCCACCGGCGCACGCCCCGCATCGCTCCCCTTCCGCTGCGTTCTCCCCGCGGCGTCGCCGAGCCCGGCGACGCGGAAGCCCGTCCGCCTGCGCGAAACGCATACCGTTCGCGCGCCGGAACCCGCCACGGACTCCTGGAGATCCATGCGCCCCGGCTGGCCTGTGGAATCGGCGCGGATGCGAACCCGTGCCCACACGCACGGCGCCGACGCAGCTTCGGCCAGGAAGGCACCACCCGGTACGGCGATGCAAAAGCCCCACGCACGGCAAGCCGTTCGCGGGGCTTCTGTCATCGGGCAACCCTGCCGCGGTCCGCTCGACCGGCGCTCAGGGCTGCGGCGCCGTCACCGGCGCGGGCGGAGCGGGAAGCGGGGCGCGGGTGTTGGGATCATACCCGAAGGGGCGCGGCGCCCACTCCCACCGCTCGTGCGGAGCCGAAGACCCCCACGCCGCGCCGATGGCGGCGCCGAGCAGCGCCCCCCCGCCGCCCGCGATGGCAATGCTCTTCCCGGCGCTTCCGAAGGGGCGAACCGCCGCGCCCGCTACCGCGCCCACACCGCCGGCCAGGAAGGCCAGCAGCCGCGCGCGCTGCGTGGCGTTCCCCGAGCGCGTGGTCCCGTGCGAAATCTCCAGCAGTCGGATGCTGTGCAGCGGGAAGGTCCGTTCGGTCCCCGTCACCGTGTCGCGCACCACCAGGTTCGCGGTGTCGTACTGCGTCACCTGACCGGCGAACCGGTCCACCCCCAGCGGCGGCGCGGTGACGCGAACGCGCGCGCCGAGCAGCTGCCGCGCCTGCGCCCGGCCGGCTGCCGGAAGCGCCGTGAGCGCGATGAGAACGGCGAGAACGGGAACGACCCAGCGAGGCGTATGCATCCGTCTATGCTCGGTTGCAAGGGGAAAAGGATTGCGGCGGGACGGAGAGCCCACCAGCGCCCGGAGGGGCAGGAACGAGGCGCGCGCTCCAGGGCACCGGCGCCATGGCCCGGATCGCGAGCGGCGCGGCTGCCGGACAAGACCAAGCCCCCAAAGCGCGTAAGCGCTTCGGGGGCTTGGAGATGGGCCTGGGAGGACTCGAACCTCCGACCTCACGCTTATCAGGCGTGCGCTCTAACCACCTGAGCTACAGGCCCGTTGGCAACCAGGAATGGGATGTCCGTGGGTTCGACTTGTGAGCTTGCTTTCGATCGCCTGAGCGACTTACTCGCGGCTCCAGAAAGGAGGTGATCCAGCCGCAGGTTCCCCTACGGCTACCTTGTTACGACTTCGCCCCAGTCACCGAGCTCGCCTTCGGCGGCTCCCTCCCTTGCGGGTTGGGTCACCGACTTCGGGCGCTCCCGACTCCCATGGCGTGACGGGCGGTGTGTACAAGGCCCGGGAACGTATTCACCGTGGTGTAGCTGACCCACGATTACTAGCGATTCC
>DASSME010000308.1:0-3781 GCA_035689035.1 Longimicrobium sp. | reverse complement strand
CCGCCTCTCTCTTTTACACTGTACCAGGCACGCCACGGAAGCGAGACCACCACGGTGCACGCCGCCGTGAAGGCACCGCCCCCCCGTGGCGGTGCAGCCCCCCGCGTGGGACCGTCGCCGGCCCCACGCGGGTCACGCGCTCAGCACGCCGTGGTGGTGCACCCGCCACCGCCGCCGCCGCCCGTGCCGCCGCCGCCGGTGCTGCCGGAGCTCTGGCCGGCGCCGTCCACGCGGATGCTCTGCGTGTCGTAGATGGTGCCCGTGGCCGAGGCGCGCACCGTGACGATGAACTCGACCCAGTAGTCGCGCGCGTACACGTACTTGGTGAGCGAGGTCACGTTCACGCCCGAGGTCCCCGCGTAGTACGCCCCGTTGCAGTCGCTGGCCAGCGTGCTGTTGGAGCAGAAGCGGTACTGCCACTGGTAGTAGTACGACCCCGCCGGCGCCACCGCCGCGGTGGCCGTGACGTTCTCGTTGTAGGCGTAATACTTGTTCAGCGTGAGCGACGAGACGCCGGGAACCACGCTGACCGTGGCGCTCCCCGACACTCCCGCCACGGTGGCGCTCACGCTGGTGCTCCCCACCGACCCTCCGCCCTGCACCGTGGCCGTGTTGCCGCTGGTGGAGACGATCGAGGCGAGCGAGGTGTTCGCCGAGCTCCACGACGGCGCCGGGGCACCGGTGATCTCGGTGTTCGCCGCATCGTACGACTTGGCCGTGAGGGTGACGGTGCCGTTGGGGTGCACCGTGTACGTGGTGGGCGTCACGTCCACGCGCGTAACCGGGCGGGCGGTGACGGTGACCGAGCCGGTCCCGGTCACGCCGGTGGCGTAGTCGCTGGCCGTGAGGGTGGCCGTGCCGGCCTGCTGCGCCTTGAGGGTGCACGTGGGCCCGCTGCAGCCCTGCATCTCCACGGTGCCGGTGCTGCTGGAGCTCATGCTGATGGTCTGCCCCGTGATCTGGGTGCCGTTCGCGGCATAGGTGCGGGGCGTGACGGTGGTGACGTCGTACTGGCGCATCGTGGTGGCCGGCACGGTGATGGTGGCGATCGCGTAGTCACCGCGCGACCACGACACGTTCACCACCGCGAGCGAGGTTCCGCCCGAGGGGCAGGTCGAGTTGGCCGGGAAGGTGACGGTGTAGCTGTCGCTGGACGTCGGCATGTCTTGCATCACGCTGCCGCAGTTGGTCCACGACGAGGGTATCCCGGTTCCGATCGCCTTGCGCAGGGTGAAGCGGAGCTTCTCGCTCGTGTTGCGGTGCGGCGAGACGAACACGGTCGGAACGCTGGCGGTGGTGCCGTTGATGGTGGCCCCGAACTGCCCGGTCTCACCCGAGTAGGTGACCGCGTTGTTCTCGTTCACCACCTCTTCGGTGATGTTGATCTGGACGTCGCAGCTGGAGGCGCACGTCTCGCCCGGGTGCCACTTGAAGCTGCTGAGGGTGGTGGTGTTGGTGGTCGTGTACGAGACGTTGGCGAGGGGCTGCTCCTTCGGCTTGCGCGCGGGAGCCGTGGGGGTCCGGTCCGAGCAGGCGCCGAGCGCCAGGCCCAGGACCAGCGCCGCCGGGGCGGCGTACAGAATCCTGCGAGTGTTGCGGGTCATGCGGATACCGATGGGTGGTGGTGCCGGAATGGGCGAGCGTGCCGGCGCCCGGTTGCGAGCGCGGCCGGGGTCCTTGGGGGTGGACCCGGGTGCGCCTGGCCGGAAGCCCCGTCGCTCGCGGGAGACGTGCGCGACGATGATCGCCTGCTCCGGGCGGGGGGCCCGGGCGGGTCGCGGGCGGGGACCTCCCCGCCAGATGTTTATCGTCGCGCAGATTAGGATACCCGCTTGCGGCGGATAGTTTCTAACAGTTTGTCGTTTCGGCGCCCCCTGACGGCCGGATGAGACAAACTGTGGCCTGGAAACCACTTACCGGACCATCCGCTGTGCTCCACCACCCCCAGGGTTCCCTTCGGAAGCCGCGAAAAGCATGCAATCCACCGAGCACGGGCGGAGCGACGTGGCGGCGTCGTGGCCGCTGAATCGTCCGCGCCTGGGAGACCGGGGGCGGGACGTCGTGGACGGTTGCGTGAGGGATGCGCGCCCGGAGGGCCGGGAACCGGCGGGGCGGCCGAGAGGATCGTTCCTGGACGCACGAGGGCCCCGGCGGAGACGAGTCCGCCGGGGCCCGGCGCCGTTGGCAATGGCGGTATCGTTGCCTACGGCGCGCGCAGCCCGGTTTGGCGCCTCGGCGCCAGACACGCCCAGGCCATGCAGCTCATCCGGCCATGACCGGCGCTCACGGCCCCAGCAGGATGGCGTTCAGCAGCAGCGGCTGGCTGCTGCGCCAGAAGAGGCGGAAGAGCGGGTCGTCGGCGAAGAGGACCACGCTGCCGCGGCCCCTCTTCTTGCTCACCAGCCACCCATGGCTGCCGGGCGTGTTTTCAGGCTGATCGTACCACCCGGCTGCTGCGACACGAAGGACATCATCCAGAGACGAGAATGCCCCAAGGCGACTTCCGCGGGCGAGACTGGTGTGTCCCACTGCCCGGTGCGGCGTATCTACGTGTTTACATCCCAAGCCCTTAGCCGCGCTGTACTTGCAGCGGCGGCCAAGCAGCATGTCAAATTTGGCCCCAAACGTGCTTGACGCTGTATGGCAGCGGGAGAGGCCTCGAGCCTCCGCCTCCGCTTGCCGGCCCACCGCTTTCAGCCGCAGCCGTCCTCTCTTCCCGCGGCGAGCCTCCGCAGTCCCCACCTACGAAGTTTCCTCACCATCCCACGCCGGAAAATACGACCATGAAAAGACTGGGACGGAGTTACCGCACACTCCTTATGCCGAGTGTGCTCGCATCGGCGGCCATCTGCCCGTGGGTGCCGGCGCACGTCGCCGCGCAGGTCACGCACGACACGGTCACGTCCAGCTTTGCCAAGCAGGCGGTGGCGATCCACCCGGGCGGCGCCACGCCGGTGTTCGGACAGGTGAGGGTGGGCCAGCGCATCGACTACGTGCTGTCGGCCATGGCGCAGGGGCCGAACGGCGTTCCGTCCAGCGGAATCGTCGACGTGCTCTCGCCCAACCAGAGCTACGTGCCCGGGTCGCTGAAGATGCCGCCCGGCTGGACGGCCACGCCCAACCCGCCGTATGCGCCCAATCCCCCCAACCAGACCGTGTACTCGGCCCCCGCGGGCGCGAGCATGCTCTCATTCCAGCTCCCGGTAGGGGGTGGGAACGTATCCGCCGGACCGACGGGACTCGGCGACGGGATGTACCCGATTCCCGCGGCGAACGGACGGATCTATGCCATCTACCACCACCAGGATAGTGCCGGCCGCATCGACTGCTGGATCGCCACCACCCTCGCCCGGTGCCCGGACTTCCTTCCTTCCGCACGCCGTATCAGCGCAGGCGACAGCATCGGGACGCTCTACAACTTCAACGGCACCCTGGTGCAGCAGCGGTACATCTACTACGCCGCCTTCCACCGCTACACCCGGTTCGCGGGGCTGGCGTGCTGGGACACGGCCATTGAGGCGGAGTGCCCGTTCCAGCCCGTTGGGCCCTCGCCCGTCGCGACGAACGCCAGCTACGCGTACGCGTCGTCGCAGATCGCCGGCGCGCTGGCGGTTCCCGGCACCAGCCACGTACTGATCGCGGTGGCCAACCCGCTCCCGGTGACGAACCCCGCGGTGACGAAGCTGTACTGCTTCGACAAGAGCGGCGGCCCCGCCTCCGCGGCTCCCTGCCCCGGCTGGACGCCGGCGGGGTTCGCCATCGGACCGGCTCCCGCGCCTTC
>DASSME010000307.1:0-8267 GCA_035689035.1 Longimicrobium sp. | reverse complement strand
CGGAGGGCGGCGCGTACACGGCCCGCGAGTACCAGGCGCCGGTGGGCGAGACCGAGCAGGCGCTGGCCGAGATCTGGGCCGAGGTGCTGCGCGTGGAGCGGGTGGGCCGCCACGACGACTTCTTCGACCTCGGGGGGCACTCCCTGCTGGCGGTGCGGGTGATCTCGCGCGTGCGGCAGGTGCTCGAGGTGGACGCCGCGCTGCGCGAGCTCTTCGACCGCCCGGTGCTCGGCGACTTCGCGCGGGCGCTGCGGACGGCGGCGCGGGCGGAGCTTCCGCCGATCGAGCCCGCCCCCCGCGACGGCGGGGTGCCGCTCTCGTTCGCGCAGCAGCGGCTCTGGTTCCTGGAGCAGCTGGGCGACCTGGGCAGCACCTACCACATCCGCGCGCCCCTGCGTCTGCGGGGCGCGCTGGACCGGGCGGCGCTCGCGCGGGCGCTGGACGGGATCGTGGCGCGCCACGAAGCGCTGCGCACCACCTTCGCCGAAGTGGACGGCGTCCCCGAGCAGCGCATCGCGCCGGCCGGGGCGAGCCGGTTCCACCTGGCCGAGCACGACCTGGCCGGCCGGGCCGGCGCGGAAGCCGAGCTCGACCGGCTGATGGCCGAGGAGGCGCGCGAGCCCTTCGACCTGGAGCGCGGGCCGCTCATCCGCGGCCGGCTGATCCGGCTGGCCGCGGACGATCACGTGCTGCTGCTGACCATGCACCACATCGTCAGCGACGGATGGTCGCTGGGGGTGCTCTTCGGCGAGCTTTCCGCGCTCTACGCCGCCCATCACGAGGGGCGGGAGGCGCAGCTTTCTCCGCTCCCGGTCCAGTACGCCGACTACGCCGTGTGGCAGCGGCGGGGGGTCGCGGGCGACGTCCTCCGCGAACAGGCGGACTACTGGACCCGGGCGCTCGCGGACGCGCCCGAGCTGCTGGAGCTGCCCACCGACCACCCGCGGCCGGCGCGGGCGGACCACGCGGGCGCGCTGCTCGGCGTGGAGCTGGACGAGGCGCTCACGGCCGGGCTGAAGGCGCTGTCGCGGCGTCACGGGGCCACGCTGTTCATCACCCTCCTGGCCGGGTGGGCGGCGGTGCTGAGCCGGCTTTCGGGGCGCGACGACGTGGTGATCGGCACGCCCGTGGCGAACCGCGGGCGGCGCGAGATCGAGGGGCTGATCGGCTTCTTCGTGAACACCCTGGCGCTGCGCCTGGACCTCGCGGACGCGCCGACGGTGACGGAGCTGCTGGCGCGGGTAAAGGAGCGGGCGCTCGAGGGGCAGCACCATCAGGACATCCCCTTCGAGCAGGTGGTGGAACGCGTCGATCCCGCGCGCAGCCTGTCGCACACCCCGCTCTTCCAGGTGATGTTCGCGTGGCAGGAGGCGCAGCCGGGAGGCGGGCTGTCGCTTCCGGACGTGGAAGTGGACCGGGTCGGCCCGGGGTCCGTCCAGGTGCGGGCGCAGTTCGACCTTTCGCTCTCGCTTCGGGAGACGGAAGGCCGGATCGTGGGAAGCGTGGCGTATGCGACGGCCCTCTTCGAGCAGGCGACCGTGGAGCGCTACGCCGGCTACCTGCGGCGGGTGCTGGCGGAGATGGCCGAAGACGATCGCCGGCCGGTGGAGCGGCTCGCGCTTCTCCCGGCCGCGGAACGCGCGCGCGTGGTGGAGGAGTGGAACCGGACGGACGCGGACTACCCCGCCGGTTCGTGCATCCACCAGCTCTTCGCGGCCCAGGTGGAGCGCGCGCCCGATGCGGTGGCGGTGGTCCACGCGGGGGCGCCCCTCACCTACGCCGAGCTGAACGCGCGGTCGAACCGGCTGGCGCACCACCTCCGCTCGCTGGGCGTGGGCCCCGACGTGCGGGTGGGGATCTGCGTGGAACGCGGCCTGGAGATGGTGGCCGCCCTGCTGGCGGTGCTCAAGGCGGGCGGGGCGTACGTCCCGCTGGACCCGGGCTACCCCCGCGAGCGGCTGGCGTACATGCTGGCCGACAGCGCCCCCGCGGCCGTGCTCACGCAGAAGCACCTGCGCGACCGCGTCGAGAACGCGGGCGTCCCGGTGCTCGAGCTCGACGCCGCGGCGCCCGCGTGGGCGTCCGCACCGGCGACGAACCCCGCGGTGGAGGGCCTTCGCCCGGAGCACCTGGCGTACCTGATCTACACCTCGGGCTCCACCGGGCGGCCCAAGGGGGTGGCGATCGCCCACCGCAACACCGTCAACTTCCTCCACTGGGCCGCGTCGGCCTTCGCGGACGCCGGCCTCGTGCGCACCCTCTTCTCCACCTCGCTCAACTTCGACCTGGCGGTCTTCGAGCTCTTCACCCCGCTCACCCGCGGCGCGGCGGTGCACGTGGTGGAGGATGCCGTCGCGCTCCTCCATTCCCCCGCCGACGTCACCCTGGTCAACACCGTGCCCTCGGCCATGCGCGCGCTGCTGGACGGCGGTGGGCTGCCGGCCGGCGTGCGCACGGTGAACCTGGCCGGCGAGCCGCTGCAGGGGAGCCTGGTCGAGCGCATCTTCGCCGAAACGGGCGTGGAGCGGGTCTGCAACCTGTACGGGCCGTCGGAGACCACCACCTACTCGACCTGGGTGGAGATGCGGCGGAGCGACGGGTTCGCGCCGCACATCGGCACCCCGATCCACAACACGCGCGTCTACGTGCTGGACGCGGCGCTCCAGCCCGTGCCGGTCGGCGTGGCGGGCGAGCTCTGCATCGGCGGCGCGGGGGTGGCGCGCGGCTACCTGGGGCGCGCGGAGCTGACGGCCGAGCGCTTCGTGGCCGACCCCTTCGCCCGCGAACCGGGGGCGCGGATGTACCGCACCGGCGACCTCGCGCGGTGGCGGCCGGACGGGACGGTCGAGTTCCTGGGCCGGGTGGACCACCAGGTGAAGGTGCGCGGCTTCCGCATCGAGCTGGGCGAGATCGAGACGCGGCTGATCCAGCACCCCGACGTGCGCGAAGCCGTCGTCCTGGCGCGCGAGGACACGCCGGGCGACACGCGGCTGGTGGCGTACGTGGTCGGCGACCAGCCGCCCGCGGCGGACGTGCTCCGGGCGTACCTGGGCGAACGGCTGCCGGGGTACATGGTACCGGCGGCGTACGTGCGCCTGGACGCGCTCCCGCTCACGCCGAATGGGAAGCTGGACCGCAAGGCCCTCCCCGCGCCGGAGGGCGGCGCGTACACGGCCCGCGAGTACCAGGCGCCGGTGGGCGAGACCGAGCAGGCGCTGGCCGAGATCTGGGCCGAGGTGCTGCGCGTGGAGCGGGTGGGCCGCCACGACAACTTCTTCGAGCTAGGCGGGCACTCCCTGCTGGTGGTGCGGGTGATCGCGCGGATGCGGCAGCGGGGGCTGCACGCCCAGGTGCGGGCGCTGTTCACCGCGCCCACCCTGGCCTCGCTGGCGGCCGAAGTCGGCGGCGATTCCCGGGACGTGGAGGTGCCCGCGAACCGGATCCCCCCCGGCTGCGATGCCATCACGCCCGAGATGCTGCCGCTGGTCGCCCTGGACCCGGCGGAGATCGGCGCGATCGTCGCCGCCGTGCCGGGCGGCGCGGCCAACGTGCAGGACATCTACCCGCTGGCGCCGCTGCAGGAGGGGATCCTCTTCCACCACCTGATGACCCGCGAGGGCGACCCGTACCTCCTCGCGTTCCTCTACGGCTTCGAAAGCCGTACAGGCCTGGACCGCTACCTGGCCGCGCTGCAGGCGGTGGTGGACCGGCATGACATCCTGCGTACCGCCGTGGCGTGGGAACGGCTGCGGGAGCCGGTGCAGGTGGTGTGGCGGACGGCGCCGCTCCAGGTGGAGGAGGTGGAGCTGGATCCGGCCGAAGGCGACGCGGCGGAGCAACTCTACGCGCGCTTCGATCCGCGCCACCACCGGCTCGACGTACGCCAGGCGCCGCTGCTGCGCTGCTACCTGGCGCGCGACGCCGCGCGGGAGCGGTGGGTGCTGCTGCTGCTGACCCACCACCTGGCCGCCGACCACACGGCCGCCGAGGTGCTTCGCGACGAGATCGAGGCCCACCTGTCGGGCCGCGCGAGCTCGCTTCCCCGGCCGCTGCCGTTCCGCGACTACGTGGCGCAGGCGCGGCTGGGCGTGAGCGAGGAGGAGCACCGGGCGTTCTTCCACGAGATGCTCGGCGACGTGGACGAGCCGACCGCCCCGTTCGGGCTGCTGGACGTGCGCGGCGACGGTTCCGGGGTCGACCAGGCGCGGCGGCTGCTCGATGGGCCGCTCGCGGGGCGGGTGCGCGAGCGCGCGCGGGCGCTGGGCGTACCCGCGGCCACCCTCTGCCACGTGGCCTGGGCGCAGGTGCTGGCGCGCGTGTCGGGCCGCGACGACGTGGTGTTCGGCACGGTGCTCTTCGGCCGCATGCAGGGAGGAGAGGGGTCGGACCGGGTGATGGGGCCCTTCATCAACACCCTCCCCATCCGCATCCGCCTGCGCGGCGTGGGCGCGGAGACGAGTGTACGGCAGACGCACGCGCTGCTGGCCAGGCTCCTTCACCACGAGCACGCCTCGCTGCCGCTGGCGCAGCGGTGCAGCGGGGTGGAAGCGTCCGCGCCGCTCTTCACCGCGCTGCTGAACTACCGCCACGGCGCCCGGAAGACGGGTCCCGGCGCGGCCGCTCCGGCTGGGGACGGGATGCGGCGGCTGCGTGGCGAGGAGCGCTCGAACTACCCGCTGACGCTGGCGGTGGACGACCTGGGCGAGGAGCTCGGCCTCACCGCCAGGGTCCGGGGGCAGGTCCAGGCCGCACGGGTGTGCGCGCTGATGCACCGGGCGCTCGTGGGCCTGGTGGAGGCGCTGGAAACGGCGCCGGAGCGGCCGGTGGACGGCATCGACGTGCTCCCCGCCGAGGAGCGCGCGCGGGTCCTGTACGAGTGGAACGGCACGGGGGCGGTGTACCCGGGCGAGTCGTGCGTGCACGAGCTGTTCGAGGCGCAGGTGGAGCGGACGCCGAACGCCCCCGCGGTGGTCCACGAGGGCGGCACGCTCACCTGCGCCGAGCTGAACCGCCGGGCGAACCGGCTCGCCCACCACCTTCGCTCAAGGGGCGTGGGCCCCGACGCGCGGGTGGGGATCTGCGTGGAGCGCAGCCCGGAGATGATCGTGGGCCTCCTCGCGGTGCTGAAGGCGGGCGGCGCGTACGTCCCGCTGGACCCGGACTATCCGGCCGAGCGCCTGGCGTACATGCTGGCCGACGGCGCGCCCGCCGTGCTGCTGACCCAGGCCGCGCTCGCCGAGCGGTTCGCCGGCGCCCCGGTGCCCTTCCTCCGCCTCGACGCCGATGCGGCGGAGTGGGCGGACCGGCCGGAGACGAACCCGGAGCGCGGGGCGCTGACCCCGGAGCACCTGGCGTACGTCATCTACACCTCGGGCTCCACCGGCCAGCCGAAGGGGGTGATGAACCAGCACCGCACCCTGGTGAACCGCCTTGCCTGGGGCCGGCGGACCTGGGGAATCGGACCGGACGAGGCGGTGCTCTGCAAGACCTCGCTGAGCTTCGACGGGTCGGTGCGCGAGCTCTTCCTTCCGCTGATGGCGGGCGCGCGCATCGTGCTCGCCCGGCCCGGCGGCCACCGGGACCCGCGCTACCTGCTGGAGGTGATCGGCCGCGAGCACATCACCACCGTCAACCTGGTCCCCTCGCTGCTGCAGGTGCTGCTGGAAGAGCGCGAGGTGGAGAACCTGGCCGGCCTGAGGCGCATCCTCTGCGGCGGCGAGGCGCTCCCCGGCGCGCTGCTGGAGCGCTTCGCCCAGCGGCTGCCGGGGGTGGAGCTGCACAACCTCTACGGCCCCTCCGAGGCGGCTACGGCGGTCGCCTGGCCGCGCTGCGTGGCCGAGCCGGGGCGCGCCACCGTGCCGATCGGCGCCCCGGTCGCCAACACGCGTGTCTACGTGCTGGACGGTGCGGGAGAGCCCGTGCCGATCGGCGTGGCGGGCGAGCTGTACATCGGCGGGGCGGGGGTGGCGCGCGGCTACCTGGGCCGCGCCGGGCTGACGGCCGAGCGCTTCGTGGCCGACCCCTTCGGCGGCGAGCCCGGCGCGCGGCTCTACCGCACGGGCGACGTGGTGCGCTGGCTCGAGGACGGCCGGCTGGAGTTCGTCGGCCGCACCGACACGCAGGTGAAGGTGCGCGGCTTCCGCGTGGAGCCGGGCGAGATCGAGGCGCGCCTGCGAGAGCACCCGGCGGTGCGCGAGACGGTGGTGGTGGCGCGCGGGGACGCCCAGGGCGGCACGCGGCTGGTGGCCTACTGCGTGGCCCGGGGCCCGGCCGAGGCCGAGAGCCTGCGGGCGCACCTGGCCCAGGCGCTGCCGGACTACATGGTCCCCGCGGCGTTCGTGCTGCTGGAGCGGCTGCCGCTCACCCCCAACGGGAAGCTGGACCGCGGCGCCCTCCCCGCGCCGGCGGACGAGGCGTACGCGCGGCGGGGCTACGAGGCGCCGGCGAACGAGACCGAGCAGGCGCTGGCCGAGATCTGGGCCGAGGTGCTGGGCCTGGAACGGGTGGGCCGCTGGGATGACTTCTTCGAGCTGGGCGGCCACTCGCTCTCGGTGGTGCGGGTGGTCTCGCGGGTGCGGCAGGTGCTGGACGTGGACATCGCACTGGACGAGCTGTTCACCCGGCCCGTGCTCACGGACTTCGCCAACGCGGTCATCGACGCCCAGCTGGCCCAGTTCAACCCGGACGAGATCGCCGAGCTGGCCGCGCTGCTGCGCGAATCCGCCGGCGTCTGACGGCGCCGTCTGCTCACGTCGCGGGGGACTGACCGCGCATTCGCATCCAGGCGCGCGCGTCACCGGTGCTCCGTGACCCCCACCTGGCGGCAGAACTCCAGCACGGGGCAGGTGGAGCACTTCGGCGCGCGGCCGGTGCACACGTGCTTGCCGAAGGGAACCAGGAGCTCGTTGATCTCCACGTGGTACTTCGCTGGCAGCACGGCCTCGAGCGCGCGCATGGTGGCGTCGGGGTTCGGCGCGGCCACGTAGCCCCAGCGGTTGGTGACGCGGTGCACGTGGATGTCCACGCCGATCCGCGGCGCCCCGCAGGCGATGCCGAGCACCAGGTTGGTGCACTTCGGCCCCACGCCGCCGAACCCGAGCATCACCGCCTCGTCGCACGGCAGCTCGCCGCCGTGCAGCTCCACGCAACTCCGCGCGATCTCGTGGATCTGCCGGGCCTTGGCGGCGTGGAAGGCGCAGGCGTGGATCAGCTCGTCCACCTGGCCCACCGACAGCGCCGCCACCTGCGCGGGCGTGCGGGCCCGGGCGAACAGGCGCCGCGCGGTGGGCAGCGTCACCTCGTCGCGCGTGCGGACCGAGATCATGCACGCGGCCAGCTGCTCGAACGCGCTGCCGAACCCCTCGTCGCGCAGCTCGAACAGCGCGGCGCGCGGGTACGGCGCCACCGCCTTGCGGATGCGGCGCATCACCGCGTGGATGTCGAACGGCCGCTTCGGCACGGTGCGATCCGGGCGCAAGTAGACGGAGAGGCGTCTCGAAGGAAACTACAGTGCACAGTCCGCGGTGCACAGTCCCCCGTGCTTGGAGACGTCGATCTCCGCGGAACGCGTCCGCATCGTCCTCGTTGCGGCCGGGTTGTGGCGGGTGGGTGAGATTGCGGCGGTTGGGTGAGGTTGCGGCGGGACGACGAGGTTGCGGCGAGGCGACGGCGGTTGCGACGAGGTTGCGGCGAGGCGACGGCGGGTGCGGCGAGCAGATGATGGGCGCGCCGCAGCAACGGCGGGTTGAAACCCGCCGCTGGAACTTCGGGAAGTCCGCCTTCGCGGACTGCGCGGCCAGGGCCCGGCGTTGAACCACGAAAGCCTCTCGCCGGAGTCCGCGAAGGCGGACTTTTGTAGATCAGCGGCGGGTTTCAACCCGCCGTTGGCCGCGCGCTCCGCACAATCATATCAGATTGAAACGCGAAGTGCCCTGCACCCAGGCTGCGACACCTGGGCACCGGGCACTTCGCACTCAGCACTCAGCACTCAGCACCGCCGTTCAGTCCGGCCGCGTGCCGCCGACCGCCGGATCGCCCTTCCCCTCGCCGCCGCGCTCCTTCACCACGGCCCACGAACTGTCGGGGCGCTGCTCGCTGGGCGTGTTCACCTGCTTCTGCAGGTGCTCGGGGATGCCGGCCACCTTCTGCCCGCGCCCGCCCGGCCGCTTGTCGGTCTCCTCGTCCAGCCCCGGCGCGGAGAAGTCGGGCCCGCCCCCGGGCGCGTCCGCGAAGCCGGCTTCGGCGAACGCCTGCTCGCCGAGCGGGTC
>DASSME010000306.1:0-2358 GCA_035689035.1 Longimicrobium sp. | reverse complement strand
TGCTGGGCCGGGCCGTGATCACGGCCGCCGGAACGGTCCAGGAGGTGGAGGTGACCGCCGCCGGGGACGAGGCCAATGCCCGCCTCCGCGCCTACGTCCGATCGCTGCGCTTCACCCCCGGCACGCGGGCCGGAGCGCCGGTGCGCAGCACCTGGACATTCCGGATTTACCGGGCCGAATCCGCTCCGCTGCCGTAAGCAATCGTCCCGCCGCGCCTTGTCCGGAGATCGATTCCGGCACTCTGCGCGTCGCCGTGGCCGGGCCGGAATCCTCGGCGAAGACGATGCGGGGCGCCGCTCGCGGCCGGAACGCAACTTGCCCGTTCTTTTCGAGCCGAACAGTCGGGAAACAGCCGGAGGGAGGCACGGATGGAAAGGGTGCTGCCGCGGCTTGCGTGCGGTCGACGACGGGTCTTGCTCGCGCTGGCCGCTTCCGTCCTCTTCGCGGCCGGCTGCGGCGCACCGGGGGGAGGGCAGGGGGCGATGCGCGACGAGCAGGCGTGGCCGGTGCGGAACCCGGCCGTGGCCCTGGTGCAGGGCACCGTACGGGCCCGGGACGGGCAGCCGCTGCCGGACGTGGCGGTGGAGGTCACGGCGCTGTTCACCGACACCCCGGGCAGCGCCCGCATCGGGGAGTGCGCGGGGACGCCGGGGCCGGTGGAGCGCACGCGCACCGACGCGGCGGGAGAGTTCCGCGTCACCCTCTCGGCGGGCGCGGGGCCGCAGCGGAACGCCTGCCTGGCGGTGCGGGTGGAGCCGCCGGCGGCGAGCGGCCTGGCCGCGCGGACGGTGAGCGGCCGGGCGGCCGTGCTCCGCGCCACCGCGGCGCCGCAGGAGCCGGTGCGCGTGGACGTGGTGCTCTCCCCGTAGCCGCGCCGCGCGCGGAGCCACATTGTGGCGAGTGCGCGCCGCCCCGCGAGCCGGGGCGGCGCGCCGCGTTCACGGGTTGGGTGTGTGCGCGTGCCAGTCGTAGTTGGCCGCGTGGACGTGGAACGTGTACGTGTTCCCCGTCCAGCACATGCCCGTCGGCCCCAGCTGGGTGGTGTTGCCGCTCCCCAGGTTCACCCACCCCGTCGAGGTCAGCGTCTGCAGCGCCGACGCGCGGATGCCGGGGAACGAGGGGCACACCTTCGCCACGTCCATCAGGTAGTGCGACTCCCACATCGTCCAGCCGCTGGGGTTGTTGGAGGCGCCGCACACCAGGGGAGTGACTTTGTCTTCCCAGACACCCGAGGTGAAGTTGTACAGCAGGCCGTTCCAGCAGTTGGTGCCGCTGCGGTTCACCTGCGTGTAGTAGCGCTCCTCGCCGTCCAGCGTCCGCACGTACTTCGACTTCCAGGTCGCGTCCATGTACTCGAAGGTGTACCACGTCTTCTTGACGCAGTGGTCCCAGAAGCCGTGGCCGTGCGTGGTGGTGGTCTGCCCCGAGTAGCGCCAGTGCGCCGTCACCGTCTCGATGCACGAGTTGCCGGCCGGCATGTTGGTGGGCGCGTAGATGGTGGTGCCCACCGCCGTGTCGGGGATCACCACGTTGGTCTGCGCGTCGTTGGCGGCGTAGATCCCGTAACCGCTCGTGATCCAGAAGCCGCGGTCGCCCGAGCCGGGAACCGGCGTCGGCAGGTTGGGGCGCCCGGCGTCGCCCGGCCGGCCGCGGGGGCCCTTCCCCATCGAGTCCACCCGCGGCAGGTTGGCGCCCCGCTGGGCGGCGATGTTCAAGCCCGGCTGCGTGTTTGCCAGCGGCCGTCCGTGCTTCTGCGGGTTGTACGGCTCGGGCCCGCGCGTGATCGGCGTTCCCGGCGGGACCGGCACGCCGTACGGCAGGTAGCGCGAGGTGTCCTGCTGCTGGGCCCCGGCCACTCCGCTCGTCACCACGAGCAGAGCCGCGGCGGCCCCAAGGGTGCGCAGGTGCATTCGCATCCTCCTTTCGTTGAAGGGAATACCCGCTGAACGATGTCCACGGGTCGGTCAACCGATTCCGCGGTGCAGGCTCCGTGCCATTTAAGTCGTAAACTGAACGTTATTTTACGGAGACCAGAGACGATGAACGGGGGTTCGCCCGTGGGAGCTGGCCCTGCGAGGGCGGGGCCGCTCCGCATCGCGCTGGTCGGCCCCGAGTCGTCCGGCAAGACCACGCTGGCGCGGCTGCTGGCCGAGCACTACGGCGCCGCGTGGGTGGAGGAATACGTCCGCGAGTACATGGAGCAGCGCGACGTGGGCCGCGGCTACGCCCGTCCCTTCGCCCTCGACGACCTGGAGCACATCGGCCGCGGCCAGATCGAGGCGGAAGATCGCGCGGCGGCGGGCGCGGCCTCGCTCCTCTTCTGCGACACCGAGCTGCTGACCACGGAGATCTGGGGCG
>DASSME010000305.1:0-6240 GCA_035689035.1 Longimicrobium sp. | reverse complement strand
TCGTGTGCTGCCCTGACCTGATCCTGGTACCAGGTCGGAGAAACGGCTGTGCATCGGCGCCTGCGGACAGGTCACACGGAGGGAAACGGAGGAGCCCCGCGCTCTCCTCCGTTTCCCTCCGCGGGCGTGTGATCCCGATGGTTGGCCTGGCCAGGGAATGCACCGTCGATCACGTGGCCCGCGCGTAATCCCCCGCAAAACCACGGGCGAAGCATCGCCCCGTACTCGTTCTCTCAGCCGCCCCGGGGTCGGTGGTCCGCGCGGGGTGGACTTCGTGTCGTGTCGCAGCGAAGCCATTCGCCCGTCCCTCCGGCCGCGCGCACCGGCCTCACGGCGCGATCCGTGCTTCGTCGCGGCACCGTCATCCCACGCGCGGCACACCTGCACTCCCCAAAGGCGTTGCAGAACGAAGCTGAAACCGGGAGCGAGCCGATCCCCGCGTTCGCCAACCCCGCGTCCGGACGGGGCGAGCAGGCGGTGGAGGCGATCCAGGCCGACGCGCGCTTCGTGCTGCGCCAGGCCGGCCCGGGCGAGCTGGCCGACGCCATTCGCCGCGAGCACGACGCCGGCGCGCGCCGCGTGCTGGTCTCCGGCGGCGACGGGACGGTCGCCACGGCCGCCGCGGCCGCGTGCGAGACGGGGATCGAGCTGGCCGTGCTCCCGGGCGGCACGCTGAACCACTTCGCGCGCGACCACGGCGTTCCCACCGACCTCGCCGAGGCACTCGAGCTGGCCGCCACGGGTGCCGCGCAGCCGGTGGACCTGGGGTTCGTGAACGACCGGCCGTTCCTGAACACCAGCTCGGTGGGCGCCTACGTGGGCTTCGTGCGCAGGCGCGACCGGCTGGAGCGGTGGATGGGGTACCGCCTGGCGAGCGTACTGTCGGGATTGCGGATGATGGTGCGGCTGCACAGCTTCGACGTGCAGCTGAAGGTGGAGGGGAACGTCTGCAGCTACCGCACGGCGCTGGTGTTCATCGGCGTGGGCGAGCGCGAGACGCGCTTCCCCACCTTTGGCGGGCGGGTGGAGAACGGGCGCCCCGGGCTGCACGTGATCGTGGTGGAAGGGAAGGCGGTGGCGCGGCTCACGGCGCTGGGGCTGGCCGCCGCGGCCCGCGGGATCGACCACGTGTCGGAGCGGCCGCACGTGGATTCGTTCATGGCCGACGAATGCACCATCGTGATGCCCAAGCGCCTGGCCTACCTCGCCATCGACGGCGAGACGCTGCGCATCCCCGCTCCCTTCCGCTACCGGATCGAACGCGGGGCCATGCGGGTAGTTCTACCGGACGATGGAACCGCGGGACGTGCGTCCGGGTGACGGATGCCGTATCGTTCCAGCTTCGGCAGGTCCCTTTCCGCACACCCACGACCGAGCGGAGCAGGAGACTGATGAGACGATTGATCGCGGCAGCGCTGGCCTTGCTGCCCCTTGCGGCGCCCGCAGCCGCGCAGCAGGCCGCGCCGCCGCCGCTGCGCGTCACGCAGCTCGATTCGCTGGCCCGCGTGCGCGTGGTGCAGAACTTCCTGGAGCCGCGCACCCTGGTGGGCGAGCTGGAGAGCGCCGACACCGCCGACATCACCGTGCTGCGCGGCGCCGAGCGGCTGACGGTGCCGCTGGTGTACGTGCGCCACGTGGACCTGGCCACGCGCCGGCGCTCGAGCGGCGCGGGGGCGCTGCGGGGCGCGGTGTGGGGCTTCCTGGGCGGCGCCACCGCCACGGGGCTCTTCGTCCTGGCGTCCAAGGCCGGCGGCAGCGACTGCGCCGACTGCATCTTCAACCCCAGCACCGGGGTGATGGTGCTGGGCCTGCCGCTCACCGGCGTCAGCACCATCACCGGCGCCGCCGTGGGCGCCGCGCGGCCGGGCGACTACTGGGTGCGCGTCACCATGCCCCTCTCCATCCGCTCCGACCGCAGCTAGGCCGTCGAACACGCAGAGATCCGGCCCCATGGCCGGGTTGCGGGTAACGGAGGCGGTGCTTCGCCGGCCTCCGCGGTTGTGCCTTCGATTCTCCCCTCCACTCCCCTCCAGAGGTGACGATGATTGGAATCGACTGCGGTTGCGGCCACCACCTCGAAGCATCCACCGTCGAAAGGCTGTTCGCCCTCGTACGCCAGCACGCCGACGAGAAGCACCAGGATCTTCGCTTGTCCGATCAGCAGATCCGGGAGATGATCGCGGCCAAGTCGTATACTGCCTGAGCCGGGCCATGCCTCTGGCCACGTCGAGCTCCCAGAGAACACGTGTCCGGTATCTCGTCCCCGTGGTGCTGGCGTGCATTGTTCTCGTCGCCGTGCTCTGGCAATGGCTCACGCTCTACCTCTCCGCCTCGGCTTCGGCGGTCAGGGGTGACCTGAACGGAGTCGAGCAGAGCAACGAACTGCTTCGCACCGCGTTTCAACTCGTTGGCGGCCTGGTCGTCACCTTCAGCATCTGGTCCGCGTGGAAGAGCTATCATCTCGCGCGAGAAGGACAGATCACCGACCGGTTCAGCCACGCGATCGATCAGTTGGGCGCGCACGACAGCCTGGTGAAACAGCTCGGCGGTGTGTTCGCGCTTGAACGAATCGCGCGGGATTCGCCGCCCGATCGCGAACCGATCCTGGAAATTCTCACCGCGTTCATACGAGCGAGCGCGCAGGACCCCTCCGGGAGAGGTCCGGTTCAGAGTGCGATGCGCACGATCGGGCGTGCCGAGTTGTGGACGGCGTGGCCACACCCGCCGCCGGATCTCCAGGGCGCCGACCTGCGGGGATTGGATCTTCGAGGGGCGTATCTGAAAGGGGCCGATCTTCGCGGCGCCAAGCTCGACGGCGCAAAGCTCTCCAGGGCGGATTTGAGCGAAGCCGATCTGAGTGGCGCGTCGTTGTCGGATGCCGATCTGTCGGGGGCGATGCTTCGGTCGGCCATGTTGAATGACTGCAAGCTGGAACGCGCGAATTTTCACCAGGCCGATCTGAGGCACGCAGCGTTCCGGCGAGCCGACCTGACCCGCGTGTCTCTTGCCAGCGCCCAGGCTTCGCACACCGATTTCCGGGATGCCACACTGGTCGAGGCCGTGCTTAGCGATGCAACGTTCACGAACGCTAAGTTCGATGGCTCGAACGCCGAAAACGCCCGGATCAAGCAAAAGATCCTGAAGGCCGGTCCTCCTGACTTTTCTTCTCCAACGCAATAGGGTGCTGGCATCGGCCGCTGCGGGGTACGCGTCACCACGCCGATCTCCATCCGCTCCGACCGCAGCCAGCCGTCTACGGACGATGCTGACGAAGCCCCCGCCGCGAATGGCTCGCGGCGGGGGCTTCGTTCCATCTCCCGAACGTGCTTCCGCGCTACGCGTAGAACTCCAGGAAGCCGCAGCGCTCGCAGCGGTCGGCGGTGATGGGGAAGCGGCGGCGGTTCTTCAGCTTCAGGCCCGTCCACGCGCTCTTCTCGGCGGCGCCCTCGATCCACTCGGCCACCTTGGCGCCGCCGTGGGCCATGTCCAGCACGAACCCGGTGGTCATCGGGCTGCCGCACTTGGGGCACTTCATCTCGATCGGCATGGTGCTCACCGGGGCTCAAGGACCAGGCGGCTCACGCGGCGCCCCTCCGCCTTGCCGCGGTCCAGCGGGATGCGCCAGAGCCGGCCCGTGCGCCACATCGGCGTCTGGTCGCGGTAGTGGCGGCTGGTGGGGATCCCGCTCTGGCCCGTGGGGATCACGAAGCCGCCATCGCCGTCCACGTCGGCCATGTCCACCACGTGGCGCTGGCTGGGGCCGTACTTGTTGACGAAGGGAGGGGTCCGCCCGCCGTAGCCCGCCACCTTCACCGTGTTCCCCGACCCCGCGTTGGGGAACGGCCCGATGTTCAGCCCCAGCGCGCGGTTCAGCGCCCCGACCACCCCCAGCGGGTGCTCGATCGAGGTGACGTGCAGCTCGCCCCACGTCTTCGCGCCCACGGTCCGGATGGCGTCGCGCATCGCCGCGGCCAGGTGGTCGTCCAGCGTCTCGGTCTTCGGCGTGGTGACGTCGTCCACCCAGGCGCCGCCGCCACGCTCCAGCACCGCCTCGAGCGCGGTGCGCGGGAAGTAGACGGTCTTGCCGCGGTACTCGTCGTCGCCGATGCGGTGGCGCAGGTTCTCGAGCCAGACGTAGAAGAGCGCCGCCGCGTGGCTGTCCGCCGCCGCGTCCCCCGTCCACGCGTTCAGCTCGCGCGCCGCGGCGCTGTCTCCGGCGAGCTGCGCGCCGCGCACGGCGAAGCGCTTGTAGCGCAGCGCCATCTCGTCGCGCACGTCCATCTGCTGGCGGGCGACGTCGGCGGCGGTCAGGCCGTGCCCCGCCCGCACCATCTCGGTGATGCGCTGGGCGCGGTACGGCTCGGCCCAGTCGTTGGCGAGCGCGTACGGGTAGCCGGCCGAGGCGGGGAGCTGGCGGTTGTTGGCGGTCACCACGAAGCCGGCCGCGGGGTTCAGCACGTGCGGGTGCTGATCGAAGCCGAGCCACCCCGTCCAGTCGCCCTCGCCGGTCCAGCCGGGAACGGGAAGGAGGCCGTCGCCGCCGCGGCGCACGGGAACGCGGCCGCCCATCCAGTACCCGATGTTCCCGTCCACGTCGGCGAAGACCACGTTCTGGTGCGGGTTGTTGAAGCCGTGCAGCGCCCGCGTGAACTCATCCGCGTTCCCCGCGCGGTTCATCGCCAGCAGCGCGGTCATCTCGGTGCTGGGGTCCTGCGCGGTCCAGCGCATGGCCAGCACCTTGCCGGCCACGCGCTCGTCCACGTCGCTCAGCACGGGGCCGTGGCGGGTGGTCCGCACGCGCTGGATCACGGGCGCGGCGCCCTTCACCCGGATCGTCTCCTGGCGCACCTCGAAGCGCGCCCACCCTTCCGGCGTGCGGTACTGGGCCGAATCCGCCGGGTTCACCTCCTCCACGAAGAAGTCGACGTCGTCGATCATCGCGTTGGTGTAGCCCCACGCCACCCGCCGGGTGTGGCCGATGGCGATGGCGGGCGCGCCGGGGATCATCATCCCCGCGGCGTCGATCGTCCTGCCGTGGATGGCGCCCAGGTACCAGAGCGAGGGCGCGCGCAGCGCCAGGTGCGTGTCGTTGGCCAGGATCGGCTTCCCGCTCTTGGTCCGCGCCCCCCCGATCACCCAGGAGTTGGACGCCCGGGTGAACGACACGCCGTCGAGCAGCTCCATCGCCAGCGCGGGGACGCGGGGGAGCGGCACGGCCGAGCTGCGCGCGCGGGTGGTGCTGTCCGCCGGCGCCGCGGGCGGGCGCACGCCGGGGGCGACCGGGGCGGCGGTGCCCTTCCCCTCCCACTGCGCGTCGGCGCCCAGGATGGTGGTGCCCCACTCGGGATCGCGCGGGTACAGGTCGCGCGCGAGCTCCGGCCCCACTGCTTCGATCGCGCGCTGCAGGTCCAGTCCCCCGTTCCAGTCGGCCAGGTCCCACGCCATGATCTTGCCGATGGCGACGGTGTTGCGGACGGTCCAGTGCTCGGGGGTGAAGCGCAGCGCCAGGAACTCGGGCGGGAGCGGGCCGGGGTGGTGGTCGATCCAGGCGTTCACCCCGTCGGCGTACGCCTGCAGCATGCGCCGGCTCTCGGGGTCCAGCGCGCGCTCGCCCTCGGCCGCGGCGCGGCCCATCCCCACGGTGCGCAGGAACTTGTCCGTGTCCACCAGCTGCGGGCCCAGCACCTCGGCCATGCGGCCGTCGGCCACGCGGCGGAACAGCTCCATCTGCCACAGCCGGTCCTGCGCGTGCACGTAGCCCACGGCGCGGAACAGGTCCTCGTCATCGGTGGCCCACACGTGCGGCACGCCCAGCGAGTCGCGCCACACCTCCACCTTTCCGTGCAGCCCGGGGAGCACCGCGCCCCGCGAGGGGTTGGCCTCGGCGCGGCCCACGTACCAGCGCGCGCCCACGGCGAGCAGCACGACCAGCAGCACGATCCCGATCAGGACGTACGCGAGCTTGCGGAGCATGGGGCGGTGACGGGTCGGGGGAGATGCGGGGTAGCGCGGCAATGTGCGTCGTGGTGCGAGGCCCGGTCAAGCTTCGACCGCCGTTCCGCCGCGGCGCCACGCCTCGTCGCGGTGGACAGGCCGGCTGGGGTCATAGGGCTATCGGGCGAAACGTCAAGTAGGGAATCACGGTGGTTGTGCGGTTGAGCGCGAGCGCGTCCTGGGGGTGGCTGATACAGCCGCCCCAAACCTGTACCTCGGAGACGTCCTGCCGCGGTGACCGGGGGA
>DASSME010000304.1:0-11922 GCA_035689035.1 Longimicrobium sp. | reverse complement strand
TCCCGCAGTTCGGGAGAGGGACAGGCGTCCAGGACCCGACGCAGTCGCGCCTGGACGCCAGGGTGAGGGCCCCCGCCGCGGCCCTACGCCCTTTTGCACTTCCTCTGATCGAATCCCCCTCTCCGCGCCGCATCTGGTCCGGCCCTTGCTTTCCTCTCCGCCGTTCGCGACCGTCGCGGGAAACCACCTCTGAAAGAACCACCTTGAGCGTGACCGAAGCCGAGCGGACGGACCTGCTCGCCGTCCTCCGCAGCGAGTTCAGTTTGGACGAGTTCCGCCCCGGGCAGGAAACGGCGATCCGCACCGTGCTGGACGGGCGCGACGCGCTGGTGGTGATGCCCACCGGCGCGGGGAAGAGCCTCACCTACCAGCTCCCCGCCCTCCTGCTGCCGGGCCTGACCGTCGTCGTGTCGCCCCTCATCGCGCTGATGAAGGACCAGACCGACAAGCTCGACGAGCTGGGCGTGGACGCGTGGACCATCAACTCGTCGCTCAGCGCCGCCGAGAAGCGCGAGGCCGAGGCCGCCGTGGCCGGCGAGGGGAAGATCCTGTACGTGACCCCCGAGCGCTTTCGCGACCGCGACTTCTTCGAGTTGCTGCTGGAGCGCCAGGTCAGCCTGTTCGTGGTGGACGAGGCGCACTGCGTGAGCCAGTGGGGGCACGACTTCCGCCCCGACTACATGATGCTGGGCGCCATCGCCGAGCGCCTGGGCCGCCCGCCGGTGATGGCGCTCACCGCCACCGCCAGCCCCGAGGTGCGCGACGACATCGCCCGGCAGCTGCGCATGCACGAGCCCTACGTGCACGTGGCCGAGCTGGTGCGGCCCAACCTCTTCCTCGAAGTCGTCCCCACGGTCAACGACAGCGAGAAGGACGCGGCGCTCGACCGCTACCTGCGCAACTCGAAGGGGACGGGGATCGTCTACGTGGCCACCGTGAAGGAGGCCGAGCGGCTGTGCGAGGAGTTCGGCAAGCGGCACGAGCTGGCGCTGTACCACGGCAAGCTGAGCGCGGGCGAGCGGCACCAGGCGCAGGACCGCTTCATGGCCGGGCAGGTGAAGGCGGTGATCGCCACCAACGCCTTCGGGCTGGGGATCGACAAGCCCGACATCCGCTTCGTGATCCACTACCACTTCCCCGGCAGCCTGGAGGCGTACTACCAGGAGGCCGGCCGCGCCGGGCGCGACGGCGAGCCCGCGCGCTGCACCATCTTCTACCGCGTGGAAGACAGCGCCGTGCAGGGCTACTTCCTGGGCGGCAAGTACCCGGACCTGGAAGAGGCGATCGCGGTCGCCCGCATCGTCAACAACATGCCGGCCGAGGAGAAGCGCGAGCTGGACCAGATCGCCGAGATGGCCGACGTGCCGCGGCGCAAGGTGCGCATCGTGCTCACCCTGCTCAAGCGGCACGCGATGGTGCGCGAGCACCGCGGCGGCGTCTGGGAGCGCGTGGCCCCCGACGTCACCGCCGCCGACCTGAGCCGCGAGCTGACCGACTACGAGGAGCGCCGCCAGCGCGACCGCGCCAAGCTCGACCAGATGATCGGCTACTGCCGCACCGCGCGCTGCCGGACCAAGATGATCATGGAGTACTTCGGCGAGGAGCGGGCGGACGACTTCCTCTGCGGCCACTGCGACAACGACGCGCAGGCGCCGAAGGCCAAGCACGAGGCGGCGAAGGGCGGCGCGCGCCGCGAGGCGATCGTGGACCGCGTGGTGCCGCCGCCGGTGGACGCCGCCCCCGCGCCCGCCTTGGCGGTGGGCGAAGAGGTGGTGCACGGCACCTTCGGCGAGGGGATGGTGATGGCGCTGGACGGCGACCGCGCCGAGGTCGACTTCGCCGGCCACGGCACCCGCACCATCAGGCTCGAGTTTCTCAAGCCGGTGGGCTGAACGTCCGGGCGACGAAGGCGGAACGAGACGGCCGCGGGGTGGGTGCCCCGCGGCCGTCTCGCGTAAACAGGTGCGCGAGTGCGTGAGTGCGCGAGTGCGGAACTGCGAGATCGGCCTTACCTTGATCCACCGTCGCCGCGGTCGATGCCTCCGCCGGCGGCTGAGAGTCTCGCCCGGTCGGTTCACGCACTCACGCACTCACGCACCCCCGATGTTCATCGGCCATGCCGCCGCGGCGCTCGCGGGCAAGCGCGCGGCACCCCGCACCTCGCTGGGCGTGCTCCTCGCCGCCGCCACCTTCCTGGACCTGCTCTGGCCCGTCCTGCTGCTGATGGGGTGGGAGCGGGTGGAGATCGACCCCGGCAACACCGCCTTCACGCCGCTCGACTTCGTCCGCTACCCGATCTCGCACAGCCTGCTGATGGTGCTGGGGTGGTCGTTCCTGGCCGGCGGCTTCTACTACGGGTTCGCACGCTACCGCCATGGCGCGTGGACGGTGGGCGTGCTGGTGCTGAGCCACTGGGTGCTCGACTGGCTCACCCATCGCCCCGACCTGCCGCTCTGGCCTGGCGGCCCGCGCGTAGGGCTGGGGATGTGGCACTCGGTGCCGGTGACGATCGTCGTCGAGCTGCTGATCTTCGCCGTCTGCCTGGCCATCTACCTCGGGACGACGCGGCCCCGTGACGGGATCGGGCGATGGGCCTTCTGGGCGCTGATCGCGTTCTACTTGGCCGTCTACCTGCTCAACGCCTTCGGCCCTCCGCCGCCCAGCCCGCGCGCGATCGCCTGGACGGCGCTCTCCGCCTGGCTCCTCCCGCTCTGGGCGTGGTGGGCCGACCGCCACCGCGAGGTCACCCCCCAGCTTCCCGAGACCGCCTTCGGCGCGGTGGACCGGCCCGCGACTGCATAGCCCAGCAACCAAGATCTCACAGAGTGCCCAGAGTCCACGGAGAACTACTCGCAGTTCTCTGTGAACTCTGTGTACTCCGTGAGAGACCTGTGGTAATGGTTTGCGTCGATCAGAAGATGGGGATTCCCAGCTCCGCCAGCGCGTCGCCGACGGTGTGGACGGAGCCGGTGACCAGGATGGTGCCGTGCGGGGCCATCGTCTCCGCGCGCTGGATGGCGGCGGCGAAGTCCGGGATGATGCGGATCGGGACGCCGGACGAGGCGCCGATCCTGGCCTCCGCGTCCACCGGGTCCCAGCGGCGTGCTTCGGGGGATGACGGGGCCACCGTGAGCACCGCCGCGTCACACCGGGCCAGGAGCGGCGGCAGCATCTCGTCCCACGCCTTGTCGTTCAGGATGGCGGTGACGAGCACCACCGGCCGGGGCAGGCGCAGCCGGTCGAGCGAGGCGGCCAGGCTGGCCACGCCCGCGGGGTTGTGAGCGACGTCGAAGACCCACGTCGTCCCCCGCACCCGCTCCACCTGCAGCCGCCCCGGCCAGCGCACCTCCGCGAACCCGCGCTCGATCGCCTCCCACCCCGGCCGCAGGTCGCGCGGAAGGAGGCCCAGCAGCTCGGCGGCCAGCGCCGCGTTGCGCGCCTGGTGCTCGCCCACCAGGCGCGTGTGCACCTCGCGCGAGCCCCAGCGCGGCGACTCTTCCAACTCGAACACCGTCCCGTCCAGCCCCACGCCCACGTCGAACACCGCGCCCGCGCCGATCTCCGCCAGCGGTGCGCCGACTTCCTCCGCGCGACGCCGGATCACCGACAGCGGCCCCTCCGCCGTCTCGGCCGTGACGGCGGGGACGCCGGGCTTCAGGATCCCCGCCTTCTCGAACGCGATCTCCTCCAGGCTCTCGCCCAGGTACTCGGTGTGGTCGCGCGCCACGTTGGTGATCGCGCACGCCTCGGGGGCGATCACGTTGGTCGAGTCCAGCCGCCCGCCCAGCCCCACCTCCACCACGGCGAGCTCGACCCCCGCCTCGGCGAAGCAGAGGAACGCGATCGCCGTCGTCGCCTCGAAGAAGGTGGCGCCGGTGCGCTCGATCGCGGGGCGCAGGCGGGCCTCGCAGGCCAGCAGCAGCTCACGGTCGACCGGCCGTCCGCCGATGCGGATGCGCTCGTCGAAGCTCACCAGGTGCGGCGAGGTGTAGAGCCCCACCGTCCGCGCCGGGTCCGCCACGCGCAGCGCCGCGTCGCACAGCGCGCTGACGGAGCCCTTCCCGTTGGTGCCGCCCACGTGCAGCGAGCGGAACTTGCGGTGCGGGTCGCCCACCCCGGCCAGGAGCTCCTCGGTGCGCTCCAGCCCCCAGCGAATCCCCCCGGTGGGCCGCGCGAAGAGCCACGCGCCCGGTTCCTGGTCCGTCATCCCGTGATTCGATCCCCCAAACGGATTCCCCCTCGCGCCGCGGCGCAGAGGGGGAGAATGGTTCGAGTGGTTTCCGCAGCGGCGCGGGGCCCTCACCCTGGCGCCTGGAGCGCCTGTCCCTCCCGCGAACCGCAGGGGAGGGACGAAATCGCAGCCTGCCACCCGCCGAGCACTTCCCGGCATGCGCGTGGCCGGAAGCCCGCCGACTGCCACCCTGCCGCTCCCGCCGTCCGCGCAGGCGGACTTTGCGCAGTTCCAGCCCCGGGTTTCAACCCGGGGTGGCGCGGACTTCGCGGTCCACGGAATCGACCCGAACGTACGATGAGCCCGGCCCCAAGCTCACGCCTCCGCCCCCGCGAACTCCTCGGGCGCGGGGTGGCCCAGCATGTGGCGCAGCACGCGGGCGAGCTCGGCCTTCATCTTCCGGCGGTCCACGATCAGGTCCAGCATCCCGTGCTCCAGCAGGAACTCGGAGCGCTGGAAGCCCTCGGGAAGCTCCTGCTTGATGGTCTGCTCGATCACCCGCGGCCCCGCGAAGCCGATCAGCGCCTGCGGCTCGGCCACGTTCACGTCGCCCAGCATCGCGTAGCTCGCCGTCACCCCGCCCGTGGTCGGGTCGGTGAGGATGGCGATGTACGGGATCCCCTCCTCGTGCAGCCGGGCGAGCACGGCGCTGGTCTTCGCCATCTGCATCAGCGAGAAGATCCCCTCCATCATCCGCGCCCCGCCGCTGGCGCTGACGATCAGGAAGGGCGCACGCTTCTCCAGCGCGCGCAGCCCCGCGCGGGCCAGCTTCTCGCCCACCACCGAGCCCATCGACCCGCCGATGAAGGAGAAGTCCATCACCCCGATGCTGACGGGGATCCCCTCCAGCGCCCCCTCGCCGGTCACCACCGCCTCGCCGTGCGGGTTCTTGCGCTCGGCCTGGGCCAGGCGCTCGCGGTAGGGCTTCAGGTCCACGAACTGGAGCGGGTCGGCCGAGCGCAGGTCGCGGTCGGTCTCGCGGAAGGTGCCCTCGTCGATCAGCAGCGCCACGTAGCCGTCGGCCGAAAGGCGGTGGTGGTGCCCGCAGTTGGGGCACACCTGCCAGTTCTCCTTCAGCTTCTCGCGGTACAGGATCTCGCCGCAGCTGGGGCACTTCTCCCACACGTCGCCGGGGAGGTCGCGCTTGTCGGACGCCTGCAGGCGCGTCTTGGGCTTGCGGAACCAGGCCATATCTCGAAGAAAACGGGTGCGTGAGTGCGTGAGTGCGCCAGTGCGTGAGTGGTTACGCCACGGGGAGGGGCTCCCCGTCACGGCGTCATGCGCGAGGGCGTGGCACCCGGCGGGGAAGCTGCCCCCGCGCCGGACCCCACGCACCCACGCACTCGCGCACTCACGCACCTGTCAGGAATCTATCGTGCGCGTCCAGTCTCCGCGGCCACGCGCTGGATCACGGCCACCGCGAGGAGATTCACCAGCAAAAAGCTGCCGCCGTAGCTGATGAAGGGGAGCGGGATGCCGGTGACCGGCATGATCCCCACCGTCATCCCCACGTTGATCAGCACGTGCGCGAACCAGCTGCCGAAGATCCCGATCGGCACCAGGCTGGCGAACGGGTCGTTGCTCTTCTCGGCGATCTTCACCAGCCGCCAGAAGATCAGCCCGAACGTCGTCAGCACCGCCAGGACGCCGATGAAGCCCAGCTCCTCGCCGATCACCGCGAAGATGAAGTCGGTGTGCTGCTCGGGAAGGAAGGCGCCGCGCTTCTGCGGGCCGTGCAGCCAGCCGCGGCCGAACCACCCGCCGCTGCCGATGGCCACCCGGCTCTGGATCAGGTTGTACCCGGCGCCCCGCGGGTCGATCATCGGGTCCAGGAACACCATGAAGCGGTTCTTCTGGTACGGCTGCAGCTTGTTCCACAGCGGCAGCGCCACCGCGCCCGCCACGGCGTTCGCCAACCAGATGGTCGCCTTCTCGGAGATGAACGCGTCGCGGCGGATCAGCACGATCAGCAGCAGCACGATGTAGATGCCCCACACCTCCCAGCTGATGGAGAGGAAGAGCGAGAGGATCGGCGACACCAGGAAGAAGATGGTGGTGAGCGGCGTTCCGGCCCAGAACAGGCACCACACCAGGATCGACGCGAACACCAGCGCCGAGCCCAGGTCGGGCTGCAGCATCACCAGCCCCATGGGGAACATCACCACCACGATCGGCTTCCACAGCCCCCACAGCGTCTTGGGCGGCTCGCGCCACTCGCCCAGCACCCGCGCCAGCATCAGCGCGGTGGCGATCTTGGCCACCTCGGCCGGCTGCAGCGAGAGCGGGCCGATGATCAGCCAGCTCTTGCTGCTGGCCGCCGTCCCCCGCCCGCCGCCGAAGAAGAGCGTGGCCAGCAGCAGCACCAGCGCCAGCGCGTACGCCGGCTGCGCCCCCCACTCCAGCCACCCGACGGGGACGCGCAGCACGAAGGGGACGATGATCAGCGCCAGCGAGAACCAGATCAGCTGCTGCCGCCAGGCGCCCACCACCGTCTTGTCGGGCACGTCCAGCACGCCCGCGCTGTAGATCATGGCGATGCCGAACAGCGCCAGCGCCACCACCAGCCCGAACAGGACGGGGTCGCCCAACTGCAGCGTGCGGTAGCGCCTCACCGGATCATCCCCGCGGATGGAGTTGCAAGTCCATGCAGCACAATGACTTCAACCCTCATGCCAGCGTCCGGTATAGGGTGCTGGCGCCCAGCCCCACCGCCGCGGCGTAGAGCGAGGCCAGCAGCGCGGGGATCAGGAGCGCCATCAGCGAGCCGCCGGCGCCCGCGGCGGCCAGCAGCACGAAGAGGAGGACGCTGTACAGCAGGGTGCCGGCGAAGAAGTAGGCGACCAGGGTGAGCGGATCGTCGCCGGCCAGCCACTCGCGCGAGCGCGAGCCCAGGTACCCCAGCACCGCCAGCGCCAGCGAGGCGCGGCCGAACACGAAGTCGTTGACCGAGCCCTCCAGCAGCCCCAGGAAGAACCCCAGCGCCGCCGCCGAGCCGGGCCGCAGCCGGCGCGAGGCCAGCAGCAGCGCGATCACCAGCAGGTCGGGCGCCAGGAACCCCAGCCCCAGCCCCACCCGCAGCACGAAGTGGAGCACCACCAGGGCCACCACGAACAGCAGGAACTTCCAGCGCGTCCCCTCCGTCATCCTCCGCTCCTCGTCACGTCACGCTTGAGGGGTTGTGCGCTCACGGCCGCGTCGGCGGCTGGAACCCGGGCGGCACCCGCGGCTGGCCGGGGAACACCGGCTGCCCGGGGAGCTCGGGGGTGGGGTCCACCTGCCGGGGCCGCGGCCTGGGCCGGGGCCGCGCCGGCTGCGCGGGCGCGGGCCGCACCGGCGCCATCGGCGTGGCGGCGTCGGGCGCCACGGCGCGGGCGGTGGTGTCGGCCACCTGCGTCTGCATCAGGCGCACCCCCCAGGCGGCGGCCAAGTCCTGGTCGCTGCGCCCGGGCTGCGGGTCGCCCAGCACCAGCACGTGCGCCATCTGCGCGGGGTTCACCATGGGGCGGATGTAGTAGGTGCGCTGCCACCCGCCCGCCTGCTTTCCCTGCCCGATCACCTTTCCCACCGGGATCCCGCGCGGAAAGAGCCCGCCGTCGCCGCTGGTCACCACCATCGACCCCGTGTCGGGGACGGTGTGGAAGGCCACCGGGGTGAGCGCCAGCACCTGCTCGCCGTGCGGGCCCTGCTCGGGCTTGGCGATCCCGTAGGTCTCGCCGTCCACCGTCATCACCGCCACCGCGAAGCCGTCGCGCGTCCAGTCGATCGCCAGCGCGTCGGTGTCGCCCAGCCGCGACACCTTGCCCACCAGCCCCTCGGCGGTCACCAGCGGCGCGTCGGCCTTCACCCCGTCGCGCCGGCCCACCGAGAGCTGGAGGGTGCCGTCGCTGCCGGGGCCGCTCTGGCGGTCGGCCTCGGCGGGAACGAACGAGTAGGTCAGGCGCGGGCGGAAGCCCAGCAGCGCGCGCAGCTCGCGGTTCTCGGCGGCCAGGTTGCTCTGCCCCACCAGGTAGCTGGCCAGCGAGTCGCGCTCGGCGCGCAGCCGGGCGGCGTCGGCGTAGCGGCCGGCGCGGTCGCTGGCGCCGTGCTGCATGGCCAGCACCGGGTAGAGCACGGTGCTGCGCACGGCGTGGCCCACCGCGTCGCGGTACAGCGGCGGGATCGCCAGCAGCAGCAGCGACATCACCGCGAACGCCCCCGCGACGGCCAGGTCGCGCTTGCGGGCCCGCTCGCCGGTCCCGCGCAGGTAGGGTCTGAAGGTGCTCAGGAGGCCAACACTCCCCTGTACTTGGTGATGTCGTCCAGGATGCGTCCCGCGCCGCGCACCACGCAGGTGAGCGGCTCCTCGTCCACGTGGATCGGCAGGTTGGTCTCGCGGGCGATCAGCACGTCGAGCCCGCGGATCAGCGCGCCGCCCCCGGTCATCACGATCCCCCGGTCCACGATGTCGCTGGCCAGCTCGGGCGGAGTGATCTCCAGCGCCCGCCGCACGGCCTCCACGATCGCCTGGATCGGCTCCTGGATGCACTCGCGGATCTCCTGCGAGTGCACCCGCACCGTCTTGGGGATGCCGCTGACCAGGTCGCGCCCCTTCACGTCCATCTCCCGCTCTTCGCCGGTGCTGAAGGCGCTGCCGATCTGGATCTTGACCGCCTCGGCCGTGGCCTCGCCGATCATCAGGTTGTAGTTCTTGCGCAGGAAGGTGACAATGGCGATGTCGATCTCGTCGCCCCCCACGCGGATGCTGGTGTCGCACACGATCCCGCTGAGCGCGATCACGGCGATCTCGGTGGTCCCGCCGCCGATGTCGATCACCATGTTCCCGGTCGGCGTCTCCACGGGCAGCCCCACGCCGATGGCGGCGGCCATCGGCTCGGCCACCATGTACACCTCCTTGGCCCCGGCGGCGGCCGCGCTCTGCCGCACCGCGCGGCGCTCCAGCTCGGTGATCCCGCTGGGCACGCCCACCACCACCGTGGGCTTCAGCTTCAGCAGCCGCTTGGAGGTCACGCTCTGCAGGAAGTAGCGGAGCATGATCTCGGTCACGTCCACGTCGGCGATCACGCCGTCCTTGAGCGGGCGCACGGCGGTGATCCCCTCGGGGGTGCGGCCCAGCATGCGCTTGGCCTCGAGCCCGATCCCCTTCGGCTTGCCGCTGGCCTTGTCCAGCGCCACCACGCTGGGCTCGTTCAGGACGATTCCCTCGCCCTTCACGTAGATCAGCGTGTTCGCGGTGCCCAGGTCGACGGCGATGTCGTTGACCGGGAGAAAGCTACCCTTCTTGAACCAGCCGAGAGCCATTGGCGGACCGAGACCTCCCCGCCGGCGCGCGAACACGCCGCGCCGGACAACGATCGGGCGGACGAACCACCCAGGTGTACGAAGGATTTGCGGAACCCGAAAAAGCTACGCCCACCCTCCGCCGCCCGCAACCCGAAGCACGGCCCCACCTTCGCCGCGCCACGGCTCGCGTCCCATGCACGGCGCATGCCCGGCGGAAACGTACGCGGGTGCCGGGGGTGCGGGGGCGCGCCGCGAGGGGGTGCGGAGGTGCGCGCGCCCGCCGGCATCTTCTCTCCCGCCGCGGCCGGCGGTGATCATCGCGCGCATTCCCCGGCACCCATCCACCTGTGAAGTCACTATCGGAACGAGAGAAACGGCCCGGAGCCGCTTGCATAGAATATTTAGTCGGATTTAGATTGCGTCACTACGACTGCCGCCGTCACGAGCGGAACCGCGCGTGGCCCGGCGTTCCCCACACGAAGCGGAGAGGGCGCATGAGAAAGCTGAAGCTGGACCTGGAGAGCATCGCCGTCGATTCGTTCGCCATCGCGCCGGAAGCCATCGCGGCCGGCAGCGTGGAGGCCCAGGAGATGATCGACACCTCGCCGTACGCCAAGACGATCCTCACCTACTGCCCCTGCACCCCGCGCTGGGGCGAGGTCTGACGCGCGGATCTCCGGCGGACCCGGACGGGCAACGCACGACGACGACGAACACGCCTGGCGCGATCGGTTGCGCCGGGCGTGTTCGTCCTTTCCTCCGCCGGTCACCGCTGGCGCCCGCTTCTGAATTTCGGGGCATCCCGACTCACCGAATCGGTGCGAACCCCACCCCGGGCGAATCGCCCCGCTCCTCCAGGCGACCGCCACGATCCCGTGCAACCCCTTCCAGGAGCTGCACTTACCATCACCCTTCCCACACCGCTCGGGGGCGCGGGCCACCGGCACTCCGTCTGCGCTCTCGCGTGCCATTCGATCCGCGCGGAGCGGCGCCGGAAACGTCGTCCGGGACGTCCGCATCACCCCCGACCGGGAGGGATGGATGAAGAAGATCAGGCTGGAGATGGACGACCTGGCGGTGGATTCGTTCGCCACGTCGGCGCCGGCCGCGCGCGGCGGAACCGTGCTGGGGGACGACGCCGGGCCGACGATCCCCAGCTGCCCCTCGCTGAACCTGTGCCCCACCGCGGCGTGCCCGACGGGCGAATGCCCGACGAGCGCCACCACCCTCTGCCGCTGCTGAACGGAGGATACGCGATGAAGAAGCTGAAGCTGGACGTGGACGCGCTGGCCGTGGAGTCGTTCACCGCCGCCGAGCGCCCAGGGGTTCTCGGAACCATCGGCGGCAACCAGGCGCAGCCGACGATCAAGACCTTCTGCGGCAGCACCTGGCTGGAATCGAACCCCACCTGCTGCCCCTGCACCCCCCGCGACGCGGAGCGCTGACCGATGCGAAAGCTCACGCTGGACTGCGAATCCCTCACCGTCGAGTCGTTCCCCACCTCCGGCACCGCGGCCGGCACGCTGGGCACCTTCGGCGGCCACGCGCTGCAACCGACCCTCAAGACGGTGTGCGACCAGTCGCTGCTGGGCACCTATCCCACCTGCTGCCCCTGCACGCCGTGACGTGGCGAGCCCGGCGGAACGCGTTCATCCGCCGGGCGCGCGGCGGCGCCCACCCGGGAACTGAACCGCCCCAGGTATCAGCTCTCATGAAGCCTTCATGAGATACTTTCTACCACCTTGCGTCACCGGTCGTGAAGGTGGATCATCCGAAGCTCCCGCACACCGGAGTCGTGGACCGCACCCGATCCGGGCGTGCGAACCTCCGCGGTGCGCCGTGCGCGGCACGCGGAACCACCCACCATCTGGAGGCACGGATGAAGAAGGTAAAGCTCGACGTCGACACGCTGGCCGTCGAATCGTTCCCCACCGCGGCGAGCGCCGAGCAGGCCGGCACGGTGCAGGGCTTCGACGCGCCGACGCCCCCGTACGCCTCGTGCGGCTGCACCACCGGCGCGTCGTACCTGGAGGCGTTCTGTCCGCCGCCGATCAGCAACAACACCTGCGCCGCGTAGCCGCCGCTCGGAGCGGACGCGAACAGGGCCGGCATCCAAGCGGGTGCCGGCCCTTCCTCTTTCGGTGAAACCATCCTCCCGGACGGCGTCAGTGCCCCGTCGATCCGAATCCCCCCGTGCCGCGCCCGCTGTCGCTCAGCTCGTGCGCTTCGACGATCTCGGGCACCTCGAAGCGCGCGAACACCAGCTGGGCGATTCGCATCCCGCGCGGCACCGGCACCGGCTCGAGCCCCAGGTTCCAGACGATCACGCGCAGCTCGCCGCGGTAGTCCGGGTCGATGGTCGCGGGCGAGTTGGGAAGGGTGATCCCGTGCTTCAGCGCCAGGCCGGAGCG
>DASSME010000303.1:0-2370 GCA_035689035.1 Longimicrobium sp. | reverse complement strand
GCTGCGGCGTCAGGCTCGCGGTGCTCTCGAAGAAGGCCTTGTTCTGCACGTACTGCTGCACCGGGAGCTCGCCCAGGTACTCGGGGTCTTCGGGGACGAGCCGCGCCAGCCGCTCGCTGGTCTGCACCACGGCGCGCAGGCTCTCGTCGTCGAAGCGGTTGGTGGTGGCGCTGGCCACCTTCTTCCCGAAGGCGCTGGCCACGGTGAGCTGGCCGTCGAAGGCGTCGCCCGCGGTGGAGATCTGGTTGCGGGCGAAGCGGGTGTTGCCGTGCGTGAAGCTCTGGACGTTCACCCGCGCGTCGTCCGCCGTGCTGAACGACAGCGCGCGCCGGGTGATGGCCTCGGCCTCGTCGCGCGAGAGGAATTTCCTGTCGGGCATGGGGATCTACGCTCTGCGTCCGGTGTTGATGACGTTGACCCGGCGGAAGCGGGCCGCGGGCGAGCCGTGGCTCACGGCGTTGACCTGGCTGGGCTGGCCCTTGCCGTCGAAGAAGGAGCCGCCCACGAACCAGGTGCCGCGCCCGCCCAGCCCGTCCATGCTGTTCCAGAACTCGGGGGTGCGCATCTGGTAGGCTACGTCCTTCAGCAGCCCGGTGACCTTGCCGTCCTTGATCTCCTTGAACACCTGCCCGCCGAACTGCGCGTTGTAGCGCTGCTGGTCGATTGAGAACGATCCGTCGCCGTCGATCAGGATCCCGTCCTTCACGTCGGCGATCAGCTCCTCGAGCGTCACGTCGCGCGCCGCGTTGGGGAGGAGGTTCACGTTGGGCATGCGCTGGAACTGCACCTCGCTCCAGCTCTGCGCGTAGCTGTTGCCGTGGCTGCGCACCGGCCGCCCCTGCGCGCGGTACCAGTCGGCCAGCCAGGGAGCCTGCTCGCGGGTGGTCTGCAGGTCGTTCACCACGCCGTTCTTGATGATCAGGAACTCGTCGGGCTTCACCCCCTCGTCGTCGTAGCCGATGGAGCTGAGGCCGCCCGCGCTGCTCCGCTCGCCCTGGATGTTCATGAACTCGGGGCCGTAGCGGAACTTGCCCAGGTAGTCGGCCGGCGGGCTGACGAACGAGGTGCCCGCGTAGTTGGCCTCGAACCCCATGATGCGGTCCAGCTCGGTGGGGTGCGCGATCGATTCGTGGATGGTGAGCCAGAGGTGCGTGGGGAGGAGGACCAGGTCGTAGCGCCCCGGCTCCACGGGCTTGGCCGTCAGCTTGGCGACGGCCTCCTGCGCCCAGCGCTCCGCGGTTTCCACGAAGCGGGAGTCGCGCACGTGCTCGTAGCCCAGGCCCCGCGGCGCCACGTCGGTGCTCGCGCGGGTCTGGAAGTCACCCGTCCCCACCGCGGTGATGTTCATGGTCGGCCACGAGCGGTACAGCGTCTGCTCGATGTAGCTTCCCTCGGTGCTGGCGAAGGTCTTCTCGGCCTTCAGGAAGAACATGTTGGAGTTGACGAAGCGCGCCCCCTGCACCGCCAGCGCCGCGGCGTTGGCGCGCAGCAGCAGGTCCACCTTCTCCTCGATCGGCACGGTGAACGGGTCCACCTGGATCGGCGAGCTCCACTTCGCGTCCGCGAAGCGCTCGGTGGGCGCCAGCTCCACCGGCCGCTTGTTGGCCGTGGCGTTGGCGCGCGCCTGGGCCACCGCCTCGCGGGCCACGCGGACGACTTCGTCGGGCGTCACGTCGCGGCTGGCGGCGAAGCCCCACGCGCCGTTCGCCAGGACGCGCACGCCGAAGCCGAAGGTGTCGCCGTCGTTGAAGAAGGTGATCTGCCGCTCGCGGGTGCCCAGCGCCTGCTGCCGGTTCCGCGCGATGCGCACGTCGGCATAGGTGGCGCCGGCGGAGCGGGCGGCGTCCAGCGCGCGCATGGCCAGCTGCCGCGTGGCCGGGTCCTCCAGCCAGTCTTCGCGCGGCGGCTGGGCACCGAGCATGCGCGGCAGCAGCGCCTGGCCCGCCGCGGCCCCGGCGGCTAGCGCGGCCCCCTGCAGGACGAAGTCTCTGCGTTTCATGGATGCTCCGGGTGGGGAGGTGAGGGTGACGGGTGAGAAGCTAGAACGGACGTTCCTTCGCAGCAACGGTCCCGTATGCACGGAGCGCGTCCGTGGCTGAGGGCGCGGCGGGACCCTCGGTCGCGGTCGCGGGCGCCGGCCCGGCGGGGATGTCGGCGGCGTTCGCGCTGGCCCGCGCCGGCGTGGGCGTTACCGTCTTCGAGGCCGCCGACCACGTGGGCGGGCGGACCTGGACCGACGACGCCAGCATCTCGCAGAAGCGCGACGCGCCGCCGCGCAGCGCCAGCACCTCCAGCGACATCCCCTGCCGCGCCAGCGCGTGGTAGAAGCCGGAGCTGGTCTCGTTCGCGTGGGCGCCGTAGAGGGTGGTC
>DASSME010000302.1:0-8064 GCA_035689035.1 Longimicrobium sp. | reverse complement strand
AGCTGGGCGACCTGGGCGGCACCTACCACATCCGCGCCCCGCTGCGCCTGCGGGGCGCGCTGGACGGGGCGGCGCTGGCGCGCGCGCTGGACGGGATCGTGGCCCGCCACGAGGCGCTGCGCACCGTCTTCGCGCAGGTGGACGGCGTCCCCGAGCAGCGCGTCGCGCCGGCCGCGGCGAGCCGCTTCCACCTGGCCGGGCACGACCTGGGCGGGCGGGCCGACGCCGAGGCCGAGCTCGCCCGGCTGATGGCCGAGGAGGCGGACGCGCCCTTCGACCTGGAGCGCGGGCCGCTCATCCGCGGCCGGCTGATCCGGCTGGCGGCGGACGACCACGTGCTGCTGCTGACCATGCACCACATCGTCAGCGACGGCTGGTCGATGGGAGTTCTCTTCGGCGAGCTCTCCGCGCTCTACGCCGCCCACGTGCGCGGGAGCGAGGCGCACCTTCCCCCGCTCCCGGTGCAGTACGCCGACTACGCGCTCTGGCAGCGGCGGTGGGTGGAGGGCGAAGTCGTCCCCGAGCAGGCGGAGTACTGGACGCGGACGCTCGACGGCGCGCCCGAGCTCCTGGCGCTCCCCACCGACTACCCGCGCCCGGCCGAGATGGACTACGCGGGGGCGCACCTCGAGGTGGTGCTCGACGAGGCGCTCACGGCGGGGCTGAAGGCGCTGTCGTGGCGGCACGGGACCACGCTCTTCATGACGCTCCTGGCCGGGTGGGCCGCCGTGCTGGGCCGGCTCTCGGGGCGCGACGACGTGGTGGTCGGCACCCCCACGGCGGGGCGCGGGCACCGCGAGATCGAGGGGCTGATCGGCTTCTTCGTCAACACCCTGGCGCTGCGGCTGGATCTTGCGGGCTCGCCCACGGTGGCCGAGCTGCTGGGGCGGGTGAAGCAGCGGGCGATCGAGGCGCAGCACCACCAGGACATCCCCTTCGAGCAGGTGGTGGAGCGGGTCGCCCCGGCGCGCACCCTTTCGCACAACCCGCTGATCCAGGTGATGTTCGCCTGGCAGAGCGCGCCGCGCGGCAGGCTCGAGCTGCCGGGGCTGGCCCTGGTGCCGGTCGAGGCGCGCGACGAGCGCGGCACCGCCAAGCAGGACTTGGGGCTGGCGCTGGCCGAGGCGAACGGCCGCATCGCGGGGAGCGTGACCTACGCGACCTCGCTCTTCCGGCGCGAGACGGTGGAGCGCTGGGTGGGCTACCTGCGGCGGGTGCTGGAGGAGATGGTCGCCGACCCGGGCCAGCGCGTGGAGCGGCTGAATCTCATGCCGCAGAGCGAGCGCGCCCGGGTGCTGGATGAGTGGAACCGCACCGGGGTGGACTACCCGCGCGAGGCCTGCATCCACGAGCTGGTCGAGGCCCAGGTGGAGCGCACCCCCGACGCGGCGGCGGTGGTCCAGGAGAACGCGGCGCTGAGCTACGCCGAGCTGAACCGGCGGGCCAACCGCCTGGCGCACCACCTCCGCGGGCTGGGCGTCGGCCCCGACGCGCGGGTGGCGATCTGCGTGGAGCGCGGCCTGGAGATGGTGGTGGGGGTGCTGGGAGTGCTCAAGGCCGGCGGCGCCTACGTCCCGCTCGACCCCGGCTACCCGCCCGAGCGCCTCCGCTACATGCTCCACGACAGCGCGCCGCGGGTGGTGCTCACGCAGTCTTCCCTGATCGCCGACGATGGGCTGTTCGACGCCGTGGGCGCGCCCGTGCTGGCGCTGGACGCGGCGGAGTGGAGCGACGCGCCGACGACTGATCCCGCGCGCGGCGGGCTGGACCCGTCGCATGGGGCGTACGTGATCTACACCTCGGGGTCCACCGGGCAGCCCAAGGGGGTGCTGGTGCCGCACCGCGGGCTCTGCAACTTCATCCACGGCGACTTCCCGGGCTTCGGGGTGGGGCCGGGCGACCGGGTGCTGCAGTTCTCGTCGTTCAGCTTCGACGCGTGCGCCTTCGAGACCTTCCGCGCCCTCACCCGCGGCGCCTCGCTCCACCTGGGCGCCCCGGGGCAGGTGCTGACGGGCGACGCGCTGAGCGGGACCGCCGCGCGGCACGGGCTCACCCACGCCGTCCTCCCCCCCGCGGTGCTCGACGCCATGCCGCCGGGCGAGACGCTCCCGTCCATCCGCACGGTGGTGGTGGCCGGCGACGCGGTGCCCGAGCCGCTGGTGCGGCGGTGGGCGCCGGGGCGGTGGCTGATCAACGCGTACGGCCCCACCGAGGCCACCGTCTGCGCGTCGCTGGGCCGCTGCCTGGCCGACGAGCCGGGCGACCCCACCATCGGCCGCCCGATCTGGAACGCGCGCATCTACATCCTGGACGCGGCCGGCGAGCCGGTGCCGGCGGGGGTGGCGGGCGAGCTGTTCATCGGCGGCGTGGGGGTGGCGCGCGGCTACCTGAACCGCCCCGGGCTCACCGCCGAGCGCTTCGTGGCCGACCCCTTCGGCGGCGCGCCGGGGGCGCGGATGTACCGCACCGGCGACGTGGGCCGCTGGCGCGCGGACGGGCGCATCGAGTTCCTGGGGCGCAACGACTTCCAGGTGAAGATCCGCGGCCTGCGCATCGAGCTGGGCGAGGTCGAGGCGCGGCTCCGCGAGCACCCCCAGGTGCGCGAGGCCGTGGTGCTGGTGCGCGAGGACGCGCCGGGCGAGAAGCGCCTGGTGGCGTACTGGGTGGGCGAGGCGGCCGAGCCCGAGGCGCTCCGCGGGCACCTGGGCGAGGCGCTGCCGGCGTACATGGTGCCGGCCGCGTACCTGCGCCTGGACGCGCTCCCGCTGACCCCCAACGGCAAGCTGGACCGCAAGGCGCTCCCCGCCCCCGGCGGCACCGCCTTCGCGCGGCGCGCCTACCAGGCGCCCGTGGGCGAGACCGAGGAGATGCTCGCCCAGATCTGGAGCGAGGTGATGGGCGTGGAGCGCGTGGGCCGCCGCGACGACTTCTTCGAGCTGGGCGGGCACTCGCTCCTGGCGGTACAGGTGATCTCGCGGGTGCGGCGGGTGCTGGAGGTGAAGGCCGACCTGGGCGACCTCTTCACCCGCCCCGTCCTGGGCGACTTCGCGCGCGAGCTGGAGACGGCCGCGCGGGCGCAGCTGCCGCCGATCGAGCCGGCCGACCGCGGCGGGCGGCTGCCCCTCTCGTTCGCGCAGCAGCGGCTCTGGTTCCTGGAGCAGCTGGGCGACCTGGGGAGCACCTACCACATCCACCGCCCCCTGCGCCTGCGCGGCGAGCTGGACCGCGCGGCGCTGGGGCGCGCGCTGGACGGCGTGGTGGCCCGCCACGAGGCGCTCCGCACCGTCTTCGCGCAGGTGGACGGCGCCCCGGATCAGCGGATCGCCCCGGCGGACGCCGGCTTCCTCCTCCGCGAGCACGACCTGGCCGGGCGCGCGGACGCCCGGGCCGAGCTCGGCCGGATCATGGCCGAGGAGGCGCATGCGCCCTTCAGCCTGGAGCGCGGGCCGCTGATCCGCGGGCGGCTGGTCCGCCTGGCCGCGGACGACCACGTGCTGCTCGTCACCATGCACCACATCGTCAGCGACGGCTGGTCGATGGGGGTGCTCTTCGGCGAGCTCTCCGCGCTGTACGCCGCGTTCCGCCGCGGCGAGCCGGACCCGCTCCCCCCGCTCCCCGTCCAGTACGCCGACTACGCGGCGTGGCAGCGGCGTTGGGTCGAGGGCGAGGTCCTCCAGCAACAGGCGGAGTACTGGACGCGGACGCTCGCCGGCGCGCCCGAGCTCCTGGAGCTCCCCACCGACCATCCCCGCCCCGCGCAGATGGACCACGCGGGGGCGCAGCTCGCGGTGGAGGTGGACGAGGGGCTCGTGGCGGGGCTGAAGGCGCTGTCGCGCCGGCACGGCACGACCCTGTACATGACCCTCCTGGCCGGGTGGGCGGCCGTGCTGGGCCGGCTCTCGGGGCACGACGACGTGGTGGTCGGCACCCCGATGGCGGGGCGCGGGCGCCCCGAGGTCGAGGGGCTGATCGGCTTCTTCGTCAACACCCTGGCGCTCCGCGTGGACCTGGCCGGCGCGCCGACGGTGGCCGGGCTGCTGGGGCGGGTCAAGAAGCGGGCGCTGGGCGCGCAGCACCACCAGGACATCCCCTTCGAGCAGGTGGTGGAGCTGGCCGCCCCCGCGCGCACCCTGTCGCACACGCCGCTCTTCCAGGTGATGTTCACCTGGCAGAACGCGCCGGGAGGCGACCTGTCGCTGCCGGGGCTCCAGGTGGGCGGCGTGGGGGCGGACTCGCTGCAGGCGCGGGCGAAGTTCGACCTGCTCCTTTCGCTGCGCGAGGCGGAGGGCCGCATCGTGGGCGCGGTGACGTACGCCACGGCGCTCTTCGAGCCGGAGACGGTGGAGCGCTACCTGGGCTACTTCCGCCGCGTGCTGGAAGAGATGGTGGCGGACCCGGCCCGGCCCGTGGAACGGCTGGCGATGCTCCCGCCCGGCGAGCGGCGCCGGGTGGTGGAGGAATGGAACCGTACCGCGGCGGAGTACCCCGGCGAGTGGTGCCTGCACGAGCTCTTCGAGCGGCAGGCGGCGCGCACGCCGGACGCGGCGGCGGTGGTCTTCGCGGGGCTGCACCTGGGCTACGCCGAGCTCAACCGCCGCGCCAACCGGCTGGCGCACCACCTCCGCGCGCTCGGCGTGGGGCCCGACGTGCGGGTGGGGCTGTGCGTGGAGCGCAGCCTGGAGATGATGGTGGGCCTGCTGGCGGTGCTCAAGGCGGGCGGCGCCTACGTGCCGCTGGACCCGGACTACCCGGCCGAGCGGCTGGCGTACATGCTGGCCGACAGCGCGCCCGCGGCCGTGCTCACCCAGCGGGCGCTGCGCGGCCGGGTCGAGGGCGCGGGCGTGCCGGTGCTGGAGCTGGACGCCGCCGCGCCGGAGTGGGCGGATCGTCCGGAGACGGACCCGGAGCGCGGCGCGCTCACGCCGGGGCACCTGGCGTACGTGATCTACACCTCGGGCTCCACCGGCCGGCCCAAGGGAGTCGGCGTCCCGCACCGGGGGGTGGTGAACGCGCTGGCGTGGATGCGCGAGCTGTCGGGGCTCGGCGGCGACGACGCGGTGCTGCACAAGACGCCGTACAGCTTCGACGCGTCGCTCCGCGAGCTCCTTCCGCCGCTGCTGGCGGGCGCGCGGCTGGTGCTGGCGCGCCCCGAGGGGCACCGGGACCCGGCTTACCTGCTGGAGCTGATGCGGCGGGAGCGGATCACCACCCTGCACGCCGTCCCCTCGCTCCTCCAGGCGCTGGCCGACGAGGGGGGATTGGCGGCGTGCGGCGCGCTCCGCACGGTGATGTGCGGAGGCGAGGCGCTCCCCGGCGAGCTCGCGCGGCGCTTCTCGGGCCAGGCGCCCTGGGCACGGCTGTACAACGTCTACGGCCCCACCGAGGCCGCGGTGGACGTCACCGCGTGGCGGTGCGGCCCCGGCGACCAGGCGGGGCGCGCCGTCCCGATCGGCGCCCCGATGGCCAACGTGCGCATCTACCTCCTGGACCCGGGCGGCGAGCCGGTGCCGGTCGGGGTGAAGGGCGAGCTGTACATCGGCGGGGCGCAGGTGGCGCGCGGCTACCTGGGGCGCCCGGAGCTGACCGCCGAGCGCTTCGTGGCCGACCCGTTCGGCGGCGAGCCGGGGGCGCGGCTGTACCGCACCGGCGACCTCGCCCGCTGGCGCCCGGACGGGACGGTCGAGTACCTGGGCCGCATGGACCACCAGGTGAAGGTGCGCGGCTTCCGCATCGAGCTCGGCGAGATTGAGGCGCGGCTCACCGGGCACCCCGGCGTCCGCGAGACGGTCGTGCTGGCGCGCGAGGACACGCCGGGCGACACGCGCCTGGTGGCGTACGTGGTGGGCGACGATTCGGCCGGGGCCGAGGCGCTGCGGGCCCACCTGGGCGAGGCGCTGCCTGCGTACATGCTCCCCGCGGCGTTCGTGCGGCTGGAGCGGTGGCCGCTCACCCCCAACGGCAAGCTCGACCGCAGGGCCCTCCCCGCCCCCGAGGGCGAGGCGTACGCGGCCCGGCGCTACGAGCCGCCCGTGGGCCAGACCGAGCAGGCGCTGGCCGAGATCTGGGCCGAGGTGCTCGGCGTGGAGCGGGTGGGCCGCCACGACAACTTCTTCGAGCTGGGCGGGCACTCGCTGCTGGCGGTCAAGCTGATGGAGCGGATGCGGCGGCGCGGCCTGCACGCCGAGGTCCGCGCGCTCTTCCTTTCCCCGACCTTCGCCGATTTCGCGGCGAGCACGGACGAGCTCCTGGAGCTGCGGCTCTGAGGCACGTTTTCACCACGGGCGATGCGTCCACCCGGCCGCGTCGCCCGCGGCGCACCTTCCCGCGACGAAAGCCCCGATGTCTGGAACGGACCCCCGGATGACCATCTCCGCGCTTCTCGGCGAGCTCCGCGCGCGCGGAATCGTCCTGGCGTGCGAAGGGGACGAGCTGGTCGTCCGCTCCATGAAGCGCGCCCTGGACCCGGCGCTGGTGGAGGCCCTGCGGGCGCACAAGCCGGCGCTGCGCGAGCTGATCCGCTCGGGCGAGTACGCGGCGGCCACGGCGGCTTCCCGCACCGGCCCGCTGGTGGAGCTCACCGGCGCCGAGATGGAGCGGATCGCGGCGGGCGTCCCCGGCGGCGCCGGCAACGTGCACGACGTGTATCCGCTGGCGCCGCTGCAGGAGGGGATCCTCTTCCACCACCTGGTGACCCGGGAGGGCGACCCGTACCTGTCGTCCATGCTGTACCGCTTCGACCGCCGCGACGAGCTGGACCGGTACCTGGGCGCGCTCCAGGCCGTGGTGGACCGGCACGACGTCCTGCGCACCTCCATCGCCTGGGAAGGGCTGCGCGAGCCGGTGCAGGTGGTGTGGAAGCAGGCCCCGCTCGCGGTGGACGAGGTGGAGCTGGACCCGGCGGACGGTGACGTGGCCGAGCAGCTGCACGCGCGCTTCGACCCGCGCCACCACCGCATCGACCTGGGCACGGCCCCGCTGCTGCGCGCCCACGTCGCGCGCGACCCCGCGGCGGGCCGCTGGCTCCTCCTCCTCCTGCGCCATCACCTGGTCAGCGACCACACCACGCTCGACGTGCTGCACGCCGAGATCGAGGCGCACCTGGCGGGCCGCGCGGACACGCTTCCCCCGCCGCTGCCCTTCCGCACCTTCGTGGCGCGGGCGCGGCTGGGGGTGAGCCCGGACGAGCACCGCGAGTTCTTCACCGGCCTGCTGGGCGACGTGGATGAGCCGACGGCGCCGTTCGGGGTGCTCGAGGTGCGGGGCGACGGCTCGGCGATGCGCGAGGCGCGGCTCGCCGTGGACGAGCGCCTGGGCGCGCGGCTGCGGGAGCGCGCGCGGGCGCTGGGGGTGAGCGCGGCGAGCGTGTTCCACGCGGCCTGGGCGCTGGTGCTGGCGCGTGCGTCCGCGCGTGACGACGTGGTGTTCGGCACCCTGCTGGTCGGCCGGATGCACGGCGGAGAAGGGGCCGACCGGGTGATGGGCCCGTTCATCAACACCCTCCCGATCCGCATCCGCGCGGGCGAGGCGGGGGTGGAAGCCACCGTGCGGCGGACGCACGCGCTGCTCGCCGAGCTGCTGCGCCACGAGCACGCCTCGCTGGCGCTGGCCCAGCGCTGCAGCGGGGTGGAGGCGCCGGCGCCGCTCTTCACCACGCTGCTCAACTACCGGCACACGACCCGGAAGACGGGTGCGAACGCGCCGGCCGGCGGGATGAGGATCGTCCACGGCGAGGAGCGGACGAACTATCCGCTGGTGTTGTCGGTGGATGACCTGGGCGACGGGTTCTCGCTGAAGGGGCAGGTGGCGCACCCGTCCCTCGATCCGCTCCGGGTCTGTGGCTTCGTGCACCGGGCGCTGGAAGGGATCGTCGGGGCGCTGGAGACGGCGCCCGAGCGCGCGATGGAGAGCATCGACGTGCTCCCCCGGGCCGAGCGGCGCCGGGTGCTGGAGGAGTGGAACCGCACGGACGCGGACTACCCCGCCGGTTCGTGCATCCACCAGCTCTTCGCGGCCCAGGTGGAGCGCGCGCCCGACGCGGTGGCGGTGGTCCATGCGGGGGCGCCC
>DASSME010000301.1:0-2487 GCA_035689035.1 Longimicrobium sp. | reverse complement strand
CGGGCGAATGAATTCGCGGCAACAACCACACGAAGTCCGCCTTCGCGCCGCCTGCGCGGACTGCCGGATTCGGCCCAGCCGCGGCGATGGCGCACGGGTCGGGAGAGCGTGGCAGGACGAAGCACCCCGTTCCTTCGCTCGTCCCCGTTCCTGCCCGTGGCCGGGCTGCTCGATCTCGCGCCGCACCCGATGGTGGCGCGCGTTGTTCCACGTCCTCTCCGCCGCTGTCCCGATTCGCGGCATCGTGCCGCGGCGCCGGCCCGCGGGAAGGATTCCGGACCCTCCGCCGAACCTTGCGTAAAATCATCTGTTTGAATAGTTTAGGTGGTTCTTCCGGCGGCGTTTCACGGCGGTCTACCGTTCCAATCCCGGCAGGCGCATCTTTTCTTTTCCACGCACGGTCTCGTGCCGCGCGGGAATCCGTGCGCCATCCCGGTCCCGGGGCGGTTCCTCACGATCCAACTCACCAGCGGGGCGGCCCGACGCCCTGGAGGCGATAGATCCTACCATGCGCAAGCTCCTGCTCTGCTCCACGGCCGCGCTCGCCCTGTGGGGGTGCTCCGGCGACGGCGGCACCGAGGCCAAGGTCGCCACCAGCGTGGCGGTGACTCCCGGCTCCATCAACTTCGACGCGCTGGGCGCCACCCAGGTGGTGCACGCCGCGGTGCTCGACCAGCACGGCACCCCCATCGCGGGCGTGCCGGTGACCTGGAGCGCCGGCGCGGGCGTGGCCACCGTCACCGGCCTGGGCGGCGACAGCGCCACCGTCACCTCGGTGGGCAACGGCAGCGCCGCGGTGACCGCCAGCACCGGCTCGGTGAGCGGCAACGCGTCGGTGACCGTGGCGCAGGTGGCGGTGCAGGTGCAGAAGTTCAGCGGCGACACGCAGACGGGGACCATCAACGGCGCGCTCGCCGTTCCGGTGCGCGTGAAGCTGGTGGACCGGCTGGGGCAGGGGATCGCGGGGAAGACGGTGAGCTTCGCCGTCACCACCGGCGGCGGCTCGCTCTCGGCCGCGAGCGCCGTGACCGAGGCCGACGGCACCGCGGCGGTCACCTGGACGCTGGGCGGCAACCTGGGCGCGCAGTCGGTGACCGCCACCTTCGCCGGCGCGGCGCTCACGCCCGCCGTGTTCACCGCCACCGCCGTGGCCGAGAACGTGGGGAGCGTCTCCCCCGCCACCGGCAACACCGACGTGGCCGCCATGGTGAACACCGCGGTGAGCCCGCTCCCCGCCGTGGTGGTGCACAACAACGCGGGGCAGCCGATCGCCGGCGTCACCGTCACCTTCGCCCCCGCGGCGGGGAGCAGCACCCTGACCGGCGCGGTGGCCACCACCGACGCCAGCGGCGTGGCGCGGCTGGGCGGGTGGACGATCGGCGCGGCCGGGCCCAACACGGTGACCGCCACCGTGAACGCGGCCGGCTTCATGGGCAACCCGGTCACCTTCCGCGCGGTGGGGTGCCAGGGCGGCGGCGGGGCGGGGTACGCCATCACGCTCTGCTTCACCAGCACCATGAGCACCTCGCAGCGCACCGCCTTCGAGGCCGCCGCGGCGCGCTGGGCGGGGATCATCACCACCGACGTGGGCGACGTGCCGGCCAACATCGACGCCAACGCCTGCGACGACGGCACGCCCACCCTCAACCTGAACATCGACGACCTGGTGATCTTCGCCTCGGTGGTCGACATCGACGGGCCGGGGGCGATCCTGGGGCAGGCGGGGTGGTGCATCCGCCGCACCGCCGGGCTCCCGCTGCTGGGGGTGATGCAGTTCGACGCCGCCGACGTGGCCGGGCTGGAGAGCCACGAGCAGTTCGGCTCGGTGATCCTGCACGAGATGGGGCACGTGCTGGGGATCGGTACCATGTGGAGCGCGCTCTCGCTGCTGAACGACCCGGCGCCCTCGCCCGACCCGTGGTACAGCGGCGCGGGCGGTCAGCTGGGCTTCGACCACATCGGCGGCAGCACCTACACCGGCGGGCAGAAGGTGCCGGTGGAGAACACCGGCGGCGGGGGCACCGCCAACTCGCACTGGCGCGAGTCGGTGCTGAAGAACGAGCTGATGACGGGGTTCCTGAACGCGGGCACCAACCCGCTCAGCGAGCTCACCGTGCGCTCGCTCGCCGACCTGGGCTACGGCGTGAACGCGGCCGCCGCCGATCCCTTCTTCCTGACGCTGTCGCTGCGGGCCAGCCGCTCGGGGGCGGCGGACGCCGCGCTGGACCTGGGCGACGACGTGTACCACGGCCCGCGCTACACCCTGGACCGCGCCGGCCGCCGCTACCGCCTCCCCAGCCAGTAAGAAGCGAGGGAGCCGATGACGGCACGGAGCGGGAGGGCGATGGCGCCGCGGCTCGCGGCGGTGCTGGCGGCGACGGTCGCCGCGTCGGCGGCGGCGTGCCCGGCGCCGGCGCCCGGCGCGCTCCCGCCCGGCCCGTGCGCGCCGGTGGCGGCGAGCCCCGCCGGCGTCCGCGCGGCCGGCCT
>DASSME010000300.1:0-9809 GCA_035689035.1 Longimicrobium sp. | reverse complement strand
GGCCGGACCGGCGCGGTGCGTGGGAGCGACCGGATTCCGTACGCCCGCGTCTACCGCGTGCACGGGATGCGTTGCCGCGGGCGCCCGAAGCGCGGAAGTGTCGAGTTTCTGGACGGTGTCGGATTTCTGGTCACCGTGGAGTGGACGAGGATTGTCGTGGCGGCGGAAAGGTCGCAGGATACAGGATCCGGGTCTGTCCAGGCTCTCCGGCGGCCCACCTCCCGCCGGGCACGCGGCGCACGCATGGGCGGGCGTCGCCCTTCACCCTATCCCCGCGAGGTGAACCATGAAGGAGAAGTTGCGGCTGGACCCCGAGGCGTTGCGCGTGGAGTCGTTCGCGGCCCAAGCCGCGCCCGCCGAGCGCGGCACCGTGCACGCGAACGACATGTTCGCCAGCGGGCCGTCGTGCCGCACCGCCTGCCTGACCACGCCGTGCTGCGCACCCACGGTGACCTGCCCGGCGTGACGATCGGCGCTCGGTGAGGCGCGCCGGCCCGCGCCGGCAGCGAAACGGGCCCGCCCCCTCGTGTGAGGGAGCGGGCCCGTTCGGCGTTTCATCCTGGATCCGGGGAAAAGACTTGCGCCTCGAATGTTCGGTTCCGAGCCCCGTCCATAGGTCCTTCGGCCTGCAAGACCATACACCTCCGCCGATTATGGCGTGTCCGGCCTCAGGATGACGTGGTCCAGTTTTCAACGAAGTGACAAGTGCACAGCCGGATTCGGTATGACCCTCCACCGCCCCGGCACCGCATCCGTCACTCCGGCCGGAGAACGCCCGCGCCGGTCTCCACGCCGTACGCGGAGCGCTCGCCTGGACGCCGGTCCGGGGCGTTCAAACCATGCGCGGGCGGGCCGAATCAAAGGGCTGGCGCATTCCATCCTCCCGATCTCCGGAGGCCTCATGAGCTGGCGCACGGCGGGTCCTGCCTTGCTGCTGCTGTTCGTCACTCCGCGCGGCGCCGCCGCGCAGGCGCTCCCCGACACCACGGCGCGCGCCGTCGACCACTTGTTCGAGCCCTGGAGCGGCACGGACACGCCCGGGTGCGCGGTCGGCGTGAGCCGTGGGGGGACGATCGTGTACGAGCGGGGCTTCGGGATGGCGAACCTGGAGACGGGGACGCCGATCGGCCCCGGCACCATCTTCCACGCCGCGTCGCTCGCCAAGCAGGTGACGGCGATGGCGGTGCTGATGCTGGCGCGCGAGGGCAGGCTCTCGCTGGACGACGACGTGCGGCGCTACCTCCCCGAGGTGCCGGACTACGGACAACCCATCACCGTGCGCCACCTGCTCACCCACACCAGCGGCCTGCGCGACTACTTCGAGCTGCTGATCCTGGCGCGCGGGCGCTTCGAGGAGAACCGCATCACCGACGCCGACATGCTCGACGCGGTGTCGCGGCAGCGGGCGCCCAACTTCGCGCCCGGCGCGGAGTTCGGGTACAGCAACACCGGCTACGCGCTGGCCGAGGTGCTGGTGCGCCGCGTGAGCGGCCGCTCGCTGCGCGACTACGCGGCCGAGCGGATCTTCGCGCCGCTGGGAATGTCGCACACGCACTTCCACGACGACTTCACCATGCTCGTCCCCGGGCGCGCGTGGGGATACGCGCGAACGGGCACGGGGTGGCGCTCCAGCGCGCCCAACTACGACGTGTACGGCGCCACCAGCCTGTTCACCACCGTGGGCGACCTGCTTGCGTGGTCCGCCAACCTCGACCGTCCACGGGTGGGCGACACCGCCATGGTGCGGACGATGTCGACCAGCGCGACGCTCACCAACGGCGATTCGACGAGCTACGGAATGGGGCTCTCGCTGTGGACCGACCACGGCGAGCGCGTGGTGGAGCACGAGGGCGGCGACCCCGGCTTCCGCTCGTACCTGGGCCGCTGGCCCGGACGCCGGCTGGCCGTGGCGGTGCTCTGCAACCACCGCTCGGTGAACTCCGTGGCGCTCGGCCACCAGGTCGCGGCGCGGGTCCTCGGCTTCGCGCCCGAGGCGCCGCCGGCCGTGCCGGCACGGGCCGCGGCTGACCCGCGGGTCCTCCAGCGGCGCGCCGGGATCTACTTCCAGCCCGCCCGCCAGGAGGTGGTGGAGCTCACCGTGCGCGACGGACGGCTGTTCACGGCCCGCAACGGCGGGAACGAGCTGATCCCGGTGGACGGCAACCGCTTCACCGTGGCCGGCCGGCCGGTCGAGCACGTCTTCGAGTCGGGCGAGCACTCGGACTACGTCGCCAGCTCGCCCGGCTACCACCCGGTGCGCTTCGAATGGAAGGCCCCCTTCCCGATGCGTCCCGGCGCGCTCCTGCCCTACGCCGGCGCGTACTACAGCCCCGAGCTCGACGCCACCTACACCGTCACCGCCGCCACCGATTCCACCCTGCTCCTGAAGACCGGCACCTCCGCCGGCATGACCGCCCGCCCCGTCTTCGCCGACGCCTTCGTCCCGGGCCAGTACACCATCCTGTTCACCCGCGGCGGACGCCGCGTCACCGGGTTCCACATCAGCCACCCGCGCGCGCGGCGGATCGTGTTCGAGCGCGTCCGGGAGCGATAGCGGGCCGGACCACCCGGCGGACGACGGGCCGGGCCACGGCGTCCGGAGTCAGCGGTGGATGCTGCAGGCGCCGCGGGTGGATGGGACACGGCTTGGGCGTCTTCGACTGGACCGGCCGCGTGATCAGCAGTCTTGACGGCACACAATACAAGACACATTAATGTGAAACCCAGTCTTTTCCCCAGCCAGTTGCGGTCGTATTTCCGCTACGATCACGCCCTAACGTATACATCGGTGCTCCCGGCCGCGTTTATAGCGGTCAACCCCCCTGCGCGAAGCTCATTCGCGTAAATACCACCCTTCATATGGAGAAACCCATGCGGTTCACTCGATTTCTCGCGGTAGCGTCGCTGGCGGCGGCGGCTGCCTGCGCGGACCAGGCAACTCCCGTCGCAAGCGACCGGGGCGCGGCCCCGGTGCGGTTGGCGGCCAAGGACGCCGTCGACGGGTCGTACATCGTGGTGCTGAACGAGGGCGGCAACCCGCGCTCGGTGGCGTCGGCCGCCGGAGTGAGCCCCCGATTCGTGTATACGGCGGCGCTCAACGGCTTCGCGGGGACGCTCACCGCGGGGCAGCTGAACGCGCTGAGCCACGACCCCAACGTGGCGTACATCGAGCAGGACGCGCGCGTGACCGCCACCCAAGAGGCGGAGGCGGTGCAAACGGGCGCCACCTGGGGGCTGGACCGCATCGACCAGCGCTCCCTGCCCCTGAACGGCAGCTACAACTACACCGCCACCGGCGCGGGCGTCCGCGCCTACATCCTGGACACGGGGATCCTGGCCAGCCACACGCAGTTTTACAACGGACGCGCCACCGTGGGCTACGACGCACTGGGTGGCAACGGACAGGATTGCAACGGGCACGGCACGCACGTGGCCGGCACCGTGGGCGGCACCACCTACGGCGTGGCGAAGAACGTGTCGCTGGTCGCCGTGCGCGTGCTGGACTGCTCCGGCAGCGGCACCTGGTCGGGGGTGATCGCGGGGATGGACTGGGTGACGGCCAACCGCGTGAAGCCCGCCGTGGCCAACATGTCGCTGGGCGGGGCCGCCAACCAGGCGGTGGACGACGCCGTGAACCGCATGTACAACGCCGGCGTGACCGTGGTGGTCGCCGCCGGCAACAACAACGCCGACGCGTGCACCACCTCGCCGGCCCGGGCGCCGAACGCCGTCACCGTGGGCGCCACCACCTCGACGGACGCACGCGCGGTGTGGGGCACGCTGGGGTCCAACTGGGGAACGTGCGTGGACCTGTTCGCGCCGGGCGACAACATCACCTCGGCGTGGTACACCTCCACCACGGCCACCAACACCATCAGCGGCACTTCCATGGCCTCGCCGCACGTGGCCGGCGTGGCCGCGCTCTACCTGCAGGCGAACACGGCGGCCACGCCGGCCACGGTGGCGAGCGCCATCATCAACAACGCCACGCTCGGCAAGGTGACGAACGCCGGCACCGGCTCGCCCAACCGGCTGCTCTACTCCCTGTTCCCCGTCAAGGCGAACATCACCGGCACCGCCAACATCACCACCGCCGGTACCTACACCTGGCTGGCGAATGCCTCCGGCGGAAACGGCACGTACACCTACGCCTGGGAGTACCGGGTGCAGGGCAGCACCACCTGGACGGCGGTCACCGGGGGGGCATCGTACTCCCGCACCGTCGCCACCTCCGATCCTGACTTCGAGCTGCGGGTGACGGTGACCTCGGCGGGGACGACAGGGTCCGATACGCACCTGGTCGCCGTCGGCTATCCGCCCGTGGGCGTGAACATCACCGGTACCACGTCCATCACCGCAGCCGGCACGTACACCTGGCAGGCGAACGCCTCCGGCGGGAACGGTTCGTACACCTACGCGTGGCAGTACCGGGTGCAGGGAACCACCACCTGGACGGCGGTCGGGACGGGGGCAGCCTCGTACTCCCGCACCGTCGCCACCTCCGATCCGGACTTCGAGCTGCGCGTGACGGTCACCTCGGCGGGGTCGACGGCGTCCGACACGCACCTGGTCGCCGTCGGGGCCCAGCCGGTCGCCGCGAACATCACCGGCCCCACCGACGCCGTCTCGGGAGATGTGGGGACGTGGTACGCCAATGCGAGCGGCGGCACCGGCTCGTACACCTACCAATGGCAGTACCGCACCGAAACCAGCACCACGTGGACGGCCGTGGGGACGGGCGCGTCGTACACCCGGAACATTCCGCTGCGCTCGTTCTACCTGCGCGTCACGGTGACCTCGGGAGGCGCGACCGCCACGGACGACTACTACGTCTTCGTCGAGTCCAGCGACCCCTGCCTGAACCTTCAGGCCGTATGCCCCTGATCCGGGACTGATCGCGAGGTGCGGAAATAACCGGCGGAGAGCCCCGAGGCTCTCCGCCGGTTGTCCTTCCATCTACCGAACCGTTCAGCCCTCTGGAGCCGCCCGTCCCAAAACATGTCGCCCAGGCCGCCGCCACCGCATCGACGGGGGCCTTGTCCTTCTCGGGGCGCTCGACCACAACCAACTCGGTGGTCAGCAGCAGAGGCCGCGATCGAACTGGCGTTCTGCAGCGCGGTGCGGGTCACCTTGGTGGGGTCGATCACGCCCGAGTCCGCTAGGTCCTCGTACTCGCAGTTCTTGTATCGCTCTCGCGCACCTTGCCTGCTGATCGACGAGTGCGAGCGTCGCTCGTGACCTGGCGGATCGCCCTCCTCCAGCGCTCGTCCGATGATGCGTGCGACGAGGTTTCCTGCGCCGCTGTCTGGCGGCGTCAGGCATTGCGTGGCGTTCGTTATGGTCCGAAGATGACGACGCCGTCGTCCTCCCTGCCTTCCGCCGTACCGTTGCCCGCGTGAGGTCACCGCGAGCACCGCCCAGGAGAAAGACCGTGAAGAAACGCGCATCGTATGGCAATGCAAAAAACTTCCCCCCTGGCGTGACCTTGCGGCACACCCTGCGTGGACACCAGGGAAAGCTTGCCCGCGTCGCGTGGAGCCCGGACGGGAGCCGGCTCGCCTCGGTAGGCACGCGCGGCCCCATCCGAATCTGGGACCCGAAAAGCGGACGAGTCGTCCGCTCGCTCATCGGCCATTCAGGGGAGATCCTCGCCGTGACGTGGTCGCCGGGCGGGGAGAGAATCGCGTCGGGAGGTGACGACGGTACGCTGCGCATCTGGAACGTCGAGAGCGGAAAGCTCCTCGAAACCGTGAACGCGGAAGGGACGGTAACCTCCTGCGCGTGGTCACCCGATGGGCAGGTGCTCGCCTACGACAATAGATCGAACCTCTGCCTGCGGAATGTCCCCGCGAAGGCGACACTCTGGAAAAGGGTGCATAGAGGCCGGATCTGGAGCCTGGCGTGGTCCGCTGACAGCCGCACGATCGCCTCTGCCTCCGAGCAGCTCAGGCTCTGGTCGTTGGACGGCGCACTGGTGCCCTGGTGGCCAACCGGACACCAGGACCGGGTGAACTCGCTCACGTGGTCGGCAAATCGAACCATCCTCGTGTCTGCCTCCAACGATCGGACCATCCGCCTCTGGGAACCCGGACAGGAGCGGCTGGAAAGGATCCTGGAAGGTCATACTGGGGACGTGTGCTGGGCGGCATTCTCACATGACGACGCGATCCTCGCATCCAAGTCGCAGGATGGCTCGATCCGTTTCTGGCGTGCGGACACCTGGGAGATCGTGGGGGAATTGGCGGAGCCGACCGACGACGAGTGTCTGTATTTCGCGAATCCCGCGTTTCACCCCGGCGCCCCCGTCCTGGCGACGTTCGGCGAGTACGACACCGTGGTGCGGATCTGGGACATCGACGTCGAGGCATTGCTTGGCGCAGGGCGCTCGGAACCCGCCACGACCGTGCAGTACACCACCGCCAAGATCGTGCTGGTCGGCGACTCGGGGGTGGGAAAGACGGGGTTGGGGTGGCGGCTGGCCAACGGAACGTACCGCGAGCACGACTCCACGCACGGCCAGCAGTTCTGGGTGGTCAACGAGCTGGGCACACGGCGCGGCGACGGAACGCAGTGCGAGGCCGTGCTGTGGGACCTGGCTGGTCAGCCCGATTACCGCGTGGTGCATTCGCTCTTCCTCTCCGACGTCGACCTGGCGCTCGTCCTCTTCGACCCCGCCAACCGCCAGGAGCCGCTCAGCGGCCCCAGCTTCTGGCTCAAGCAGCTCCGGCGCGATGACGGGCTTTGCCCCGCGCTCCTGGTCGGTGCGCGCCAGGACCGCGGCACGCCGACGCTGACCGCGGCCGACCTGCAGGCGTTCTGCGAGCAGCACGAGATCAGCGGCGGCTTCGTGGGCACCAGCGCCAGGACCGGCGAGGGCATTCCCGGGCTGGTCGCGGCGATCCAGGGGCAGATCCGGTGGGACGAGATGACGGCCACCGTCGCCACCACTTCGTTCAAGCGGATCAAGGACTACGTGCTGTCGCTGAAGGAAGACCCGGCGGCGACCGGCCTGCTGCTCGCGCCCGCCGCCCTGCGGCGCGCTCTGCGCGCGACCGACCCCGCGTGGGAGTTCGACGAAGCGGAGATGATGACCGCCGTCCGCCACCTGGCGACGCACGGCTACGTGACCATCCTGCGCGGCTCGCGGGGAGATACGTTCATCCTGCTCGCGCCCGACCTGCTGGTCAACCTGGCGTCGTCGTTCGTGCTGGAGGCGCGCCGTAACGCGCGTGGCCTGGGGGTGCTGGAGGAAGAGCGGCTCCTGCGCGGAGACTACCCGTTCCCCGAGCTGGCGCGCCTCGCCGCCGCGGAGCGCGCAATCCTGCTGGACGCGACCACCGTCCTCTTCCTCGAGCGCAACCTCTGCTTTCGTGAAAGCTTCAACGACCAGGTCTTCCTGGTATTCCCTTCGCTCATCAACGAGCGGCGCCCCTCGGCCGAGGAGGTCGCGGTGGTGGACGACGTCTCCTACCGGGTGAAGGGGGCGGTCGAGAACGTCTACGCGATGCTGGTGGTGCTGCTGGGCTACACCAACACCTTCACGCGCACCAACCAGTGGCAGAACCAGGCGCAATACCAGATGGGCGAAGGCGAGGTCTGCGGCTTCCGGCAGACCGCGAGCCCCGAGGGCGAGATCGAGCTGGTGCTGCTGTACGGGCAGCAGACCCCCGAGTACGTGCGGACGTTGTTCCAGGGGCTCTTCGAACGCTTCCTGCGCCGGCGCGACCTGACCATCAGCCGCTACCACCCGGTCACCTGCCACGCCTGCGGCGAGCGGCTGGCCAGGAACGTGGTGCTCGAACAGCTGCGGCGTGACCGCGCGTTCAGCTTCTGCAGCCATTGCGGCGAGCGGCTGGTCCTTCCCGCGATGGAGGACCTCACGCGGCGTCCCCTGCACGAAGAAGAAGCGCCGTTCGACCACGAACAGGCGATCGCGGTGCGCCGCACGGCGTTCGAGGCGGCGCTGGTGCGCGTGAAGGCGCTGCTCCGCGACCGTGGGGCAGCCGAGGAGCGGCCCACCTGCTTCATCAGCTACGCGTGGGGCGAGGTGGGCCACGAGCGGTGGGTGATGAAGCTGGCGGCCGACCTGCGCAACGCGGGGTTCGACGTCCTTCTCGACCGCTGGCACAATCCCCCCGGCTCCAGCGTCAGCCGCTACATCGAACGGATCGAGTCGAGCCGCTACGTGGTGGTGGCCGCGACGCCGGCGTTGCGCGAAAAGTACATGACCAGGGCGTCCGATCCCGTCGTGGCGGCCGAGTTGAGCCTGATCAACACGCGCGTGCGGCAGCCGAACCGCTTCGGGCACACCGTGATCCCCCTGCTCCGCGCCGGCACCCCGCAGACGGCGCTCACGCCCATGCTGGAAGACGTGGTGTCCATCGACTTCACCGGCGAGGACCTGTACTTCGTCAACCTCTTCAACCTGATCTGGCGCATGTTCGAGCTCCCGTTCGACAACCCGCTGCTGCTGGAGTTGCAGGCGGCGATGAGCCCTTCCAGACCGTGAGCAGAGGATCGGCCGGGTCCGGCGCCGCCAGGCCGGCCGCGGAGCTCGCTCGAACACCCCTAGCCTGACGCACGCTGCCTTCAGGATTCCCCGCGGGCCACCCTCGCCAGGTCTCCCGACGACGCGTCCCGACCCCGCTCCACGGCGGTCCCCCTCCCCCTCGCCGCCATGGGTGAGACGGCCGGCAGGCAGCGGGATGCCGCCTCATGGCGACGAACGCGTCCCCTGCCGGCACGAGGTGGCAGGGACAGCCGCCGGTGTGCGTGATCCGTTCCCGCATCCTCCATCTCCAGTGCGTCCGACACACGCGCCCCGGGTGTGCGGCACCCATCGACAAAAGCCCGACACACCAACATTGTTAGCCGCTAAATGGAAGTATTACCTCGGACGACGATTGCACATTCACCGTTGTAAAGCGAATCATACCAAGAGAAAGGCCTTTACTGCCACGCAAATACGTCTCAGTCTTTTAGGAAGCTCAATGGCACCTTTGTTGCGCGCTTCGGAGGGAACGGGCAGAGTACCCTGTCCGAACGCAGGGCGGCGGCGCCGTGGGTGCCGCACGCCCGCGCCTCCCTCTCTTTCCCGGACGTGGAGGTATCCGTATGAAGCGCCACCTCACCCTCGCCGCATGCTGCCTCGCCCTGGCCGCGTGCACCGACCAGCGCGACCCCGTCGCACCCATCCGTTCACCCGAGCCCAACCTGTCGGCCGCCGGGATCGTGCGGACCAACAAGGTGGGAGGCCCGGTAACCCTCCCCATCTACGATCCCGCCGACATCGTTCCCGGGCACTACAACGTGATCTTTCGCCAGGAGGCGAACGCCCGCGCGGTGACCGCGCAGATCATGAACGCGCACGGGCTCAAGCCCACGCATCAGTGGGACGAGCCCTGGCTCAAGGGCTTCTCGGCGAAGATGACCGACAAGCAGCGCGACCAGCTCCGGCGCCACCCGCAGGTCGCCTACGTGAACAACGTGGTGCGGGGGAGGATCGGGGGGACGCAGAGCTATCCGTACAACTGGGGGCTCGACCGGATCGACCAGCGCGCTCTTCCGCTGAACAACACCTACGTCTACACCGATTCGGCGGCCAACGTGAACGTGTATGTCCTGGACACCGGGATCCGCCGGACGCACAGCGACTTCGGCGGGAGGGCGTTCTTCGCCTTCGACGCGGTCGACTCAGTGCCGCTGGGCACCGACTGCCACGGGCACGGCACCTTCGTGGCGGCGATCGTGGGCGGCACCGAGTACGGAGTGGCCAAGCGGGCGCGGCTCTACGACGTCCGCACCGCCGA
>DASSME010000299.1:0-3413 GCA_035689035.1 Longimicrobium sp. | reverse complement strand
CCCGCGGCCAGCACCAGCACGGCCGCCGCCACCAGCACGCCGCGCCGGGCGACGCGGGGGCGCGCCGCCGGCGCCGGATCGGCGGGGAGGAGCACGCGCTCGCCGGCCGCGCGGCGGGCCAGGATGCGCTCCAGCGCGTCGGGCGCGGGCAGGGGGACGGGGGCGGCGCGGGCCGATTCGGCGAGCGCGCGCATCTCGTCCACGGCGGCGCGGCAGCGGGGGCAGCGCAGCAGGTGGGCGGCCAGGCGCGGGCCCGGGGCGGCGCCGTCGGCGTGGCGGCTGAGCGTGGCGACGCGGGGGTGCGGCATCATCATCGTTCCTTCAGGATCTCTCGAAGGCGCTGGCGGGCGCGGTGCAGGCGCACCTGGCTGGTGCCGGCGCGCAGGCCCATCAGCTCGCCGATCTCCGCGTGCGAGTAGCCCTCGACCTCGCGGAGCACGAACACGGCGCGCAGCCCGGGCGCCAGCGCGGCCAGCGCCCGCTCGATGTCCACGCGCGCGGCGGCGTCGGCCGGGGGCGCGGCGGGCGTGGGGTGGTCGTCCAGCGCCACCTCGCCGCGGCGGGTGGAGCGCCGCATCCGCATCAGCGCGGTGCGGGCGGCCACGCGGCGCAGCCACCCCTCCAGCGACCCGCGCCCGTCGTAGAGCCGCAGCGCCTCGGGAAGGCCCACGAACACGTCCTGCAGCACGTCGTCGGCGTCGGCGGCGCTGGCGGTGAGCCGGTACGCCACCGCGTGCACCGCCGCGCCGTGCGCGCGGTAGAGCTCCGCCAGCGCGTCGGCGTCGCCGGCCGAGGTGCGTTCGAGCAGGGTGCGTTGCGTGGGTGGGGCGGTCACTATGGCGGGAGCGAAGGGCGGATCGCGGCGGAAACATCCGGGTGGCGGACGATAGATGCCACGAGAGAGGGGAATCTTACATCGACGTTCGCACTTCATCATCCGGACGATCCCGCCGCCGGTCCGGGCGGAGTTCGGCGCCGGATCGGTAGCTGGTGCGCCAGGCCGGCCTTCCTGGGCGTCACACGGAGGAGCGGAGAGCAACGGAGCAGCGGAGAACTGCGAAATGACAGGGTTATACCGGCTCGTAAGATCGACTGCACTTGAATCCGTTCTTGCGGTATCTACCGAATGGGGCAACGACAAACAGCCTGGCTCTCACGGAGTTCACAGAGTCCACGGAGGAACTGCGGTTGTTTCTGTGACTCCGTGAACTCTGTGAGAGCTCGCCGTTTCTTTCCTTCGTGGGCACGCGCAGCGCGGTGGGTGACTCAGGACGATGAGCGGCGGGTTGGACGCAGTCTCCCACCAACCATGTGAGATCCGGGCGGCGATCCGCGGCGTAGTCCATCGTCACCGATCGGATGGAACCCGAACCCGCAGGAGGCACCCCATGAGCGCGACGGAAACCGAGGCCCTGGTCCGCGAGGCGTACCGGGCCTTCAACGACCGGCAGTTCGAGCGCACCTTCCAGCTCGCGCACCCCGACATCGTCACCGTGGTGGTGCCGACCGGGCAGGAGCTGCACGGCCACGCCGGCGTGATCGAGTTCCTGAGCGGCTGGTCCACCGCCTTCCCCGACAGCACGGTGGAGATCCAGTCCGTCATCGCCACCGACGGCGGCGCGGCGGTGGAGTTCGTCGGCCGCGGCACGCACGACGGCCCGCTGGCCACGCCGATGGGCCCGATCCCGCCCACCGGCCGCCCCGTGGAGTTCCGCCTGTGCGACGTGTGGCAGGTTCGTGACGGCAAGCTGGCCCGCACCCACACCTACTTCGACGTGATGACCATCCTGGCCCAGATCGGCGTGGATCTCGGCATCCCGGCGCACAGCTCGTGACCGGTATTCCATCTAAGCCTTTGCCCCACAAGAAGAAACGGAGAAGCGGAGGACTCCGGCGCAGTCCTCCGCTCCTCCGTTGCCCTCCGCTCCTTCGTGTGACCGCCGTTCAGCGATGCTGGTTGGACGATCGTATCCGCGGGGCTACGGCTGCCCCTCGCGGGGCGTGCGGTCGATCAGCCGGCCCTCCACGCGCGGGGCGATCGCCTGGCCCCGCGCGTAGAGCGACGAGAGGACGTCGAAGGCGATCAGCTTGAGGTCGGGCCCCGGCTCCACCTTCGCGACCGCGCTGCGGGCGAAGGTGTAGCGGTCGCCCCCGCCGTACATGTAGTCGGGGACGGCGACCACGTAGGTGCTGTCGTCCCCCAGCGGCGCGAACGCGGCGCCGCGCTGCACCTGCACGTCCAGCACGCGCCGGCCCTCGGGGCGGCTGCGGTCGAAGGTCACCCTCGCGCCGCTCACCTGCAGGAAGCGCCCCTCGCCCCGCCCCCCGCTCACCGAGTTCTCGAACATCTCCCTCACGTCGCGCCCGCGCAGCGTGACCAGCGCCACCCGCGTGGGAAAGCCGAAGGTGCGCGCCACGTGCTCCCAGCGCAGCGTGTCGCCGAACGCGTCGTCGATGCGCAGGGCCCCGCCGTTCAGCACGGCGATGTCGGTGGGAATCGTGGGGTAGGCGGTGCGCATCTGGTCGGCCAGCCAGCTGCCCCACGGGCTCTCGGAGCCGCGCACCGTCTCCTCGGTGGCGTCCATCATGGTCTCGCTGCGACCGATCACCGCGTCCAGGAAGGGCACGCGCTCGCGCAGCCGCGCCTCCCACACGTCGGCCACCTCGCGCTGGTACCCGGGGTCGATGGCGATGGTGCTGTCCACCGCGACCGCCTCGGCGCGCGCCACGCCCCTGCGCCCGGCGGACGACAGCGTCACCTTCCAGATCCCGCGCGCGTTCGACTCGCCCTTGGTGATCATCGCGCTGGTGTCGGTCAGCGCGTCATAGATGCGGAAGTGCTCGTGCCCGCCGCAGATCCAGGCGAACCGCGGGTGGCGGCGGCGCAGGCGGCTGATCTGCCGGTCGGTGTCGTGCGCCAGGTGGGTGAGGCCCACGATCACGTCGGCCCCGCGCCGCTCCAGCCCGGTGATCATCCGCTCGGCGTCCTGCACGAAGGTGCTGTCCGCCTTCGCCCAGTCGCGCGGGCTGTCCAGGAAGGTGAGGGTGAACACCCCCACCTTCAGCCCGCCGCGGGTGACGATCACCGTGTCGCGCCCCAGGCGGCCGTCGACGGCGGCGTCGCCCGTGGCGAGCGCCAGGTTCCCCGCCAGCCAGGGGAAGTCGCTCGCCTTCACCGCCGCCACGAAGGCGGCCTGCCGGCGCTCGTCGAACTCGTGGTTGCCGGGGACGAAGAGGAGCGGCGCCGCCTGGTCCAGGTGGTTGAGCGCGGCGATCATCTGCAGCCCCGCGAAGTAGCGGCTCTCCAGGCTGGGCGCGATGGCGTCGCCCGCATGGAACGTCATCAGCTCCGCCGTTCCGCTCCCCCGGAGCTGCCGGGCCAGCGTCTCCACCCGGCCGATCCCGCCCGCGCG
>DASSME010000298.1:0-3733 GCA_035689035.1 Longimicrobium sp. | reverse complement strand
CGCGCCCCCGAGCTCAGCGGCCAGAGCAGCTCCCACACCGACGCGTCGAAGCTGAACGAGCTGTTCTGCAGCATCGCCCCCGTGTCTCCCCCGACGCCGAGCTGGTGCAGCCGCTGCATCCATTGAAAGCGGTTCACCCCGCCGCGGTGCGCCATCATCACGCCCTTGGGCCGGCCGGTGGAGCCCGAGGTGTAGATCACGTGCGTCAGGTGGTCCGGCGCCAGCGCTCCCCGCCCCGGGTTGGCCGCGGGGAGGCCCGCCCACGCCCCGGCGTCCGCGTCCAGCGCCACCGTCGCCACGCCGAGCCCATCCACCCGGCCGCGCACGGCCGCCTGCGCCAGCAGCACCGCCGGCGCGCTGTTCTCCACCATGTAGCGCAGCCGGTCGCGGGGGTAGCCCGGGTCCAGCGGCACGTACGCGCCGCCCGCCTTGAGCACCCCCAGCAGCCCCACCACCATCTCCAGGCTCCGCTCCATGCAGATCCCGACTCGGACGTCGGGGCCCACGCCGAGCGAGCGGAGGTGGTTCGCCAGCCGGTTGGCGCGCGCGTTCAGCTCGTCGTAGGTGAGCGGCTCGCCGCCGAACTCCAGCGCCACCGCGCCCGGCGTGCGCGCGGCGTGCGCCTCGAAGAGCTCGTGCACGCAGGTATCGGCCGGGAACTCGGCCCCGGTGCGGTTCCACTCGTGCAGCACCCGCCGGCGCTCGCCTTCCGAGAGGATGCCGATGCGCCCCACCGGCAGCCGCGGCGCCGTCTCCAGCGCCTGGACCAGCCCTTCGAGCGCGGTGTGCATCATCGCGCACACCCGGGCGGCCTCGCCCCGCGCGCGGATCTTGGCGGTCAGCCCCAGCGCCTCGCCCAGGTCGTCCACCGATAGGGTCAGCGGGTAGTTGGAGCGCTCCTCGGTGTAGCGCCTTCCCACCTCCGCGGCCGGAAGCGCGGCGCCGGACGCGTCGTCGGCGCGGGGCCGCGGCTTTGCGCCGTGGCGGTAGTTCAGCAGCGTGGTGAAGAGCGGCGCGGGCGCCTCCACCGCGCTGCACCGCTGCGCCAGCGTGAGGGTGGCGTGCTCGTGGCGCAGCAGCCGGGCGAGGAGCGCGTGGGTCTGCCGCACGCTCGCCTCGGCCCCCACGTCACCCAGGCGGACGCGGATCGGGAGGGTGTTGATGAAGGGCCCGATCACCCGGTCGGCCCCTTCCCCGCCCTGCATGCGGCCGAAGAGGACGGTGCCGAACACCACGTCGTCGCGCGCCGAGAGCTGGGCCAGCACCTGCGCCCAGGCCACGTGGCAGAGGGTGGCCGCGGTCACGCCCAGCGCCCGCGCCCGCTCGCGCAGCCGGACCGCCGGCGGCCCCTCCAACCGCAGCCGCGCCTCCTCGATCCCCGAGCCGTCGCCCCGCACGTCCAGCAGCCCGAACGGCGCGGTCGGCTCGTCCACGTCGCCCAGGAGCTCGGTGAAGAACGCCCGGTGCTCGTCGGGGCTCACCCCCAGCCGCGCCTGCGCCACGTAGTTGCGGAAGGGGAGCGGCGCGGGGAGCGCGTCCGCGCGGCCGGACAGGTGCGCCTCGATCTCGTCGCGCAGCACCGCGAAGGCCGTGTGGTCGCCGGCCAGGTGGTGGCGCAGCAGGAGGAGCAGCCAGCGGTCCCCGGCGGGGTCGCGGGCGACGTGGGCGCTCAGCAGCGGCGCCCGGCGGATGTCGAGGCGGTGGTGGCGCGGGTCGAAGCGCCGGTACAGCTCCCCGGCCGCGTCACCCCCCGCCGGGTCCAGCTCCACCTCGCCCACGGGGAGCGGGGCCCGGCGCCAGACCACCTGCACCGGCTCGGGGAGGTCTTCCCAGGCGATGGCGGTGCGCAGGATGTCGTGCCGCGCGACCACCGCGCGGAGCGCGTCCAGGTACGCGTCGAGCGCCGCGCGCGTCGCGAAGCCGCTGACGGTGCCCAGCAGGTAGGGATCGCCCTCGGCCGCGGCCAGGTGGTGGAAGAGGAAGCCTTCCTGCAGCGGGGCCAGCGGGTAGATGTCCTGCACGTTGGCCGCGCCCCCCGGCACGGCGGCCACGATGGCGTCGATCTGCGCCTGGCCGAGCGCGACCAGCGGGAGCATCCCGGGGGTGATCACCGGGGCGGCGTCCGGGATCCGGTTCGGCGGCACCGGCACCTCGGCGGGCCCGGCCTGCTCGCCCGCCACGGCGGCCGCGAGCGCGGCGAGCGTGGGCGCGGCGAACAGGGTGCGCACGTCGGTGTGCAGCCCCTGCCGCCGCATCCGCTCGATCAGCGTGACCGCGAGGAGCGAGTGGCCGCCCAGCTCGAAGAAGCCGTCGTGCCGGCCGACGCGCTCCAGCCCCAGCACCTCGGCCCAGATCGCGGCGAGCACGGCCTCGGTCCCGGTCCGCGGCGCCTCGTAGCCGCGCCGCGCGAAGGCGTCGTCCTCGGGGGCGGGGAGCGCCTTGCGGTCCACCTTGCCGTTGGGGGTGAGCGGGAGCGCGGGGAGCCGCACGTACGCCGCGGGGACCATGTATTCGGGAAGCCGCTCGGCCAGGTGCGCGCGCAGCGCCTCGGGGCGCGCCGCTTCGCCCGCCACGTAGTAGGCGACCAGCCGCCGGGCGCCGGCGCCGTCGTGCCGGGCCAGCACCACCGCCTCGCCGACTTCGGGGTGCTCCAGCAGCCGCGCCTCGATCTCGCCCGGCTCGATGCGGAAGCCGCGCACCTTCACCTGCTCGTCCACGCGCCCCGCGAACTCCAGCGACCCGTCCGCGTTCCAGCGGGCCAGGTCGCCGGTGCGGTAGAGCCGCGCGCTCGCCTCGCCGCCGAACGGATCGGGGACGAAGCGCTCGGCGGTCAGCGCCGGACGCCGCCAGTAGCCACGCCCCACCCCCCCGCCGCCGACGTACAGCTCCCCCGTGGCGCCGCGCGGCACCGGCTCGCCCGCCCGGTCCAGCAGGTACACGCGCACGTTGGCCATCGGCCGGCCGATCGGGGGCGTGGCCGAGCTCCCGGGGCGGTACTCCTGGTTGGTGGCGGCGACCGTGGTCTCGGTGGGCCCGTACCCGTTCAGCAGCCGGCGGCCCCGCGCCCAGCGCGTCATCAGCTCCGTGCCCGGCGCCTCGCCGGCCATCACCAGCGTGTGGATCGAGGCCAGCTGCTCGCCCTCGGGGAGCGCCGCCAGCACCGCGGGAGGCACGATCGCGTGCGTGACTCCGTCGCGGCCGGCCAGGCGGGCCAGGTCGTCGCCCGCGAGCGCGCCGGGGTGCTCGGAAAGGTGCAGCGACGCGCCGCGGGCCAGCGCCAGGAACACCTCGAAGGTGCAGCCGTCGAAGCTGAAGGAGGCGAACTGCAGGACGCGGCTCCCCGGCTCGAGCGGAAAGCTGCGGGTCTGCGCCGCCACCAGGCTGCACAGGTTGCGGTGCTGGATCATCACCCCCTTGGGGCGCCCGGTGGAGCCGGAGGTGTAGATCAGGTAGGCCAGGTGCTGCGGCCGCGGGCCGTCGCGCTCCGGGTCGCCGTCCGGCGCGCGGGCCCAGGCCGGCGCGGCGGACGCCAGGTCCAGGAGCGGCACCCCCGCGTCCGCGAAGCGCGCCGCCAGCGGGCCGCCGGTCAGCAGCAGCGCCGGCGCGCCGTCGTCGAGCATCCAGCGCAGCCGCTCGCGGGGGTAGTCGGGGTCCAGCGGGAGGTACGCGCCGCCCGCCTTGAGCACGGCCAGCAGCGCCACCACCATCTCGGGGCCGCGCTCCAGGCAGATCG
>DASSME010000297.1:0-3738 GCA_035689035.1 Longimicrobium sp. | reverse complement strand
CCGTCCCGGCCCCTTTATCCACGGCGCCCGATCCCGCCGCGCCACCGCAGGGACAGCCAGTCGCACCGTCCGCGGACCCGGCGCCCAGGCCCGCGCCGATCGAGCGGATCGCGGTGGAGATGAAGGGGCAGGTGCGCGTGGTGCCGGTGGGCGACATCGAGTACATCACCGCCAGCGGCCCCTATGCCGAGATCCACACGCACGAGCGCGGCTACATCATCCGCGAGCGGATGCAGGCGCTGGAAGAGCGGTTGGACCCCGCGCGCTTCCTGCGCATCCACCGCAGCGTGATCGTGCGGCTGGACCTGATCGACGCCCTCCTGCGCGGCGGCGGCGGCGACTACGCCGTGCGCCTGAAGAACGGCGTCAAGCTCAAGGTCAGCCGGACGCGGGTGGAGGAGCTGGAACGGCGGATGGGGGTGGCGAAGTAGAACGGCTTCAACGGGTGCGTCAGTGCGCAAGTGCGCGAGTGCGTTTCCGGCCGCCGCCTTCGCCCTTTCGCGCGCCCGTGGTTTGCCTCCGGCGTGCCGCTGTTGAAGTCCGCGAAGGCGGAGTGCGCCGCTGTTGCCGCGAGCTCACTCCGGAACTCCGACGCAAACGCCCGCGCAAACTCGCACTCGCACGCCAACCAACCTCCACCTTCACCCCATTCGCCCGCACCCGATGCCCCGCTCGCCCCGACGCACCGAATCCTCCGGTCCGATGACGATTGCCACGCCCGACTTCCCCACGATCACCATCCGGCGCGCCACGCCCAGGGACGCGGACGCGCTGGCACGGCTCCGCTGGGAGTTCCGCGCGGGGATCGGCGAGCCGGACGAGGCCGAGGACGTGTTCGTCGCCCGTTGCGCGCGGTGGATGCGGGCGCGGCTGGGGTACGAGACGTGGCGCGCGTGGGTGGCCGAGACGGATGGCGGGATCGTGGGCACCGCCTGGCTGCAGCTGGTGGAGAAGATGCCCAACCCGGTGGTGGAGGCCGAGGTGTACGGCTACGTCACCAACGTGTTCCTGCGCGAGGAGATGCGCGGCCGCGGCGCCGGTTCGCAACTCATGGCCGCGGTGCTGGACGAGTGCGCCGTGGCCGGCGTGGAGGCCGCTTTCCTCTGGCCCACCGAGCGCAGCCGCGCCCTCCACCGCCGCCACGGCTTCGACGGCGACGGGCCGATGATGGTGCGGAAGTGGGAGGCGGCGTCGTCATGACGGATTGCGCGGTGTCGCGAGGGCTCTTGGGCGGATGAATCCGCGGCAACGACGGCCCGAAGTCCGCCTTCGCGGACTCCCACGCAGGCATTCGTGTGAGACGCCCGCGGTCCGCGCGAACGCCAAACGCACTCGCGCACTCGCGCACCTGTTGGGAGGGTTGACGCGCCATCTGAATCTTCGATCTTTCTTCCGCGTAGTTGATCCCGCGAAGTACCGACCAGTCCCAGACGAGAGCACACGAATGATCCTGACCCTGAACGGTGTCCACCCAATGACCACCTTCAGGGCCGGAGTGTGCCTCGATGCCAGCAGTTCTCCACGACTTTCGTCTCGCCGCCGACCGGCTGGGCTACGCGCTCGCTGACGGCCGCACCCTTTTCACCGACATAACCCTCGGCTTCGGCCGCGAGCGCACGGGGCTGATCGGGCCCAACGGCGCCGGGAAGAGCACGCTCGTCCGCCTCCTCGCGGGCGAGCTGGCCACGCCGCACGGCACCGTCCAGCGGCGCGGGACGTTGGCATACCTGCCGCAGAACTTCGAGCTGGCCGCGGATGGCACGCTCGCGGACGTGCTGGGCATCGGCGCGCGGCTGGCGGCGCTCGGCCGCGTCTATGCCGGCGAGCCGCAGCCCGGGGACCTCGACCTGGTCGGCGACGACTGGGAGCTGCGCGAGCGCGCGGTGGCGGCGCTGGCGCGGTTCGGCGTCGGCCATCTGCCGCTTGACCGCCCCGTCATCGGCGTGAGCGGCGGCGAGGGGACGCGGGTGGCGCTGGCGGGGCTCACGCTGCGCCGGCCGGATTTCCTTCTCCTCGACGAGCCCACCAACAACCTGGACGCCGCCGGCCGCGACGCGCTGTACGAGCTGGTGCGCGGGTGGACGGGCGGGCTGCTGGTGGTGAGCCACGACCGCACGCTGCTGCGCCTGTTGGACCGCATCGTGGAGCTGTCGCCCGGCGGCGTGCGCGTGTACGGAGGCAACTACGACGCCTACCGCGCCCAGAAGACCGCCGAGGACGAGGCAGCCGCGCGCGAGCTGGGCAGCGCCGAAAGCGCCTTGCGCGCCGCCCGCCGCGAGGCGCAGCGGATGCGCGAGCGCCAGGACCGCCGCGACAGCCGCGGGAAGGCGCAGGCGCTGAAGGGCGGCGCGCCCAAGATCTGGCTGGGGATGCAGCGCGAGCGCAGCGAAGGCACCCGTGGCCGTGTGCGCGACACCGCCGAGCGCATCGTGGCCGACGGCCGCGCGCGCTTCGACGCCGCCCGCGCGCGGGTGGAAGAGCGCGGTCGCATCGCGCTCGACCTCCCCTCCGCCGAGCTGGCGGCGGGGAAGACGGTGGTGGAGCTCGACGGCGTCTCCGTGATCCGCGAGGGGATGGACCGGGCGGCGCCGGACGAGGTGAGCCTGCGCATCGTCGGCCCCGAGCGTGTGGCGATCGCCGGGCCGAACGGGAGCGGCAAGACGACGTTGCTGCACGTGATCGAGGGCACGCTCGCGCCGACGTCAGGAACGGCGCGGCTGGGCCTGGCGGCGGACGAGGTGGCGTTCTTCGACCAGCACGCCCGCAGGCTGCGGCCCGGCGCATCGGTGCTGGAGTGCTACCGCGAGCGCAACCCGGACATCGGAGAGACGGAGGCGCGGCACGCCCTGGCCCGCTTCCTGTTCGAGGGCGGCGCCGTGCACCAGCCGACGGAGACGCTGAGCGGCGGCCAGCGCCTGCGCGCCGCACTGGCCTGCACCCTCAACGGCTGGCGCCCGCCCAGTCTGCTGCTGCTGGACGAGCCCACCAACCACCTGGATCTCGACTCGCTCGCCGCGCTGGAAGACGTGCTGAACGGGTACGACGGCGCGCTGGTGGTGGTGAGCCACGACCGCGCGTTCCTGGGGGCGCTCGGGGTGGAGCGGGTGGTGGAGGTGGGGTGAAGCGCAGGGGGGCGGGCACCGCGGGCCCTCTCGCCGCGCGAGCTTCGCCGCGCTGCCCTCCCCCAAAAAACTGCCTTGGGGGAGGGGCGGTCGTGGCGGCCTGCGACCGGGCGAGTGCGGCGGGTGGGGGTGTGGCCGGGGGATCGGCGCTTTGCGGCGTGCGGCCAGCGCCGGCGCGGCCGCGGCGGCCCTCGCTGCGCTTCGCCCGGGAGCGGGAGAACTTACTTGCTCCGCGCCCTGATCGGCCCTGTGGCGGCGACGGTTGGGGCTCGCTGGTTCCACGCCGATCGGCAAGCGCTACTCCTCGTATGCGTCATCACCCCCGTGCAGACTGTCAGGCCATCCACGACCGCTGGGGGAGGGCTCACCCGCGTAACTGCCGGTCAGTGTGTAAAATGAGTTGAATCCATAAGATGCTTGTGGGGTGCCCGCGCTTTCCGATGGTTGTGCCGGCGAATCGGAGAGGTGGAAGCCATTCAGCAGCTCGGGGGTGATCACCGTGCGGTCGTCCACCTCTTCCCACAGGTCGCGGTGCGGCTGCTGCGGGCCGGTGCCGTGGAACAGGTGGATCACCACGCCCTCGTTCTTGGCCGCCCGGATCGCCGGGAGGAAGTCG
>DASSME010000296.1:0-3303 GCA_035689035.1 Longimicrobium sp. | reverse complement strand
TGCCTGATCGTGGGCGGCGACGCGCTCGACGCGGGGACCATCGCGCGCGTGGTGCGCCGCGGCGGCCCGGAGCGCCTGCTCAACGGGTACGGCCCCACCGAGACCACCACCTTCGCCGCCACGCACCGCATCACGAGCGTGCCGGAGGGCGCGCGCGGCATCCCGCTGGGGCGCCCCATCGCCAACACGCGGATCTACGTGCTGGATGGGCGCGGCGAGCCGGTGCCGGTGGGCGCGGCGGGCGAGCTGTACGTCGGCGGCGCGGGGGTGGCGCACGGGTACCTGAACCGCCCGGGGCTGACGGCGGAGCGCTTCGTCCCGGACCCGTTCGGCGGCGAGCCCGGGGCGCGGCTGTACCGGACGGGCGACCTGGGGCGCTGGCTGGCGGACGGGACGATCGAGTTCGCGGGCCGCAACGACTTCCAGGTGAAGGTGCGCGGCCACCGCGTGGAGCTGGGCGAGATCGAGGCGCGGCTGCTGGAGCATCCGTCGGTGCGCGAGGCGGTGGTGCTCGTGCGGGAGGATGCGCCCGGCGACCGACGGCTGGTGGCGTACTTCGTCGCCACGGACCAGGCGCTCGACGCGCAGGCGCTGCGGTCGCACTTGGCGGCCGGTCTGCCGGAGTACATGGTGCCCGCGGCGTTCGTGCGGCTGGAGGCGCTGCCGCTGACGCCGACGGGGAAGGTGGACCGCCGCGCGCTCCCCGCGCCCGAGGGCGATGCGTACGCGGCGCGCGGCTACGAAGCCCCCGTGGTGGGCGAGACCGAAGCCGCGGTGGCGCAGGTCTGGGCCGAGGTGCTCGGCGTGGAGCGGGTGGGGAGGCACGACCACTTCTTCGAGCTGGGCGGGCACTCGCTCCTGGCCATGCGGACCATCTCGCGCCTGCGCCAGGTGCTGGGCGCCGAGGTGGCGATGGGCGACCTGTTCGCCCGGCCGGTGCTGGCGGACTTCGCCGGCGGCCTGGACCTGGCCGCGCGGACGGAGCTCCCGGCGATCGGGCCGGCGGACCGCAGCGGGCCGCTGGCGCTGTCGTTCGCGCAGCAGCGGCTCTGGTTCCTGGAGCAGATGAACCACGTCGGCGCCGCCTACCACGTCCCCGCGGGGCTGCGTCTGCGTGGGGAGCTGGACCGTGATGCGCTGGTTCGCGCGCTCGACCGGATCGTGGCGCGGCACGAGGCGCTGCGCACGACGTTCGTACAGGTCGATGGAAAGCCGGCGCAACGGATCGCGCCGGCGTCGGAGAGCCGTTTCCATCTGGTCGATCACGACCTGGCCGATCACCCCGAGGCGGATGCGGAGCTGCGCCGGGTGATGGTCGAGGAAGCGGGCGCGGCCTTCGACCTGGCGCGTGGTCCGCTCATCCGCGGGCGCGTGGTCCGGCTCGCGGAAGACGACCACGTGCTGCTGGTGACGATGCACCACATCGTCTCCGACGGCTGGTCCCTCGGCGTGCTGACGCAGGAGCTGAGCGCGCTGTACGGCGCCTTCAGCCGCGGCGATGCCGACCCGCTTCCGCCTCTCCCCGTGCAGTACGCGGACTACGCGGCGTGGCAGCGGCGCTGGGTCGATGGCGAAGTCCTCCAGCGGCAGGCGGAGTACTGGCGGACGGCGCTCGCCGGCGCGCCCGAGCTGCTGGAGCTGCCCACGGATCGCCCGCGTCCGGCCCGGCAGGACCATGCGGGCGCCGCGATCGGGCTGGAGCTGGACGAGGAGCTGACCGCCGGTCTGAAGGCGCTGGGGCAGCGGCACGGCACGACCCTGTTCATGACGCTGCTGGCGGGGTGGGCGGTGGTGCTGAGCCGTCTCTCCGGGCAGGCCGACGTCGTCGTGGGCACGCCGACGGCGAATCGCGGCAGCGCGGAGATCGAGGGATTGATCGGCTTCTTCATCAACACCCTGGCGCTGCGGCTGGACCTGTCCGGCGCGCCGAGCGTGGCGGAGCTGCTGGGGCGCGTGAAGGAGCGCGCGCTGGCGGCGCAGCAGCACCAGGACATCCCCTTCGAGCAGGTGGTGGAGGCGGCGCAGCCGGCGCGCAGCCTGGCGCACACCCCGCTCTTCCAGGTGAACTTCACCTGGCAGAACGCGCCGCGGGGAAGCCTGGAGCTGCCGGGGGTGACGCTGGCCGCGCTGGAGGGCGCGCCGCACGTCACCGCCAAGCTCGACCTGCAGCTCACGCTGCAGGAGGCCGGCGGCCGCATCGGCGGAGCGCTGGAGTACGCGACCGCGCTCTTCGACGCAGCGACGGTGGAACGCCACCGCGAGCACCTGCGCACCGTGCTCCGCGGCATGGTGGCCGACGACCGGCAGCCGGTCGACCGCCTTCCCATTCTTCCCGAGGCCGAGCGTCGGCAGGTCGTCGAGGAGTGGAACGCGACGGACGCCGCGTATCCGGCCGAGGCGTGCGTACACGAGCTGTTCGAGCGGCAGGCCGCGCGCGCGCCCGTCGCCGCCGCCGTGATGCACGAGGAGCGCTCGCTCACCTACGCGGAGTTGAACGCGCGGGCGAACCGGCTCGCGCACGCCCTCCGCGACGCGGGCGTGGCGCCGGGTGCGCGCGTGGCCATCCTGTTGCCGCGCTCCGCGGAGCTGGTGGTCGCGGAGCTGGCGATCCTGAAGGCGGGCGCCGCGTACGTGCCGATCGACCCTTCGTTCCCGGCGGAGCGCATCGCGTACATGGTCGCGGACAGCGGGTCGCGGGTCGTGCTGGCGATGACCGGTGCCGATCTCCCGGAGCTTTCCGCGGTGCAGCGGATCGACGTCGACGGGATTACCCACGCTGACGCGGAGAACCCGCGCATCGCCGTGTCGGCGGAAGCGGCCGCGTACGTGATGTACACGTCCGGCTCCACGGGAGAGCCCAAGGGCGTGGTGGTGCCGCATCGCGCCATCTCGCGGCTGGTGGTCAACAGCGGGTACGCGCACTTCGGGGCCGGCGACCGGGTGGCGTTCGCGGCCAACCCGGCGTTCGACGCGAGCACCATGGAGGTGTGGGGGCCGCTGCTGAACGCCGGCCGGATCGTGGTGATCGGCCAGGACGTGCTCCTCGACCCGCGCCGCTTCGGCGAGGCGCTGGCGCGGTCCGGGGTGACGGTGCTGTGGATGACCGTGGGGCTCTTCAACCAGTACGCCGACCTGCTGCACGACGAGCTGGCGCGGCTGCGCTGCCTGATCGTGGGCGGCGACGCGCTCGACGCGGGGACCATCGCGCGCGTGGTGCGCCGCGGCGGCCCGGAGCGCCTGCTCAACGGGTACGGCCCCACCGAGACCACCACCTTCGCCGCCACGCACCGCATCACGAGCGTG
>DASSME010000295.1:0-24123 GCA_035689035.1 Longimicrobium sp. | reverse complement strand
GAAGGCGGCGCGAAGGCGGACTTCGTGTAGTCGTTGCTGCGAATTCATTCGCCCCTGCCCCGCTCTCCCGCCTCGGACGATTCGCCACCTCCGATTACGATACACTTGCGTTCTGGAATGCCTCCTGCTATCCTCCAAATGCGGAACGCTTTCGTATCGAAACCAGCCTGGACCCCGTGACAGAAACCGAGTCCCTCAGCCGCCGGCCGGGCCGGCCCCGCAGCGAAGAAGCGCACGATGCGATCCTCACCGCCGCCATCGCGCTGATCCGCGAGCTCGGGTACGACGCGGTGACCATGGAGGCGATCGCCGCGCGCGCCGGCGTGGGGAAGGCCACCGTCTACCGCCGCTGGAAGGAGAAGGAGACGCTGGTGATCGAGGCGCTGGGCCGGATCCTCCGCGCCATCCCCGTCCCCGACACCGGCGGCGCGCGCGGCGACCTGCTGGGGCTGATGCGCGTGGCGCTGGGCATGTACGGCGACCCCGCCAGCCACGTCCTCCTTTCCGGCCTGGTGGCGGCGATGGCGCGCAGTCCGGCCATCGCGCACGCCATGCGCAGCGGGTTCGACGCGGAGTGGCGCGCGGCGCTGCGCCAGGTGCTGGAGCGCGGCGTCGCGCGCGGCGAGCTGCGCCCGGGGCTCGACCTGGAGCTGGCGACGGACGTGGTGAGCGGGCCCTTCTTCTACCGCTACCTGATGAGCGGCGGCCCCGTGGACGAGCCCTCGGCGAACGCGCTGGTGGAGGTGGTGATCCGCGCGTTCGGCGCCACGGCAGAAACATCGGACCGGTGACCGCGATCCGCCGCGGATCGCAGCGCGGCGGCGCACCCTTTCAACCGTGCAGGGCAGCCAGGGGTGGTGAAGCCATGATCAGCCTGTTCTCCAGCGACACGCGCCGCGACCCGTACCCGCTGTACGACCAGCTGCGCGCCAGCACCCCGGTGTTCCGCGAGCCGCACACCGGCCACTGGATGCTGTTCGACTACGAGAGCGTCCGGCGCGCCCTGAACGACCACCAGGCGTTCAGCTCGGCCGTGTCGCCCGGCGCGCAGCGCACCTCGCGGTGGCTGATCTTTTCCGATCCGCCGCGCCACACCCGCATGCGCGGGCTGATCATGCGCGCCTTCACGCCGCGCGCGGTGGCCAACCTGGAGCCGCGCATCCGCGAGCTGTCGCGCGGGCTGCTGGACCGCGCCGGCGCCCGGGGCGACGAGATGGACCTGGTCGCCGATTACGCCGTGCCCCTCCCGCTGCTCGTGATCTCCGAGATGCTGGGCGCGCCGTCCGCGGACTACCCCCAGTTCCGCCGCTGGACCGACAGCATGGTGGCCATGGCCCACGCCGTGGCCGCCGACGGCGACGCCGAGCGCGCGGTGGCCGGCTTCATCGCCACGCACGACGAGATGGCGGCCTATCTCCCTCCCCTCCTCGCCCACCGCCGCCGCGCCCCGCGCGACGACCTGCTCACCCGCCTGCTCGAGGTGGAGGTGGACGGCGAAAAGCTCTCCGAAGAGGAGATCCTGGCCTTCTTCCAGCTCCTGCTGCTGGCCGGCCACGAGACCACGGCGAACCTGATCTCCAACGCGGTGATCGCCCTGGCCGAGTTCCCCGAGCAGCACGCGCGGCTGCGCGCCGAGCCTTCGCTGGTGCCCACCGCGGTGGAAGAGGTGCTGCGCTACCGCTCGCCGGTGCAGACCGTCTTCCGCCTGGCCCGCACGGACGTGGAGATGCACGGGCAGACCATCCCCGCCGGGCAGCTGGTGCTGGCGTGGACCGGCTCGGCCAACCGCGACCCGGCGCGCTTCGACGCGCCCGCCCGCTTCGACGCGGGGCGCGACCCCAACCCGCACGTGGCGTTCGGGCACGGCATCCACTTCTGCGTGGGCGCGCCGCTGGCCCGGCTCGAGGGCCGCATCGCGCTGGGCGACATCCTGGACCGCTGGGCCGGCTTCGAGCTCGCCGGCGGCGCGTGGGAGCCACGCGAGGGCTTCCACGTGCACGGCCCCACGCGCCTGCCCGTGCGCTACCGCCCCGCGCGCCACGCCGCCGTCCGCGCCTGATGCCGGGTGGGCGCCGCGGCTTCAGCCGCCGGTCGCCCGAATCGAAAAGAGGGAGACGCAGGAGACGGGTTTCGCCCCGTGGAGCGTCGCCGTATCGTCAACCCGAGCCCGACCCAACGCCCACCGCGCACCGAACCACGATGACGGAGACGAGCCCCGAGCTGCGATCGCTGCTGCGGCAGCTGCTCTACGCGCACCACGCCGCCCGCCAGCTGGGCGAGCACGAGGCGTCGTACCACCTCCTCTCCGCCGCCGCCCACGCGGCCGAGAGCCTGTCCGACACCGCGACGCTGGAGCACGTGGCCGAGCTCGGCCGCGGCGAGCTGGCGTGGCTGCTGAAGAACCAGCCGGACCACCGCATCGTCTCGGGCATCACCACGCCCGGCCACCAGAGCGTGTTCGAGCAGCTGGCCGTCACCGCCACGGCCATGCGCCAGCGCATCTCCGCCGCCCAGGCGGTGGAGCGCGCGCACGACGCGTGAGCCCGGTCCCGACGATGCCATCCTGAGTCACCCGCCGCGCTGCGCGCGACCACGAAAGAAAGAAACCACGGGCTGTTTGTCCCTGCGTGATTCAGTAAGACCGGGCCGCCGCAACGGACCGCGTCTCGTCCGTCCGAATGGCCCAGCCACCCACTGGCGCGCCGGAAACCGGCACTCGAGCTTTGACCGGGAAACGAGACGCGGGAAGCGGCGACGCTCGCGGTGGCCCGTCCTCGCTTCGCCTCAGCCTCCGCGTGACCTGCCGCCGCGGTTCTCCCCATCCACCGCCACGCCCGTGGCCCGACGGAGAAGGAAACGATGGACGGAGTGGTGACGGCCGTGAGCGTGAGCCCCGGCCACACCTTCAGCAAGCGGAACCGCGACGCCATCCGCCTGCTCGCCGGGCTGGGCGTGGAAGGAGACGCGCACGCCGGCGAGACGGTGAAGCACCGTTCGCGCGTGGCCCGCGACCCCGGCCAGCCGAACCTGCGCCAGGTGCACCTGGTGCACGCCGAGCTGCACGACGAGCTCTCCGCCGCCGGGTTCACGGTGCGCGCCGGCGACATCGGCGAGAACGTGACCACGCGCGGGGTGGACCTGCTGGCGCTCCCCACGGGCACGCGGCTGCGGCTGGGCGGCTCGGCCGTGGTGGAGGTCACCGGCCTGCGCAACCCCTGCGCCCAGCTCGACGCCTTCCAGCCCGGCCTCCTCTCCGCCGTCCTGGGCCATGACGAGCACGGCGGGGTGGTGCGCAAGGCCGGCGTCATGGCCGTGGTCCTCGCGGAAGGCGAGGTCCGCCCGGGCGACGCGGTCCGCGTGGAGCTTCCCCCGGGCCCGCACCGCCCGCTCGCCCCCGTGTGAGCGCGCGGGCTGCGCGAAACCCGCCGCACCCGCGCCGGTGCGGGTAGATCCGGCGGCGCGCCCGCGGACGTAAACCCATTCGAACCCCCACCTCCACCACGATGGACACCCTGGAGCGCGTGCGGCGGACCTGCCTGGCCCTTCCCGAGGCGGTGGAGCAGGTGGCGTGGGGCGAGCCCACCTGGCGCGTGCGCAAGCGGCTCTTCGCCATGTACGCCGCCAACCATCACGGCGACGGCCGGGTGGCGCTCTGGTGCAACGCGCCGCTGGGCGTGCAGGAAGCGCTGGTCGCCGGCGAGCCGGACAAATACTTCGTCCCGCCGTACGTGGGGGTGAAGGGGTGGATCGGGATCGTGCTGGACCGGGTGGACGACGCCGAGCTCCGCGGCCACGTGGTGCAGTCTTACGCCATGGTGGCGCCGAAGAAGCTCCTCCACGCGCTCGACGCGTGACCCGGAGAATCGGATGATGAGGCACCGACTCAGGGGCCGGAACTTCCCCCGCCGCTTGTGGTTAGCCGGTGCGGCCCACCGCACCTTCGGGACCCTCGCGTAGCAGAATGAAGCAGAGGGTTGAATTGTGGGGGACATGCACATTAACTTACCATGTTGATTGCCGTTTACATGTGGTGACCTGCCCCGGCTCGTTCGAACGTTCGATCCGGCCTACCGCAGATCCGGGAAGCAGGCCCGCCCTTTCGCCGCGGCGCAAATTGGCCCAGTGCAAGCGCGGCCGGACGGGGTGTCACGAGAGCGCCGCTCAGGCGTTCTTCAACGGTATGCGGGGTGGCCCGTTGCACTTTCGTGGCAACCAGTTAGCTTGTTGTCACACCGATTTGGCGGAGCACCGAAGCGCACGCGTTTTGTCCCGCCGGCGCGCCATCCGTTTCGCCGGGCAGCCTGCCTGAAGCCCGGCGGAAAAGCGGACGCGGCCCGCGGGTAAGGACCGCAAGGCGCGATTGATGGAAGTGATCGTTGATGGAAGCGGAGGGCCCCTGGGCCGCCGCGCGGGCGCAAGCGCCCGGATGCACGCCAGACCATGCCCGCGGGGCACGCCCCGCGTTGACGAACCCACATTCCCGGCCGGGAGTCCGCGGCTCCGGAAACCCCTCCAGAGCCCAGGCTCCGCTGACCGCCGGGATGATCCGCCCGGCCCGTGTGCCCGCTCCGCAAGGCGACCGCACGGGCCGGGAAACGCCCCACGCTCCTTTCTGCCCGGAGGTGACGCCAACCGATCGCAGGCAGGCACGATGAGCCCGGCGCATGGCCGAACGGCCGCGCGCGCGGGAGCGTTGGTCAACTCCCACAGAGCAAGCAGCATGTCAAGAATCCGTTGGATCGCTACGATCCTGCTGGCTGCGGCGCTGCCCACGGCGGCGAACGCGCAGTCGGGCGGGACCATCACCGGCCGGGTCACCGACTCGCGCTCCGGTGCGCCCCTCTCCAGCACCACGGTGCTGGTGGCCGGCACCACGCTGCGCGTGGTGACGAATGCCCAGGGCGAGTACCGCATCGGGAACGTCCCGTCGGGCTCGCAGAGCGTGACCGCCAGCCGCATCGGCTACGCCGGCGGCACGCAGCGCGTCACGGTGGCGGCGGGGCAGACCGTCACCGCCAACTTCTCCCTCAACACCAGCGCGGTGAACCTGAACGCCCTGGTGGTGCAGGCCAGCGGCCGTGAGGCCCGCCAGCGCGAGCTGGGCAACGCGGTGTCCAACATCACCGCCGACCAGGTGCCGCAGGCCACCGTCCAGAACTTCTCGCAGTTCCTGCAGGGCCGCGCCCCCGGCGTGGTCGTCACGCAGAGCTCCGGGCAGCTGGGCTCCAACAGCCGCATCCGCATCCGCGGCGTGAACTCGCTGTCGCTGAACAACGACCCGCTCATCATCATCGACGGCGTGCGCATCGGGCAGGACGCCGGCGGCGGCGACCTGTTCAGCGGCGGGCAGGGCTCGTCGCGCCTGAACGACCTGAACCCCGACGACATCGAGAGCGTCGAGGTGCTCAAGGGGCCCGCCGCGTCGGCGCTCTACGGCACGCAGGCCGCCAACGGCGTGATCCAGGTCACCACCAAGCGCGGCCGCGCCGGCCGTCCCAACGTGCGGGCGTACTCGGAGTTCTCGAACCTCGAGGAGAACTTCGACTTCCCCGACAACTACCTGCAGCGCGGCTTCAACGCCGCCGGCACGCGCATCAACTGCGACCTGGCCTCCCGCGCCGCCGGCACCTGCGTGAAGCTGGACTCGCTGTACTCGTACAACCCGCTCGAGAGCGACGTGACGCCCCTGCAGACGGGCGCGCTCACCAAGCTGGGCGGCAGCGTGTCGGGCGGCACCGAGACCGCCACCTACTACGTGTCGGGCGAGACCACGCACGGCGTGGGTGTGCAGCACCCGAACCACCTGAGCCGCCGGAACGTGCGCGCCAACCTGGCCGCCAACGCGGGGAGCACCCTGCGCCTGACCGCCAGCGCCGGCTACACGGCCAACAACATCCAGCTGCCGCAGAGCGACAACTCGTCGATCAGCCCGCTGCTGTGGGCGCTGCGCGGCGCTCCCACTCCCACCAACATCGCGAACAACGCGGGGTACGGCAGCGGCATCCTGGCCAGCCAGCTGTACAAGTGGGAGAACAAGGAGAACAGCAACCGCTTCACCGGCAGCGTGACCGGGAACTACCGTCCGCTCACCTGGCTGTCGTTCAACGGCACGCTGGGCGTGGACAACAACGACCGCTTCATCGGCACCTTCGTGGCGCCGGGGTCGGTGGGCGCCTTCCCGGGCGGCTTCCGCGAGCAGTACCGCACGCACAACAACGTGTTCACCGCCAACGCGGGGGCCACGGCCACCAACCAGCTGCGCAGCAACCTGGCCGCCACCACCTCGGCCGGCGTGCAGTGGACCAGCGCCAACCCGAACTACACCTACGCCGAGGCCGACGACCCGGCCCCGGGCACCATCCTGGGCGGCATCCCGGGCTCGGTGGACGAGAACCTGGGCCCCGAGGCTCCGGACCGTCTGTTCGGCGCGTACATCAGCGAGCAGCTGGCCATCAACGACCGCCTGTTCCTGAACGCCGCCATCCGCGGTGACAAGAGCTCGGCGTCGGGCGCCGACATCGGCTTCATCACCTACCCCTCGCTCTCGGCGAGCTGGGTGGTGAACGAGGAGCCCTGGTTCCCCAGCATGGGGCAGCTGAGCAACCTCCGCCTGCGCGCGGCGTACGGCAAGTCGGGCCTGCGCCCGGCGTACCTGACCGCCAACCGCACCTACAACACCGCGCAGGTGGCGCTGGACGGCGGCGTGGCCAGCGGCTTCGTGGTGTCGAACTTCGGCAACAGCGAGCTGAAGGCCGAGATCACCCGCGAGATCGAGTTCGGCGGCGACCTGGGGATGTTCGACGACCGGGTGAGCCTGGAAGTGACGCACTACAACAAGCGCTCGAACAACGCCCTGGTGAGCCGCACGCTGGCCCCGTCGTTCGGCGGCCCGCTGTCGCAGTACTTCAACCTGGGCAGCGTGTCGAACAGCGGCCTGGAGATGGCGCTGCGCACCCAGCCGGTGCGCCGCCGCAACCTCGAGGTCAACCTCGACGCGACGCTGGCGACCAACCGCAACCGCCTGAACTCGTTCGGTGACACCATCGTGGCCAAGGCCGGCATCTCGCTGGGCACGCTGCAGTGGCACATCGAGGGGTACCCGGTGGGCGCGTACTTCACCACCGCGTACCGCTACAGCGACGCCAACGGCGACGGCCTGATCCAGCAGAGCGAGGTGGTTGCGCTCCCGGCCGACTCTCAGACCATCCCGTCGCTGAACCGCACCTTCTTCGGCAGCCCGCTGCCGAAGCGCGAGGCGTCGTTCAACGCCGACGTGCGTGCCTTCGGCTTCGCCCGCGTGTCGGCGCTGCTCGACTACAAGGGCGGCCAGAAGCTGTTCGACCAGACCCGCCAGAGCCGCTGCACCGCGGCGAGCACCGTGGCGTTCTGCCAGGAGCGCTGGGTGCCGGGCGCCTCGCTCGAGGACCAGGCCGCGATCCAGGCCGTGCTGAAGGGGATCAGCAGCGCCGGGTTCATCGAGGACGCGTCGTTCTGGAAGCTGCGCGAGGTGGCGCTGACGCTGACCGCGCCCAACACCCTCACGCGGCGCTTCGGCTTCCGCGAGGACGGCCTTTCGCTGACCCTGGCGGGCCGCAACCTCCACACCTGGACCAACTACCGTGGCTTCGATCCGGAAGTGAACGCCAACGGCACGACGAACCTGAACGCCAACGAGTTCTACTCGGTTCCGCCGGCGCGCTCGCTCGTCGCTCGTATCGACGTCAACTTCTGATCGAAGAATGGAGTTTCACATGCTGAACCGTATCGTAACGCCCGGGAGGACCCTCGGGTTCTTCCCGCGGCGGGCGCTCGGGCTGGCTGCCGTGGCCGCGCTTCTTCCGCTGGCCGCGTGCAACCTGGACGAGGCCCTTCAGGTGGAAGACCCGTTCACGGTGACGCCGGGCACCGCCCGCGACACCACGAACCTTCCGAACACCTACGCGGGCGCCCGCGCCCGCTTCGCCACCGCGCTGGGCGGCCGCCAGAACCGTGAGGGCGGTCTGATCACGCAGACCGCCACGTTCACCGACGAGCTGGTGGACAGCGACGGCTTCTCCACCCGGCAGTCGGTGGACCGCCGCCGTCCGTCGGAGAGCAACGCCGCGGTGACCGACCCGTACACGTACCTGCAGCGCGCCCGCGCCGAGGCCGTGAACGCGGCGGGCCTGTTCGCGAGCACGAGCCAGGCCGGCTCGGACATGCACGTGAACCTGTACAACATCATCGGCTACAGCGAGCTGCTGCTGGCCGAGTCGTTCTGCTCGGGCGTGCCGCTCTCGCTGGTGGACGTGAACGGCCAGTTCGTGCCGTCGGCGGGTCTGCCCACGGCCGCGGTGCTCGACTCGGCGATCGCCGCCTTCGACAAGGCGGTCGCGCTGGCCGGGAGCAGCTACCCGAACGAGGTCAACCTCGCCCGGGTGGGCAAGGCACGCGCCCTGATGTTCAAGGGCGACTACAACGGCGCGGCCGCGGTGGCGGCGCTGGTGCCGGACGGCTTCCGCTACTTCATCGAGTACGATCCGGCGGCTCAGGACTCGTACAACGCGGTGGAGCAGCTGGTGAACGAGGAGAAGCGCTGGAGCACGGTGGACAAGGAGGGGACCAACGGCCTCGACTACATGTCGTCGCACGACCCCCGCACCCCCTGGGGCAGCGCCAGCGGCACGCTGTACGCGCCCAACGGCGACGGCCTGACCTCGGCCGCCGACGGTGGCGTGCACTACAGCCAGCTGAAGTACCCGAGCCGCGGCAGCGACGTGCTGCTGGCCTCGGGGATGGAGGCCCGCTACATCCAGGCCGAGGCCGCCCTCAAGGCGGGCAACGCCGCGTCGGCGCTGACCTTCGTGAACGCCGCCCGCGCGGCGAACAACGTGGGTCTGACGCCGCTGGCCACGCTGGGCACCACCGCGGCCGAGCAGGCTCGCACGCTGTTCCGCGAGCGTGCCTTCAGCCTGTGGCTCACCGCCCACCGTCTGGGCGACCTGCGCCGCATGCAGAAGTACTTCGGCTTCACGCAGAACCAGATCTGGCCGATCGGGACGGACCGCCGCGGCGATGCCTACGGCACCGACGTGGTCCTGACCATCCCGCAGGAGGAGCGCAACAACCCGCTGTACACGGGCTGCCTCACCGCTGTGAGCGAGCCGTGATCCGGACCGGCGGAAGGGCGTCCTGACGGGCGCTCTTCCGGCGGAAAGTGCGATGGAGGAGGGTGGCCGGCTTCACGCCGGCCACCCTTCTTCTTTTTTCGTCCCTGCGATCACCCGCGTCCATCCGGACCCGGCCGATCCGTGGCGGCGGGCGAAGGCGGGACGAAGATTGGCGCGGGACGTGCATGGACAGCGGTCTTCCGCGGTGGCGCAACTCGTTGAACTGGAGGATCTTATGGCGAGCAGCCTGGGCCGGAAGATGATGTGGGCGGTGGTGGGCGGGGCCGCGATGAAGGCCGCGCGGGGCGTGACCCGCGACGCCCTGCACACGCGGTACGGCGCCGCGCGGCTCCCCCGCCCCGTGCGCAAGCAGCGCAACCTGCACACGGCGCTGCTGATGGCGGTGGGCACCGGCGCGCTGATGGCGGTGGCCGACGTGCTGCAGGAACAGGGCAAGACCGCCGCCCGCGCGCGCGAGCCCAGGCCCGCCAGCTGACGGAACCACCCCGCTTCGTTTGCGGTGACGGAGGAGGGCCTGGACGGAGGAACCTGCGCGGTTCCTCCGTTTTCCGTTTCTCCGGGTGATACCTGCTCCGGGAGCTCAGTGGTCATACCGGCCAGCGGATGGGTCACACGGAGCAGCGGAGGGAAGCGGAGCAGCGGAGAACTGCATCGGACACTCGCGGGGCTTGTGAGGGCTCTCGCGAAATCCCATTCTCCCCCGGTGGTTCAACGATGAACGATCTCTCGCCGGGGGAGGCACGGATGAAGGTGGTGGTGATCGGGGCAACGGGGACGATCGGCCGCGCGGTGGCCGACGCGCTGGCCGAGAAGCACGAGGTGGTGCGGGTGTCGCGCACGGAGGGCGACCATACCGCCGACATCGAGGACGCCGCGTCGCTGGCGGCGCTGTTCGGCGCGACGGGGCCGGTGGACGCGGTGGTGTGCTGCGCCGGGCGGGCCTCGTTCAAGCCGCTGGAGCAGTTCGCCGAGCCGGACTTTCACCTGGGGCTGAACAGCAAGCTCATGGGCCAGGTGAACCTGGTGCGGATCGGGCTGAAGCACGTGCGCGACGGCGGCTCGTTCACGCTCACCAGCGGCGTGCTGGCGTGGGAGCCGATGCCCGGCGGCGCGGCGATCAGCCCGGTGAACGCGGCGGTGGAGGCGTTCGCGCGCGCCGCCGCGCTCGAGCTGCCGCGCGGCGTCCGCGTGAACGTGGTGAGCCCGCCCTGGGTGAGCGAGACCCTGCAGTCGATGGGGCGGGACCCGGCGCACGGGATGCCCGCCGCGCAGCTCGCCCGCGTGTACCTGTCGGCGGTGGAGGGAACGCAGAACGGCGCCACGCTCGACGCCCGCACCTTCGCCCCGTGACCGCCGCGCCGGAGCAACGATGAGCAGCGATTCGATCGACCGCGGGTCCACCGACCACGCACTGCGCGAGCACCTGCGCCGGCTGCTGGGCTGGCGCGACGCGCACGCCGACTTCGACGCGGCGGTGGAGGGGCTTCCGGCGGAGCTGCGGGGGAAGCGCCCGCCGGGGCTGCCGCACTCGCCGTGGGAGCTGCTGGAGCACCTGCGCATCACGCAGGCCGACATCCTGGAGTTCTGCCGCGACGAGAGCTACCGCGAAAAGCAGTGGCCGCGCGACTACTGGCCGTCCGACCCGTCGCCCCCCGGCCCCGGCGCATGGGACCACGCCGCCGACGAGTTCCGCGCCGACCGCGAGGCGCTGCAGTCGCTGGCGACCGACCCGGACGTGGACCTGTTCGCCCGCATCCCCTGGGGCGACGGCCAGACGTACCTGCGCGAACTGCTGCTGGTGGCCGACCACACCGCCTACCACGTGGGCCAGCTCGTGCTCGTCCGCCGCGCGCTGGGCGCCTGGAACCCGGATTGAGCCGCGCACCATCCACCGACGAACCGGTGGTGCATTCCACGCAGAAGCCGTCCTCGTCATCCTGGGCCCGACCACACGGCCTGGCAGCGTGAGCGTGGGGCCGCAGGGCGAAGGATCTATCGCCGTCGGTGCGAAAGAGCCGGTGTCGCGCACCGTCGGCTACAGATTCTTCGCGCTGCGGGCGTCGGAGCACGGTCCGGGTGCCGCGCGATCGCGTCCAGGATGACGAGGCGCCGGTACATCGCTCAACTGCACGGTGAAATTGCTGGACCTGGCATGAAGAACGGAGAACGGCTCGCACCGCGAGCAGTTCTCCGTTTCTTCGCTTTTCTCCGCGCTCCGTGTGACGCCCGGCCAGCCGCGTCGGAACGATCACATGATCGGCGCGAGCTCGGTCTCGGTGAGCGCGCCGCGGTGGGGGATGAACCACGCGAGACTCGCCGCGCAGAACGCCGCGCCCGCCATCGCCGCGGAGAGCGGCAGCGCGCCCGTCCATCCCAGCGCCACGCAGGCGGCGCCGAGCACCGCCAACCTCGCCACCTCGATCGGCCCCGCCCACTTCGCGGACTCGAAGACGCCGCCGATCCCCGCCAGGCTGATGGCCACGTAGAACCCGGCGGCCGCGACGTGCGCCCGGGGCATCGCCGCCGCGTTCTGCAGCAGCAGAAAGCTTCCCGCCAGCGCCGCCACGAACTGCGCGAACCCGTACATCGCCAGCCCGGCGGGGACCACGGGGTCCCACGCCTCGGCCGTGGCGGCGGTCACCTCGGGCGGCGCCTGCGGGCCGCCGGCGGACGCGGGGCGCCAGCCGGGCGGGCCGAACACGTACATCCACCGGTCGCGCCAGCCCCCCGCCCGCGCCACGTCACGCGCGATGCCGGCGAAGGCGTGCACGTTGGCCCACAACGGGTTCCAGCTGCGCAGCGGCGTGGTGATCCCGTAGACGGGCTCTTCCTCTTCCGCCTGGAAGGTGCCGAACAGGCGGTCCCACACGATCAGCGCGCCGGCGTGGTTGCGGTCCAGGTACTTCGGATTGCGCCCGTGGTGCACCCGGTGGTGGCTGGGCGTGTTCAGCACCCACTCGGTCAGCCGCCCCATCCTGCCCACCGCGCGGGTGTGGATCCAGAACTGGTAGAGCAGGTTGAGCGCGTAGGTGGTCACGAACATCTCCGCGGGGACGCCGGCCAGCGCCAGGGGCACGTAGAAGACCCAGGTGAACAGCCCGTGCAGCGAGCTCTGCCGCAGCGCCACGGCCAGGTTGTATTCCTCGCTGCTGTGGTGCACCACGTGGCCCGCCCACAGCACGTTGATCTCGTGCGAAAGACGGTGGCTCCAGTAGTAGCAGAAATCCACCAGCACGAACACCGCCGCACAGCTCGCCAGCGGTGCCGCGTTCACCCCGAACCCGGGAAACCGGGCCGCATGGGTGAAGGGAGCGCCCTGGATCCACCCGGGCGCGGACGGCATCCACCGCTGGATCGCGAGATGGTTCAGCACCCACACGTAGATGCCGACGGCGAAGAGCTTCGAGAACACTCCCGACACCTGGCTCAGGATCCCGCAGCTCAGGTCGGCGATCGAGTCGTTCAGCCGGAACAGCCGCCGCCGCGACCACGCCGCGTACGCCAGCTCCGCGCCGATCAGCACGAAGAAGAACGGGATGGAGAAGAGGATGATGCCCATGGGGTGAGCCGGCTCGGGCGTTCGGGTCGCGGAGGGTGCACGAACGATAGGCAAGGGTTTGGCGACGAACAAGATCGGACGTGCGAGAACGCCGTCGCCGGACGCGTTCGACGAGCCGCAGTGCGCCGCCACGTCCGCGCCAGCGGCGGGTTTCAACCCGCCGTCGCCTTGCGCCGTCCCCCTCGCCCGCCGCACGTTGTGACGCATCCAACCCACCGCGCTCGCCCACACGTCTCCCGCATCCCTCGATGACCCAACGACGCCGCGCACTGGCCGCCGCGCTCGCGCTGATCGCAGCCGTATCCGCATCCCCATCCACCGCGCAGGTGAGCCCGCGGCTGTTCGGCGGGCTGCGCTGGCGGATGGTGGGGCCGTTCCGCGGCGGGCGCACCGTGGCCGCGGTGGGCGTTCCCCAGCAGCCGGGCGTCTTCTACATCGGCGTGAACAACGGCGGCGTGTGGAAAACCAACGACTACGGGCGCGTCTGGACGCCGATCTTCGACGACCAGCCCACCGGCTCCATCGGCGCCATCGCCGTGGCGCCGAGCGACCCGAGCGTGATCTACGTCGGCAGCGGCGAGGGGCTGCAGCGGCCCGACCTCTCCACCGGCGACGGCATCTACCGCTCGGCCGACGCGGGGCGCACCTGGACGCACCTGGGGCTGCGCGACGGGCAGCAGATCCCCATGCTGGCCGTCGACCCCGCCAATCCGGACCGCGTGTTCGCCGCCGTGCTGGGCCACCCGTACGGCCCCAACCCCGAGCGCGGGATCTTCCGCTCCACCGACGGCGGGCGGAGCTGGGAGAAGGTGCTGTACAGGGACGCGGACACCGGCGGGATGGACGTGCAGATCGACCCGTCCAACCCCCAGACGGTGTTCGCCGTGCTCTGGTCCGCGCGGCAGGCGCCGTGGGAGGTGGGCGGCTCGTGGACGCTGTCGCGCAACAACGGCCTCTACAAGTCCACCGACGGCGGCACCACGTGGCGGCCGCTCACCCGCGGCCTCCCCACGGCCGCGGACGGGCTGGGGCGCATCGGCGTGGAGATCGCGCGCGCCGACCCGCGGCGGATGTACGCGGTGGTGGGCGCGCGCACGGCCGGCGGCGTCTATCGCAGCGACGACGCGGGCGAGAGCTGGACGCGGGTGAACGACGACGGCCGGCTGTGGGGGCGCGACGGCGACTTCAACGAGGTGCGCGCCGACCCGAAGAACCCGGACGTGGTCTACGTGGCCAACATCGTCACCTGGAAATCGACCGACGGCGGCCGGACGTTCGCGGCGTTCCGCGGCGCGCCGGGTGGCGACGACTACCACCGGCTCTGGATCGACCCCACCAACCCGCGGGTGATCCTGAACGCGGCCGACCAGGGGGCGATCGTCACCGTGAACGGCGGCGAGACCTGGAGCAGCTGGTACAACCAGCCGACCGCGCAGATCTTCCACGTGGCCACCGACAACGCCTTCCCCTACAACATCTACGGCTCGCAGCAGGAAAGCGGCTCGGTGGGGATCGCCAGCCGCGGCAACGACGGGCGCATCACCTTCCGCGAGTGGCACCCCGTGGGCGCCGAGGAGTACGGCTACGTGGCGCCCGACCCGCTCGACCCCAACGTGGTCTACGGCGGCAAGATCGGCCGGTGGGACCGCGCCACGGGGACGGTGCAGGACGTTGCGCCCCGCCCCTTCCGCGGCGGCGACTACCGCGTGGTACGCACGCAGCCGGTGGTCTTCTCGCCGGTGGACCCGCACACGCTGTACTTCGCGTCGAACGTGGTGTGGAAGACCGTCGACGGCGGAGAGCACTGGACGCAGATCTCGCCCGACCTTTCGCGCGAGCGCCCCGCCGTCCCCGCCAACCTGGGCACCTTCGCCGAGCTCGACACGGAGAAGGGCGCCCACCGCGGCGTGGTGTACGCGCTGGCGCCGTCGCCCGTGGACGCGAACCGCATCTGGGCGGGGACCGACGACGGGCAGATCCACGTCACCACCGACGGCGGCGCGCACTGGCGCAACGTCACCCCGCCGCAGCTGGGGCCGTGGGCCAAGGTGTCGGTGCTCGAGGCGAGCCGCCACGACACCGCCACCGCGTACGCGGCCATCAACACTTTCCGCCTGGACGACCTGCGCCCGCACCTCCTGCGCACCCACGACGGTGGGCGCACCTGGACCGAGACCGTCGCCGGCATCCCGGCCGAGGGGATCCTCAACGTGGTGCGCGAAGACCCCGTGCGCCGCGGGCTGCTGTACGCGGGGAGCGAGCGGCAGGTGTACGTCTCGCTGGACGACGGCGACCACTGGCAGTCGCTGCGGCTGAACATGCCCGCCTCGTCCATCCGCGACCTGGTGATCCACGACCAGGACGTGATCGTGGGCACCCACGGCCGCGGCTTCTGGGTGCTGGACGACGTGACGCCGCTGCGGCAGGCCGGCGCGGCCACCGAGGCGTCACCCGCCGTGCTCTTCCAGCCGCACGGCGCGGTGCGGGTGCGCTGGAACACCAACACCGACACGCCGCTCCCCCCCGACGAGCCCGCCGGCCAGAACCCGCCCGACGGCGCGGTGATCGACTACTGGCTGGGGCGCGCCGCCGCGGGCCCGGTCACCCTCGAGATCGCCGACGCGGCCGGCCGCGTGGTGCGCCGCTTCGCGAGCACCGACCCGCCGCCGCCGGTCAGGACCGAGGCGAACGTCCCCTGGTACTGGGTTCGTCCCCCGCAGCGGCTGGGCACCGAGGCGGGCGCGCACCGCTTCGTGTGGGACCTGCACCACCCCGCCCCCGCCGCCCAGGAGCGCGAATACCCGATCAGCGCCGCGCCGGGCGACACCTGGCAGGAGCCGCGCGGCCCCTGGGTGCTGCCGGGCGCGTACACCGTGCGCCTGACGGTGGATGGACAGACGTACACGCAGCCGCTGGTGGTGACCATGGACCCGCGCGTGCGCGCCACGGCGGCCGCGCTCGCCCGGCAGCTCGAGCTCTCCGTGCGGCTGGCGGATGCGATGGACCGCGCCGGCGAGGCGCTGGGCGAGGTGCGCGGCCTGCGCACGCAGCTGCGGGCGCTGCGCGGCAAGGGCGGCGCCCAGGTGCAGAGCTCCGTCACCGAGCTGGACGAGCAGGTGGCGTCGCTGGAAGACGGCTCGGGCCCGCCGCCGGCCGCGGGCGCCGCGCCCCTTCCCAACCTGGGCCGCCTGGCCGGCGAGCTGGCGCAGCTCTACGCCGTGGTGCAGGGCGCCGACGCCGCGCCCACCAGCCAGGCCGCCGCCGCCGCGGACGAGCGCATCACCGCGCTCGAGGCGGCGCTGGCCCGCTGGCGCACGCTGCGGGGCGACCCGGTGCGCCGCCTGAACGACCGTCTGCGCGGCGCCGGCGTGCCCCCCATCGCCCCGCGCAGCGAAGAAAAGCCCGACGACAGCACCGTGGCCCCCACCGAAGAGGACGAGCCATGACCCGCATCCACCGCGTCACCCTGGCGCTCGCGCTCGCCCTGGCCGCCGCCGCGTGCCGCGACGCGCGCGAGGACGCCCGCACCGAGCTCACCCGCCTGGCCACCGAGATGAACGCGCACGCCGCGCGCTACGGCCGCTTCCCCGACACGCTCGACGCGGCGCGGCCGGCGGACGCGGGAAACCTGCCCTTCCGCGCGGAGCACGGCGTGGAGGTGCGGCTGCTGCAGACCGGGCGCAGCGGTTACCAGGCGGTGGGGACGCGGCGGAGCTGGGTGTGCTTCATGGCGATGGGCCCCGGCGACCAGGGGCGGATGGAGTGCGCGCCGGTGAGCAGCGCCACCCGCGCCGCCAACGCCGCCGCCGGCCGCCCGGTGGACCCGCTCCCCGGCGTGCTGCACTCGCCCCCCGTCCCCCCGGCCGACTCGGACAGCGCCGCGGTGCGCTGACGCTCGCCGCCCTCGAACGCGCGAACGGGCGCCGGAGATCTCTCCGGCGCCCGTTCGCTCTGCTTCGGCCTGTCCCCCCGCGGGGGTCAGCAGATGCAGGTGTCCACCTGCGGGCAGTTGGTGCAGGTGTCGTAGCGCGTGCACAGCTGGGTGCCCGACGGCTGCGGGAGCGCCGGCAGCGGGGCGAATGTCTCCACCGTGATCGCGTCCACGTCGAGGTGGATCCTGTTCATGGCGTCTCCTTCGATCGAAGTGAGCCGTGCCCTCGGAGGGCGCTCAGAGACAGACGATCGGCGGGCACGAGTAGGTTGGACACCCGTCGCACGTGTTCAGGCAGTCGCTGCGCCGCGGGTCCGTCACCTGCCAGCCGACCACCGTGCCCCTGGCGTCGCGCGAGTGCTCGGGCTCGAACGTCTCCACCCGCAGGCCGTCCACGTCGAGCTGGATCTTCTTCATGGTTCCCCCGTGGTTGCTGAAGGTTTCCGGTCCCTACCCTGCACCCGTTTAGGCGCATTCGCCCCGCTCCGCGAATACTAACCGCTGCGTCCGTGGATAGTCAAGCGCGAATAATCGTCGGGAGACGAAGAAAAGCGGCACCCGAAGGGGCGCCGCGGCGGCCGCGGCGCCCCTTCGGGTCATGCGGGAAGACGGATCAGTAGGTGCGCGCTTCCCAGTAGTTCTCGACGGTGTCGGGGAGCTTGGCCAGGAAGTTGTAGCCGCTGTACCCCTCCAGCGCGTCCACCGTGGTCTTGTAGTCGGTCCACGGGCGCGCCAGGATGCCGGTGACGTTGGGAATGTCGACCGCGATCACCTGGATGCTGCTGGTGGAGGTGGCGTTCGCCAGCCCCTGACCGTAGGGCATCACCACCACGATCTTGTAGTTGTAGGTGGGGATCTGCACCTTCCCCGCCCCGTTCAGCGTGCCCCGGTTGCCCGTGGAGCCGCTGATCACGTACAGCTCCTTGTTCCCGTTCTGCGCCAGGTCCTGCAGGTAGTACTCGAAGTCGAGCCACGGCCCCGCGTTCATGTCGTGGTACTGCGGAACGATGTTGGTCATCAGGAAGGTGGACTTGTTGTCGGTCGCGTCCCACGTCCGCTCTTCGCTGCGCACCTGGTGGCCGCGGTCGTAGCCGCTGTTGGTGTAGTCCGACGTGGTCACGTGGTAGCAGGTGGTGGGGAGCGAACCGTCGCTGGTGAAGGTGGTGGATCGCGGCGCGTCGCCGTAGTGCGTCTTGTTCAGGTTCCAGCTCACCCAGTTGGGGCGACCCTTGGCGCAGTTGTACGACACGCTGTACTGCCGCTTGGAAAGGATCAGGTCGTCGCTCGAGTTCGCGTCCGTCGGCGTGCCGAACTCCACGTGGCTGTGATAGATGGCCGAGGGGTAGGTGTAGAAGCTGGGATCGTTGGGGCTGGCCACGATCGGGCCGGACGAGGTGATGCGGTCGACGGAGCAGGCGGCGAGCAGGGCGGTGGCGAGCGCGGCCGCGAAGGCACGCGCGCGCGACGGGACGAGGCGCGGGGGCATGGCGTCTCTCTCTCGGGAGGTTGTCCGGCTGTCCAGCAGGGATAGGCGGAAAGTAATGGTGCGCCGGGGCGAACGCGAGGGTGCCCATGTAACCACTCCGTCCACGCGACACGTCCGCGCCACGCCGTAACGAATGGACGCCCGGAGGGGGTTCCCCGTCCGGGCGTCGCTGCTTGGTGGGCCGAAGGGTTCGCTCAGGCCACGGCGGCGAGGGGTGGTCCTTCCGTGGCGGGGGCGCGCGCGGGGATCCTCTCCATCGCGCGCTCGGCCAGGGCGCAGATGGTGAGCGAGGGGTTCACCCCGGGGTTGGCGGAGACGGCCGATCCGTCGACGACGTACAGCCCGGGGTAGCCCCACACCTGGTGGTCGGGGCCGATCACCCCGGCAGCCGGCGAGTCACCCATCACGCAGCCGCCCAGGATGTGCGCGGTGGTGGGGATGCCGAGCAGCGTCTCGGTCGCCAGGCTGGCCGGGTAGCCACGCGTCTTCGCGGCGATGCGCTCGGCCAGCTCGGTGGCCTCGGGGATGGCGGCGGTGGGCGCCGAGCCGTGGGCCAGGACGCTGCGCACCCTGCCGAACACCCGCCCGGGCCGGAGCGACAGGTGGCTGTCGATGCTGCGCATGTAGAGCAGGATCATGGTGTGGCGCGCGAAGTCGGGGACCAGGAACGCCTTCAGCGCGCGCCGCGGATGGCGCAGGGTGAAACGCAGCGCGTTCCACAGCCGCTCCCACGCGGTGGCGCCCGGCCCGTGCGGTGCCATCAGCACGCGGAAGAAGCCGGCGCCCTCGGGGTAGCGCACCGGCTCGAGCGACGAGTGCTCGTCGGTCTGCAGGATGGAGGTGATGGCGATCCCGTCCGACATCCGGACGTCGCGGCGCTCGCTCACGATCCCCATCAGCACCTCGCTGTTGGTGCGCACGAAGGTGCCCAGCCGGTCGCTGACGCGCGGCAGGCCGTGCGCGTGCGCCTTCAGCTTCATCAGCAGCGGCACGGTGCCCAGCACGCCGCCCGCCAGGATGACGTTCTTCGCCCGGAACACCGTCTTCCGCCGCGGCCGCCACCAGCGCACCGGCCCGGCCAGCGCGGTGACCTCGTAGCCGCCGTCGATCTCGCGGATCCAGGTGACCTCGTGCTCGGGCTCGATGCGCAGTCCGCGCTTCTCGGCGAGGTAGAGGTAGTTGCGGTCCAGCGTGTTCTTGGCCCCGTGGCGGCACCCCAGCATGCACCCGCCGCACTCGTTGCACCCCGTGCGCTCGGGCCCCTCGCCGCCGAAGTACGGGTCCGGCACCGTCACCCCCGCCTGGCCGAAGTAGACGCCGACGCAGGTGGGGTGTAACTGGTCTTCCAGCCCCAGTTCGCTGGCCAGCTCGGCCATCACCTCGTCGGGATAGGTCCGCCCGGGGTACGGGGTGGCGCCCAGCATCCGGCGGGCGCGCTGGTAGGCGGGGGCCAGCTCCGTCTTCCAGTCGGCCAGGTGGCGCCAGGTGGGGGAGGCGAAGAAGGTGTCGCCGGGGATGGGGAGGGTGTTGGCGTAGACCAGCGAGCCGCCGCCCACCCCCACGCCCGAGAGCGCGGTGATGTGGCGCAGGAACTTCATCTGGAAGGGGCCGCGGAAGCCCAGGCGCGGCATCCACAGCCAGCGCGGCAGGTTCCAGTTGGTGCGCGGGAAGTCGGCGGGCGCGAAGCGGCGGCCCTTCTCCAGCATCAGCACGCGGTGGCCCTTCTCCACCAGCCGCAGCGCGCTCACGCTTCCGCCGAACCCCGAGCCGACGATCAGGTAGTCCCAGCTCTGCTGCATGGGCGCTCCGGGAAATGGGGCCGCGGGTGCGGAAGTCGCTCCACGGCAACGGCTTCACCGCCGGTAGTCGTGGCGTTGGGGAGGGTGGTATCTGGAGCTTATGGATGAACGCGGCTCAGACAAGGGCCGTCCGTCCGTCGCCCGACTCCCGTGGCCGGGAGAGCCCCGCGTTCGGTCACACGGAGCAGCGGAGGGCACCGGAGAAACGGAGAACCGCGGAGAACCGCGATGAAGTTTCCGTTTCTCCGTTCTTCTCCGCTGCTCCGTGTGAGGGCTGTTGACGGGATGCCGTACGGCAGGATGGCGTGAATCCCCGACGCGACTCGCCCGCCGGCGCGGTGTGCGCGGGCGGGCGAGGGAATCGGCGGATCGAGGACGTCGGGGCGGCCTATCGCGCGGCCATCTCGCGGCTCAGGCGGTACATCTCGGCGGCGCGGTCGGGGTTGCCCTTGCGGTCGTAGGCGATCCCCATCGCGTAGTAGGCCTTGCTGCTCTCGGGGACGATGCGCACCGCGGTCTCGAGCACCTCGATGGCGCCGTCGCTGTCGGCGGTCTGGTTCAGCGCCTCGCCCAACAGGACGTAGGCCAGGCCGTTGTCGGGCGCCAGCTCCACCGCGCGGCGCAGGCTGAGCACCGCCGCGGGGTAGTTGCCGCGCTTGAACAGCACCTGCCCCAGCTGCAGGTGCACCGGCGGATGGTCGGGCGCCAGCTTCTCGGCGCGGCGCAGCTCCTTCTCGGCGGCCTCGTGCTTGCCCTGCGCGGCCAGCGCCGTGGCCAGCCCCATCAGCGCGCGCAGGCTGTCGGGGCGCACGGCGGCCACCGCGGCGAACGCCTCGGCGGCGCCGGCGTGGTTCCCCGTTTCGGCCAGCGCCTCGCCGCGCTCCAGCTTCTCGGCCAGCGACGGGTCCAGCGGCTCGGGCGTGACCGTGCGCGCTCCCCGGCGGGGCGCGCGCGTGGTCTTGCCGTTGGCCGGCGCGGCGGCTTCGGCCGGGGCGGGCGCGGCCGCCTCGGGCGCCGCGGGGACGGCGTCCGGAGGGGTTTCGATCGGTTTCGGGTCCTGCTTGTCGCGGGCCATCAGTACGTCCGGGTCTCGCGGGTCTCGCCGTGCTGCTCAGGGTCCTGCCTCAGTCAGCCTGCAACGTCTCACTCGTCCGCCGTCTCGTCCATCACCCACCGGCAGTACGCCGGCAGGCCGTCCGACACCTCGAGCGCCAGCAGCTCGGGCACCTGGTACGGGTGCAGCTCGGCGGCACGCTCCATCAGCCGCGGCACCAGCGTGTCGCGCGTCTTCATCACCACCAGCACCTCGGCGTCTGCCTGCACCGCGCCCTGCCAGCGGTAGATGGAGGTGACGCCGGGCAGCAGGTTGGCGCAGGCGATCAGCCGCTCGTTCACCAGGGCGTGGGCCACGCGGCCTGCGGTCTCCGCGTCGGGCGCCGTCATCAGCACCACGCGCACGGCATCCACCATCGGCGCGCCGCCGCTCAGAGGTCCAGCCGCAGGTCGGGCGAGCGGGGCGGGGCGTCGTCGGCCTCGCCGTCGCCGGTGAGCTCGGCCAGCGTCTTGCGCGCGTGGGTCACGTGGCGCTGCGCGTTGGCGTGCTGCGGCGGGCGGGCCAGGAAGGCCCGCAGGTGCGCCACGGCCTCGTCGGTGTTCCCCTGCTGCAGGAGGAGGAACGCCAGGCCGTAGTGCGCGCCGCTGGCGTGGGGCTTCAGCTCCAGCACGCGGCGGTAGGTGCGGGTGGCCTCGTCGGTCATCCCGATGCGCGTGTACGTCACCGCGATCTGCTGCAGCACGTCGGTGTCGTTGGGGCTTTCGCGCAGCGCAAGGCGAAACGAGGTCAGCGCCTCGTGGTACTTCTCGTCCTGCAGCAGGATGGTGCCTTCTTCGTAGTAATCCGGGTCCTTGGCCGCTGGCCCGGAACGGCCGTTGATCAGCTTGGTGAACCAGGACATTTCGCGGCTGTCAGGCGTGGACGCGGTGCATCACGGGGGCCGGCCGGCGGAGCTGCGGATGGGCCATCCACGGGCAGCCCGGGCGCGGCCCGTAACGGGTCAACTTACCCGCGCGCCCCCGCCGCGCGCAACCGAAACGAACGTCAGCGGAGCGCGTTGACACGCAGTTGCACGGGCTCGCCCAGCGCCCTCGCCACAACCGTGCCTTCCTGGTCCAGCATCACCTGCGCGCCCAGCCGGTCCAGTGCATCCGCCGTCCCCTCCGGGGCGCTCTCCACCACCAGCCGCGCGCCGGTCTGCAGCACGCGCAACCCCTCGGCCAGCCCGGCGGCGGAGGCGCCGCCGGTGAGCGCCACGCCGCGCAGCCTGCCCCCGCGGAAGGGGAGCCGCGCCACCGACCCGGCCATGGGGGTGACGTCCGGCCCCCCGTCCACGTCACCCGGTTTCGCCGTGAACGCCACCGCCTGGACCTCGGGGAGCAGCGCCGCCAGGTCGCCGGCCAGCGCCGCGCCGGGCCCGGCGATCAGCACGGTGCCCTGCGCGCCGGCCAGCCCCAGGAGCGCCGCCAGCCGCACTGCCGCCTCTTTCGCGTCCCCCACCTCCGCGCCGGCGGACGGCGGCGTGTCATCCGGCGCCGCACCGGGGACGCGCACGTCCACGGCGCCGTGATGGACCGGGTACTGCTCGCGGCAGTTGGCGCACCCCAGCCGCCCCTCCACCACGCGGCGGTCGTCGAGGCGGTCGGCCAGCAGGATCAGCCCGAACTCGGGGCCGCAGCGCGGGCAGGTGAGGATGTCGGTCAGCAGGATGTGCATCGTGTTCTCTCCACCCGTTGGACGGCCGCTCCCGGCAGATTCTCCGCCACAGCAGGGGATAGGGGACAGGGGACAGGGGACAGGGGACAGCCTGCGCGGTCCGAGCGATTCCGCGGGCTGTCCCCTGTAACCTGTTCCCTGTCCCCCCGCTGTTCCCTACCAGGTGGGCTTGAGCGAATACTGCGCGTACTGGTTGGGCGTTTCCCACACGCGGACGTAGACCAGGTGCGGGGCCAGCTCGCCCAGCCGCTCGCGCATCTGCTCGAAGATCCAGCGGGCCTGGTTCTCGGCGCTCGGCTCCAGCGTGGTGAACGGCTCGAGCTCGTTGATGTTCTCGTGGTCCAGGTGATCGGCGATCGCGCGCAGGATGCGCTTGGCGTCGCCGAAGTCGTAGGCCATCCCGCCCTCGCCCACGTCGTCGAAGGCCATCCCGGCCTCCACCTCGTAGCGGTGGCCGTGCAGCTTTTCGCACTTCCCCCGGTAGTTGCGCAGGAAGTGCGCGGCGTCGTAGTGGGCCTTCACGTTCAGCAGGAACATCGTTCTCGAACCGTCAACCCGCGGCCTCGACCGCGATGGTGGGGATCTGCACGTGCCGCGGCTGCGTGGCGGCGAAGAGCACCACGCGCGCCACGTCATCGGCGCGCAGCATGGCGGCGCGCGGCGGCAGGCCGGGGCGCGCGTCGGGGTCGATGGCGTCCCAGAGCGCCGTGTCCGTGGCCGCCGGCTCGACCAGGGTGGCGCGCACGCCGGTGCCGCGGATCTCCTGCAGCAGCACCTCGTGCAGGCCGCGCAGGCCGAACTTGCTGGCCGCGTACGCCCCGTTCTCGGGGAACGCCACCCGGCCCGCGACGGACCCGATGTGGACGAGGTGCCCGGAGCCGCGCCGCAGCATCAGCGGGAGGAAGGCGCGCACCAGCAGGAAGGGCCCGCGCAGGTTCACCGCCAGCTGCCGGTCGAAGTCGGCCGGGTCGGTCTCGGCGACCGGGGCGAGCGAGAAGGCGCCGGCGCTGCTCACCAGGATGTCGGGCGCGTCGCCCAGCAGCTCGGTGACGTAGGTGGCGATGGTGTGCACGCCCGCCGCCTCGCCCACGTCGCCCGGGATGGCGTGGCCGCCCGCCTCGGCCGCGGCCGCGTGCAGCGCCTCGCCGCCGCGCGCCACCATCCCCACCCAGGCGCCCGCCCGCACCATCATCCGCGCCACCGAGAGCCCGATGCCGCGCGAGGCACCGGTGACCACCACCGTCTTCCCCGCCAGCTCCTCCATCCCGCTCCTCCCGTCTGCCGCCCGCCGTTCCGGCCGAAGAGGGGAAAAGATAGCCGCGCCCGGCCTCCCGCGCGACGACGTCCCCTGTCCCCTGTCCCCTGTCCCCTGTCCCCTGTCCCCTGTCCCCTGTCCCCTGTCCCCTGT
>DASSME010000294.1:0-4300 GCA_035689035.1 Longimicrobium sp. | reverse complement strand
GTCCCCTGTCCCCTGTCCCCTGTCCCCTGTCCTGACTGTCCCTGGAACGTATCGCACTGGCGCAGGTCGCCGCTCCGCAGTCCGCGGCTGAACCACTCCACGCGCTGCGCCGAGCTGCCGTGCGTGAACGATTCGGGGACGACGTAGCCCTGCCCCTCCTGCTGCAGCTTGTCGTCGCCGATGGCGGTGGCTGCGTTGAGCGCGGTCTGCACGTCGGTCTGGTCGATCTCGATCTCGCCGCGCTCGCGCGCCTTGTTGGCCCACACGCCGGCCAGGCAGTCGGCCTGCAGCTCCAGGCGCACGCTGTAGGCGTTCGCTTCTTCCTTGCTGTTGGCGGCCTGCTGCGCGCGCTCCACCTGCTCGCTCACCCCCAGCAGGTTCTGCACGTGGTGCCCCACCTCGTGCGCCAGCACGTAGCTCTTGGCGAAGTCGCCCGGCGCGTGGAAGCGCTGGCTCAGCTCGCGGTAGAAGCTCAGGTCGATGTACACCTTGGCGTCACGCGGGCAGTAGAAGGGCCCCATGGCGCTCTGGCCGAAGCCGCACGCGGTGCCGGTGCCGCCCTCGAACAGCACCAGCGTGGCGGGCTGGTACTGCTTGCCCATCCCCTGGAAGATGGCGGTCCAGGTCTGCTCGGTGCTGGCCAGCACGCTGCTGGCGAAACGACCCTCGGCGTCGTCGGCGGGCACCTGGTGCGCGGGCGGGCTGGCCCCGGGGACGTTCACGCCGCCCCCGTTGCCGCCGCCCCCGCTGGGGTCGCCGCCCAGCAGCATGTAGATCAGCCCCAGCACCAGCGCGCCGATCCCTCCCCCGGCCGCGATGCCGCCCATTCCGCGGCGGTCCTCCACGTTCCCGCTCGGTCCCGTGTTGATGCGCATCGGCGTTCCTCTCGCTGTCAGATCGTCCCGCGCGGCGCAACGCGTCCGCGGCGCGGGCAACCTTCGCAAACCCTTTGCCAGATCCGAAGATGCGGACACTCGGGCCTTGCCGTGACGAGGCCCGTGTGGTATTCCGGGTGCACGGAGTCTCGCGTATCCCGGGTCGCCGCGCCCCCTCCGGCCGGCTCAGGCCGTCCACCTCCCCCGTCCCGGTGGAGGTTGGCGGACGCGGCGGCGGCGCACCGCACGGGGATCGGCGCCGCCGCGGCGTGGGAAGGGTTCGGCGGGTTGCGCGGATCTCCGCGTGCAGTCCGCGAAGGCGGACTTTGGGCCGTCGTTGCCGCGAATTCATTCGCCCGGGAGAAGCCTGGATGAGGCACCGGGTGCTGACCTGACGGGAGATACGAGCGGTGGATTCGAGGTTCTGGCTGGAGCTGCTGGGCTACCTGGCGAGCGTGCTGGTGGCCGTGTCGCTGATGATGAGCCGCATCCTGCGGCTGCGGGTGATCAACCTGGTGGGCTCGCTGGCCTTCACCCTCTACGGGGCGCTGATCGGCGCGTACCCGGTGGCGGCGGTGAACGCGTTCATCGTGCTGATCAACCTGTGGTACCTTTCGAAGATGCTGCGGGCGAAGGAGTATTTCCGCATCCTGGAGGTGGAGCCCAGCTCCAAGTACGTGAAATACTTCCTGGACTTTCACGCCGAGGACATCCGCCGCTTCGAGCCGGGCTTTACCCAGCCGCCGCAGCCCGGCGAGCTCACCTTCCTGGTGCTGCGCGACCTGATGCCCGCCGGCCTGTTCGTGGGCACCGTGCGCGGCGAGGGAACGCTGTGGGTGCGGCTGGACTACGTGATCCCCAGCTTCCGCGACTTCAAGGTGGGCCGCTACGTGTACGGCGAGTGCGCCGACTTCTTCCGCGAGCGCGGCATCCGCACCATCGCCACCGCCCCCGGCACGTCCCACCACGCCGCGTACCTGCGCAGGATGGGGTTCGTCCCCGACGCGAAGAACCCCGGCTCGGTCTACCGGCTGGACGTCGGCTGACCACCCTGTCCTGAATTTTTCACCGGTGCGGATTGCCTTGATGGGGTCACACCCGCCGTCGCGGTTTCAAGGATCGACGTGATGCCGAACCCGCTCTTCACCTTCGACTCCACCCACCACGCCCTCTGGGCCGAAGAGGTGGCGCGCGAACGCGAGATCCCCGCGGAGGTGGTCCCCGCGCCGGCGGCGGCGCACGCGCGCTGCAACCTGGCGCTGGAAACGCTGCGCGGGGAGCTGGACCGCCTGCGCGACGCCCTCACGGACGAGGGCGTGCCGTTCTCGCTCTACGAACCTTCCTCTTCCGAGTAGCCCCGGCCGGCCGGCGTTCCCAGGATCCCGGCCAGGAACTCGTCGTCTTCGTCCGGCGGCGGGCGCGTGTCGCCCGGCCGCCCCGCGGTGATCTCGCCCCAGGCGGTGAAGGTGTCGGCCATCCAGTCGTAGATCGTCTTCATCTTCCCCCGCAGCCGCTCGATCCCGGCCGCGCGCGCGTCCGCGGGGAGCGTCAGCGCGTCGCGGATGCGGAGCGCGCACGCCTCGGGGTCGTACGGGTTGACCAGCACGGCGCCGTCGGCCATCTCCTCGGCGGCGCCGGCGAACTCGCTCAGCAGCAGCACGCCCCGCCCGTCGGTCTGGCTGGCCACGAACTCCTTGGCCACCAGGTTCATCCCGTCCTGCAGCGAGCTCACGAGGCACACGTCGGCCATGCGGTAGAGCATGGCCAGCCGCTCGGCGGGGAGCGACTGCTTGAGCAGGTGGATCGGACGCCAGGTAGGGGTGCCGAAGCGCTCGTTGATCTCGCGCACCTGCTGGCCGGCCTTCTGCGCCAGCTCGTCGTACGCCTCGATGTCGCTGCGGCTGGGGACGGCCACCTGCACGAAGGTGAAGCGCTCGCGGAACTCGGGGTAGCGCTCCCACAGGAACTCCAGCGCCTTGAACTTCTCCGGCAGCCCCTTGCTGTAGTCCAGCCGGTCCACCCCCACTCCGATCGATCCGCCGCGCGGGGCGTAGCGGGCCCGCATCCGTTCGATCCGCTCCTCCACGCCCGGTGCCATGGCCGCGCCCCGGAACTGCTCCACGTCGATGGAGATGGGAAAGGCGCGCACGTGGCAGGTGTGCCCGTCCAGCGTGGCGGTGCGCGCCTCCCAGCTCACCTCGGCCCCCGCGAGGCGGCGGGCGCAGCGCAGGAAGTTGTCGGCGAACTGCGGAAGGTGGAAGCCCATCAGGTCGTTGGCCAGCATCCCCCGCAGCAGGTACTCGGCGTGCGGCGCCAGGCGAAAGACGTCGATCGGCGGAAAGGGGATGTGCCAGAAGTGCGCGAGCGCCACGTCGGGCCGGCGCGAGCGGACGAAGAGCGGCGCCAGCGCCAGGTGATAGTCCTGGAACCAGATGGCGGCCTCCTTCCCGCGCACCTCCTCGAGCGTGGCCTCGGCGAAGCGGCGGTTGACGCGGCGGTAGCGCTCCCAGTAGCGCGAGCGGATGCGCGTGAGGTCGGGCCGCAGGTGGCAGAGCGGCCACAGGAACTGGTTGCTGAAGCCGAGATAGTAGCGGTGGATGTCGTGGTTGCCGAGCCACACGCGCCGAAGCGTGTACGCCGGCGTGTCGGGCGGCACGCACACGCGGCCGGCGGGGTCCACCGCGTCGCGGTCGGCGTCGCCGCTCCCCCACGCCACCCAGGTGCCGCCCAGCGCCTGCATCAGCGGGTCGAGGGCGCTGGTGAGGCCGCCGGCGGGGCGCTCCACCTCCATCTCGCCCACCTCGCGGCTCCAGCGGTGCTCGTACGGCTCGCGGTTCGACACCACCACCAGCCGCCGCCCGTCGAAGTACCGCCGGAACAGCGGGCCGAGCTCGTCAGGATGGATCGACATCAGTCTCCATTGCTGCGGCACGCCCCGTCCTCGCACGGTGCGGAGGTACGGGGGTGCGTAGGTGCGGGGGGACCCGTGGTTCGCGCGGGGATCCGCGCCGGGATTGGCCGACGCGGTCCAACTGCGCCCACCTGGGTCCCGCCCCGCAAGAAACGCACGTCATCCGCCATGGTACGTCCGTTCACCCGGGCGATACGAGGGACCGCACCCTCCTTTCAAGCCCGGATAAGCTCCATGCAACGCACCGGCCCATCTCCCACCGTGGCCGTCCAAACGCTCCGCTTCGCTGGAGAACGCCGCCACGGCTGAAACAACGTGGCGCGCGTCCGCAAGGATCGCTTTGCGCCGTGGCGCGAAGAATGCGGCGTGCCGCGTCCCGCTGTCCTGCCCGATTCCGGGCCGGACCGCGGACACACGCACCCGGGAGGAACCATGGCCCGCAAGCTGATGCTGGACCCGGAATCGCTGTCGATCGAGTCGTTCGATTCGGGGAACGCCGACGACATGCACGGGA
>DASSME010000293.1:0-4270 GCA_035689035.1 Longimicrobium sp. | reverse complement strand
CGCTCTTCGCCTACGGCCCGCTGCGCCTGTACGGCCTGCCGCCGGGCGACGGGGCCGGCGCCGGGGTGGCCGGCTTCCCCTGGCTGCGGCCCGCGGCGGGGCACCACCTGCTGGGGCCCGTGGAGCGGCTGATGGCGCCCGTTCCGCCCGGGGCGCGCGTGCTGATGGAGACGCGGTCGGCGCACCGCGACGCGGGCGGCTACCGCACCGTCTTCCAGGCGGCCGAGGCGTCGCTCTCCGTCCGTGGCGCCGAGCTGGTGCCGGACGAGTACGCGCGCGCCTTCAACCCGGGCTTCGTCCGCGTGCTGCTGGCGGGCTTCGCGGCGCTGGCCGAGGGCGGGGCGGGGGAGCGCGAGGTCCGCGAGATGGCGCGGAGCGCGGGGGCCGGCTGGATCCTCGCCTTCGACCCGGCCACGGTGCGCGCGCTGGCGGCGATGGGGTGGCGCGAGGAAGGGCGCCTGGTCCCCTCGTCGCTGCCGGCGGCCACCGCGCGGCTGCTGGCGATGCCGGGGGCGGAGCTGGTGCTGCTGCGCGCGCCGTTCGCCGCGGGCACCCTCGACCCGCCGGTGGCGGACGCCGCGATCGAGCGCAACACGCTGCGCTGGACGGCGCGCGCCGGGGTGGAGTACCGCGTGGCCTACGCGTGGGACCCGCGCTTCCGCGCGCGGCAGGGCGGCGGCGAGGTGGCGGTGCGCGCCGACGAGGCGGCCGGCGGCGACTTCCGCGCCATCCGCCTCCGCGCGACCAGTGACGGGCCGCTGGCGCTCACCTTTCACGGAGGGTGGCTGTGAGCGCGGGGCGGCTGCGCACGCTGGGGCGCGACTCGCTGGTGTACGGGCTGCTCGACGTCGCCAACCGCTTCGTGGGCATCTTCCTGGTGCCGCTGTACACGCGGGTGCTGGCCCCGGCCGACTACGGCGTGCTGGACCTGGTCACCACCCTGGGGATGGTGGCCTCGGCCGTCCTCTTCCTGGGGCTGGATTCGGCGCTCCTCTTCCGCTTCAACGAGACCGACGACGCCGACGAGCGGCGGCGCGTGGTGACCGCCGCCAACGCCGCCACCCTCCTGTCGGTGGTCGCCGGCGCGCTGCTGATGTACGTGGCGCGCGGGCCGCTGGCCCGCGCGGCGGTGCCGGGCGGCACCGGCGCGGGCGCGCTGGTGGCGCTGGCGGCGGCGGCGCTCCCGCTGCAGGCCGCCAACCAGGTGCAGATGGTGCTGCTGCGCGTGCGCCGCGCCTACCGCCGCTACGCCGTGCTCAGCCTGGGGATGCTGCTGCTGACCATCGCGCTGAACGTGTGGTTCGTGGTGGCGCTGCGGATGGGGGTGACGGGGGTGCTGCTCGCCCAGGTGCTGGCCCGGGTCCCCGCGGCGGCGTACGGCTTCTGGGCCACGCGGCACGAGTTCGCGCCGCGCCTTTCCGCCCCGCTGATGGGCGAGCTGGTGCGCTACGGCTCGCCGCTGGTGGTGGGGAACGTGGCGTACTGGGCGCTGCTCTACGCCGAGCGCTACGTGCTGGCGCGCATGGTCACCCTGGGCGAGGTGGGGCTGTACGGGGTGGCCACGCGGGTGGCGACCTTCGTGACGCTGGTGAGCATGGCGATCGACCTGGCGTGGACCCCGTTCGCGCACTCCATCCAGCGCGAGCCCGACGCGCCGGGCACCTACGCCCGTGCCCTGTACTGGTACCTGCTGGCCGCCGGCGCCGCGGGAACGGCGCTGGCGATGTTCGCGCGCGAGGCGCTGGCCGTGGTGGCCACGCCGGCCTATGCGCCCGCCTACGTGCTGGTGGGGCCGATCGTGGGCGCGCTGATCCTGCGCGGCGCCGCCAACATGGTGGCGATCGGGGCGATGGTCACGCGGCGCACGCGCGAGGTGAGCGCCGCCAGCGTGGCCTCGGCGGTGGTGGACGTGGCGCTGCTGGTGGCGCTGGTGCCGGTGCTGGGCGGCCTGGGCGCGGCGCTCTCCACGCTCACGGCGCGCGTCACCACGGTGGCGTGGCTCTGCTGGCGCACGCGGCGCGCCTACCCGGTGCCGTATCCGTGGGGCCGCATCGCCCGGCTGGCGGCGGTGTTCACGGCGGCGGTGCTCGCGTCGCTGGCGGCCTCGCGGCTGGCGTTCTGGCCGGGGGTGGCGGTCAAGCTGGGGGTGATCACCCCGCTCGCCATCGCCGCGCTCTTCGCCGCCGGCGCGGTGCCGCGCCGGGAAGCGCGCGCGGTGCTGAACGCCGTGCTCGCCCGCGTCGGCGGCCTGCGGGGCGCCGCCGCGCGCTGAACCGGCCGGGCGGCGCACACCCGCACCCCGCGGGCGCCCACTGCGGCCGGGGTGGCACCGTCGCGGCGGCGCGGGTAAATTCAACGCTTCCGTTCACGGGAATCCCGCGGATCCGCACCACGGCTCCGCGCCGTCGCACGTACCTGGCAGACTCTCCCGGATGGTCATCTTCACGGCCACGGCCGCGCTCTTCGTCGTCTACCTGATCCCCCTCTTCCTGCGGCGCGCGCGGGCGGAGCGGGAGGGCCGGCCCGTGGACATGTTCTCGCCCGAGCTGTTCCTGAGCGGGTACGGCATCCTGGGCCTGATCTACCTCTTCCTGCTGGGGATCGACCCGGTGGGGAACCGGTCCACCGACCTGCAGTTCATCCCCTGGGTGCGCGACCTGGACGTCACGGTGATGCGGTACCTGGTGGTCATGGGCGCCGGGTACCTGGCGACGCTGGCCGGCGTGCACTCGCGCGCCGCCGGGTGGTTCGCCGGCCGCATGCCCATGCTGCACGCCCGGCGCTTCACCCCGGGGCGGGTCACGCGGGCGGTGGTGCTGGGCGGCGGCGCGGGGGTGGCGCTGTACCTGTGGTTCCTGAGCAGCATCGGCGGGCTGCTGAACCTGTGGGCGCACATGTGGATGCGCACCCGGCTGATGCAGGGGAAGGGGTACACGGCCAACCTGTACGCGCTGCTGCTCACCCTCACCGCGGGGATGGCGGTGTACTCGCTGCGCCACCGGCCGGGGCGGCTCCGCACGGCGCTGGTGTCGCTGGTGGTGCTGGGGATGGCGGTGGCGATGGGCTCCACCGGCGGCCGCTCGCCGGTGCTCACCGTGCTGGTGCTGGCCATGCTCATGCACCACTACTCGGTGCGGCGCCGCACGCGGCTGATCACGCCGCTCACGGCCACGCTGGGAAGCGTGGTGTTCGTGTTCCTGCTGGCGGCGCCGCTCTTCCGCTCGGGCGGGTCGTGGGAAAAGTACTCGGGGCAGCCCGACGTGCTGGTGAGCGACGCGCTGTCGGACCTGGCGGCCTCGGCGCACGGCTTCAGCTCGTTCGACCGCGGCTCGGTGGTGGTCAACTACTTCACCCTGGAGCGGGTGTGGTGGGGGAGCAGCTACGTGGACCTGCTGGCCGCCCCGATCCCGCGCACCCTGTTCCCCGACAAGCCGCCGGTGGACGACGGGATCTACCTGCGCGAGATCGCCGAGGGGCGGGTGGTGCGGCCGTCGCGGCCGGCGCGGGAAATGAACCCCGAGTCGTGGCCCACGGGCAACTTCCTGGCGTACATGAACTTCTGGTTCCCGGGGTTCGTGATCGCCGGCTTCCTGGTGGGGATCGTGACCGGCGGCACCTACCGCTACATGGAGCGGACCGACTATGCGCCGTCGGCCGTGTTCATCTACCAGTACACGGTGATGGGCGGAGTGAGCGTGAGCGTCTACGGGATCGTCAACGTGCTCATCACCGCGATCATCGTGGGCGGCTACTTCTGGTTCTTCTTCGCCCCCAAGTGGCCCGGCCCGCTCCCGCGCTCCGTCCCCTCCGAGGGTGCCGCCGCCCTGGCGTGACGGCGCGGTGGCTCGCCCGTTCCCGGCTCCCCGAGGCCGCGGAGGCGATGCGTCGCTCCGCGGCCTCCGTCCGTTTCGCCGACCCATAGGCAATTCGTGATACCGTTCGTGGGAAATGACTGTGCATTCCGCACCCAACCCGCCGCCTCGTCATCCTGAGCCTGAGGCTGACCACGCAGTCGCCGCGGCATGAACAAGCGGTCGCAAGCCGAAGGATCTGTGGCCGGTCGGCGCGAAAAAACGAGCGGGTAGCGCACCGTCGGTCACACATCCTTCGCGCTGCGGCCATCGGGACGTCCGCGGCGGAGGCGTGGTCGCGCTGAATAGAAAGTTGGTTCCAGTGTGGCAACGGGTGGTATCTACCGAACGACGCAGGCCTGAACAGCCGGTCTCTCACAGAGTTCACAGAGTCCACAGAGGAACTGCGGTTGTTTCTG
>DASSME010000292.1:0-19136 GCA_035689035.1 Longimicrobium sp. | reverse complement strand
TCGCCGCGCTGGCGCCGTCGCTGGCGGCCGGGCAGGACAGCACGTCCGCCGCAACGGGCGCGGGGGCGGCGCCGAGCGAATCGATCGTGATATCCGACCCTGGGCCCTCGCCTCGGTACGGCGCCTCGCCGCTCCTGCCGTTCGAGCACTGGGCGGTGCAGGCCGCGCGGCGGGCCGAGGCGCTGGGGCTCACCCGCTTCTTCCCCGCGCAGCGCGCCGTGCCGCGCCAGCAGGTGGCCGTCGCGCTCGCCGAGGCCGCGCAGAACGCGCCCGACCCGCCGCTGCGGCGGGTCGCCATGGGTTGGGTGACGCGCTTCGGGGAAGAGTTCCCGGAATACGCATACCCTGCCGCGCGCCCGATCGCCGGCACCCGGGTGCTGGCCGGTGCGCGCGCGGCCGTCGGCTACGACCGCTGGACGGGGCGGCTGGCGCCCGTGGTCGGCTACGGCGCCGGGTTGCGCCAGGAGCCGCTCCCGCTGCGCGAGGTGTCGGACCTGCGCGCCACCCTGGCCGCCGGCGTCACCAGCTCCTGGGCCAGCCTGAGCGGCGAGGGCGCGTACCGCGGCGGCGAAGCGCTGCTGCGCGAGTGGGACGCGGCGGTGGGGGTGGGCGGCTTCCAGCTCTCCGTCGGCCGCGCGCAGGTGGGGTACGGCTGGGGGCGCACCGGCGGCATCGTCTACGCCGACCCGGATCCCCTGCCGCGCATCGAGCTGGAGAGCACGCGGCCGTTCCATCTCCCGTGGGTGTTCCGCCACGTGGGGCCGGTGACGCTGCACACCTTCGCGGGGCCGGTGAACGACCCCGCGCGGCACCCCACCAATCCCAACCTGTGGGGGATGCGGGTGGCGGTGCAGCCGCATCCCCGGCTGACGCTGGGCGCCAACCGCGGCTCGATGTTCGGCGGCGAGGGCGACCCGATCACCCCGAAGAAGTTGGCGGGGATGCTGCTGGGCGTCGTGCGCAGCAGCTTCGAGAACCAGGTGGTGTCGCTGGACGCGCGCTACCGGCTGCCCACGGACCGGGTGCTTGCTTCCACCGCCTACGTCGAGTGGGGCGCGGACGACGCGGCGGGGGCGTTCGACGAGACGCCGGCGCGGGTGATCGGCCTGTTCTTTCCCGGGCTCCCCCGCGCCCCCGAGGTGGGGGTGGGCGGCGAGTACACCTACTTCAAGCACTGGTGCTGCGGGCACGGGCCCTGGTACCTGAACTCCACCTTCCCGGGCAACTGGGCGGTGCGCGGCCGCCCGCTGGGGCACCCGCTGGGTGGCGAGGGGAGCGAGTACGCCGCCTATCTCCGCGCGGACGCGTGGGACGCGCGCCTGCGCCTGGACGCGCGCGGGTGGGTGCGCGACCGCTCGGACCGCTCCCTGAACGGCGGCGTGTACATGGGCGGCGGCAACCTGTACACGCCGCAGCGCACCGGCCGCAGCACCGGCGGCAGCGTGGACGCGTCCGTCCGCCTGGCGCCCCGCGGCGAGCTGCGGGCCACGTGGATGCTGGACGACGGCGCGGGGTGGCGCGAGCAGGCGCTCAGCACCTCGCTGGGGTGGACCTTCTGAACCGGGCCGGAACCGTTTTCCGGTCTCGCTGGAGGATAGATCGATGCTGATGTCCCGTTTTCCCGGCTACCGGCCCCGGCGCATGCGCCGCACCGCCCCGCTTCGCGCCCTGGCGCGCGAGACCGAGGTGCGGCCGGGCGACCTGATCCTCCCGCTCTTCGCCGTCCCCGGCCAGGGCGTGCGCCGCGCGATCGACTCCATGCCCGGCGTGGAGCAGACCTCGCCCGACGAGCTGCTGAAGGACGCCGAGGAGGCGCTCGCGCTCGGCCTGGGCGGCGTCCTCCTCTTCGGCGTTCCCGCCGAGAAGGACGAGCGCGGCACCGGCGCCTGGCGCGACGACGGGATCGTGCAGACGGCGGTGCGGCTGCTCAAGCGCGAGCTCCCCGAGCTCCTGGTGATCACCGACGTCTGCCTCTGCGAGTACACCAGCCACGGCCACTGCGGGATCGTCGTGGACGGCGACGTGGACAACGACGAGACGGTGCCGCTGCTGGCCCGTACCGCCGTGAGCCACGCCGCCGCCGGCGCCGACGTGGTGGCGCCCAGCGACATGATGGACGGCCGGGTGGGCGCCATCCGCGCGGCGCTCGACGCCGCGGGGTTCGGGCAGACGGCGATCCTCTCGTACGCCGCCAAGTACGCCAGCGCCTTCTACGGCCCCTTCCGCGACGTGGCCGAGAGCGCCCCCGCCTTCGGCGACCGCAGGACGGCGCAGATGGACCCCGCCAACGTCCTCGAGGCGCTGCGCGAGGTGCGGCTCGACATCGAGGAGGGCGCCGACATGGTGATGGTGAAGCCGGCGCTGGCCTACCTCGACGTGATCCGCCGGGTGAAGGACGAGACCGGGTTCCCCGTCTGCGCCTACCACGTCTCGGGCGAGTACGCCATGATCGAGGCCGCGGCGCGGCTGGGGTGGCTCGACGGGCCCCGCGCGCACGAGGAGGCGCTCACCGCCATCCGCCGCGCCGGGGCCGACCGGGTGATCAGCTACTGGTCGCGGCAGTTCGCGCGCGCCCGCCGCGGGTGAGCCGCACCGTGGCGGACCGTGCCCGGGTGTACCACCCGTGCCCCGGCCGCGCGGCCGTTTCGCGCCTCACGCGCGACCTCGGCGTGCGGTTCGCGCCGCGCGCGGCGGAGGAGGGGCTCGCCACCGGCGCCTGGATGGCGGCGGCGGCGCTTTCCGCGCCAGCGTTCACGATCGCGTCCGGTTTCGGGTGCGTGGAGGGGCAGCGGGACCGCTCTTCAGGCGTTATTCTGTATCGCGCGGCGAGCGGTGGCGGGAACGCTGGCGCGAAACCTGCCACGCGTGGACACGCCCCCGCCGATGTGACGCGCGTGCAGGTGCGTGCGTCAGCCCGTCGCGAAGGTGCGCGGCGCGGCCGTCCGGAATGCACGACCACGACCGCCGCGGGCGCCGGAACGGGCGCCGCCGCGTGCTTCCCATCACACCACTGGGCTTGATGCTGCCTCCGGGTCTCCTCCGTTTTCGCCGGGTGCTCCTCGTCGTCCTGCACGCGTTCCTCATTCCGGTGGGGTACTACGCCGCGTTCGCGCTGCGCTTCGACTTCCAGCTCCCGCCCGACCACGCGCGGCTGTACTGGGCCACGCTCCCGTACGTGCTCACCATCCGCCTGGCCTCGTTCGGGCTCTTCGGCCTGTTCCGCGGCTGGTGGCGCAACGTGGGGATGAGCGACCTGGTGGCGCTGGTGAAGGCGGTGCTGCTCAGCACCGGGCTGGCGCTGGCCGCGCTCTTCATGAGCGGGAACCTGTCGGGGATGCCCCGCTCGGTCCTCGCGCTCGACGCGGTGACCGCGCTCTTCCTGTTCGGCGGGCTGCGCTTCGCGGTGCGCGCCTTTCGCGAGGAGCGTTTCACCCCGTGGCGCTCCGCCCCCGGCAAGCGCACCCTGATCATCGGCGCGGGCGCCGCCAGCGAGCGGCTGCTGCGCGAGCTGCAGCGCGACGGCGCCGCGGGGATGAGCCCGGTGGGGCTGGTGGACGACGACCCCGACAAGGCGGGGATGCACATCCACGGCGTTCCCGTGGTGGGGACCACCGCGGGGCTGGCCGAGGCGGCCATGCGGCTCTCCCCGCAGCTGCTGGTGATCGCCATCCCCTCGGCCACGCGCGACCAGATGCGCCGGCTGGTGGACGCCTGCCTGGGCACGGGGATCGAGTTCAAGATCGTCCCCTCCATCCGCGAGCTGCTGGACGGGCGCGCCCAGCTGGGGCAGCTGCGCAAGGTGCAGATCGAGGACCTGCTGGGGCGCGAGACGGTGGAGCTGGGGCTGGACGGCCCCCGCGCCGAGCTGCAGGGGCGCACCGTGCTGGTCACCGGCGGCGCCGGGAGCATCGGCAGCGAGCTGGCGCGGCAGATCGCCGGGTGCGGCCCCTCGCGGCTGGTGGTGCTGGACCAGGCCGAGAGCCCGCTCTACTTCGTGCACCTGGACCTGGCGCACGCGCACCCCGGGCTGCGCATCGAGGCGGTGGTGGCCGACGTGACCGACCAGGGGCGGATGGAGCGCGTGTTCGCCGGCTGCCGCCCCGACTTCGTGTTCCACGCCGCGGCGTACAAGCACGTGCCGCTGATGGAGCACAACGTGGTGGAGGCGGTGCGCAACAACGTGCTGGGCACGCTGTGCGTGGCCGAGATGGCGGCGCGCTTCGGCGCGCGCAAGTTCGTGCTGATCAGCACCGACAAGGCGGTGCACCCCTCCAGCGTGATGGGCGCCACCAAGCGCGTGGCCGAGCAGGTGGTGCTGGGGTGGCCCGCGCTGGCGCAGAGCCGCACCGACTTCCGCGCCGTGCGCTTCGGCAACGTGCTGGGGAGCGAGGGGAGCGTGATCCCGCTCTTCCGCCGGCAGCTGGCCGCGGGGCAGCCGCTCACGGTGACGCACCCCGAGGTCACGCGCTACTTCATGACCATCCCCGAGGCGGTGCAGCTGGTGCTGCAGGCCGCGGCCCTCCCCGAGGCCGAGCGCCGCATCGCCATGCTCGACATGGGCGAGCCGGTGCGCATCGTGGAGCTGGCCGAGAACCTGGTGCGGCTGTCGGGGCTGGAGCCGTACAAGGACGTGCCGATCGTGTTCACGGGGCTGCGCCCCGGCGAGAAGCTGCACGAGGAGCTGATGAGCGACCGCGAGGAGACGGTGTCCACCGCGGTCCCCAAGATCCACGTGGTGCGCACCTTCGAGCCCGACCGGCACACGCTGACCGCCGGGCTCGACCGGCTGGGCGCCGCCGCCGCCGTGGGCGACCCCGGCGACTCGCTGAACGCGCTCTGCGAGCTGGTGCCCGAGTGCGTGAGCCCGCTGCGCGAGCGGGGCGCCGGTTCGCCGGCCGCGGCCGACTGAGGCCGGGGAGCGGGGTCTCCGCGGGTTGCGGGCTCCGCTCCTTCCGTTACCTTTCTACCCTTTCCGCGGCGGCCTGCGTGGCGCCCGCGGACCCGGATTTTTGCGAAGAGCGACTGAGCGATGACGAGCAGAGGTGAGCAGGGGCCCGCGGTGGCGCTGGCCGGCGCCGCGAGGCCGCCGGCCGCGGCCGACGAGCTGGCCGCGCGGGTCGACCGGCGCGAGGCGGTGGTGGGGGTGCTGGGGCTGGGGTACGTGGGGCTGCCGCTGGCGGTGGAGGTGGCGCGCAGCGGCTTCCCGGTGCTCGGCTTCGACATCTCCGAGCGCGTGGTGGAGGGGATCAACGCGGGGGCCAGCCACATCCAGGACGTGCCCTCGGAGGTGCTGGCCTCCTTCGTGGAGGCGGGAACGCTCTCGGCCACCAGCGACCTGTCGCGGCTGGCCGAGTGCGACGCGGTGTCGATCTGCGTCCCCACCCCGCTCAACAAGACCAAGGACCCCGACCTCTCGTACGTGATCGCCGCCGCGCAGGCGGTGATGCACGGGCTGCGCGCGGGGCAGGTGGTGATCCTGGAGAGCACCACCTACCCCGGCACCACCCGCGAGGTGCTCCTCCCGATCCTGGAGGAGACGGGGCTGCGGGTGGGCGAGGACTTCTTCCTCTGCTTCAGCCCCGAGCGGGTGGACCCCGGCAACCCGGTGTGGCACACCCGCAACACCCCCAAGGTGCTGGGCGGGGTCACCCCGGCGTGCCGCGACGCGGGGCTGGCGCTGTACTCGCGCGTATTCGAGGTGATGGTGCCGGTGGAGAGCGCCGAGGCGGCCGAGCTCACCAAGGTGTACGAGAACACCTTCCGGATGATCAACATCGCGCTGGCCAACGAGCTGGCCCAGGCGTGCGACCGGCTGGGCGTGGACGTGTGGGAGGTGATCGACGCGGTGGCCACCAAGCCGTTCGGCTTCATGAAGTTCACCCCCGGCCCGGGGCTGGGCGGGCACTGCATCCCGCTCGACCCGCACTACCTGAGCTGGAAGATGCGCACGCTGGCCTTCCGCACCCGCATGATCGAGCTGGCCAGCGAGATCAACTCCGAGATGCCGCAGTTCGTGGTGCAGAAGGTCAGCGACTGCCTGAACGACGCGCGCAAGGCGGTCAAGGGGAGCCGCGTGCTGATCCTGGGCGTCGCCTACAAGAAGGACATCGACGACCTGCGCGAGAGCCCGGCGCTGGAGATCATCCGGCAGCTGCAGGAGAAGGGCGCCGAGGTGAGCTTCCACGACCCCTTCTGCGAGACGATCCACGACGACGGCCACACCCCGGTCCAGGGGCTCCCCATGCACAGCGTGGAGCTTTCCGACGGGGTGCTGGAAGGCGCCGACCTGGTGCTGGTGGTGACCGACCACAGCGGGATCGACTACGCCCGCGTGGCCGAGCTGGCGCGGCTGGTGGTGGACACCCGCGGGGTGATGCGCGACCCGCCCCAGCACGTGATCGGGCTGTCGCGCCGCCCCGCTCCCCAGCCGCGTCTGCGGCTGGTATCGGCCGGGTGACCGGGGGGCGGGGCGGGGGCCTGCGGGCGATGAAGGTGCTGGTGGTAGCCGGGGCGCGGCCGAACTTCATGAAGGTCGCGCCGATCCTCGCCGCGCTCGCGCGCGCGGGGGCCCAGGCGGTGCTGGTGCACACCGGCCAGCACTACGACGCGGCGATGTCGGACGCCTTCTTCGCCGACCTGGGGCTCCCCGAGCCCGACTTCCACCTGGAGGTCGGGTCGGCTTCGCACGCCGTGCAGACGGCGCGCGTGATGGAGGCGTTCGAGCCGGTGCTGCAGCGCGTGCGCCCCCACTGGGTGGTGGTGGTCGGCGACGTGAACAGCACGCTGGCGTGCGCCCTGGTCGCCTCCAAGCTGCGCCACGAGCTGGGGTGCCGCATCGCGCACGTGGAGGCGGGGCTGCGCAGCGGCGACTGGCGGATGCCCGAGGAGGTGAACCGCGTGCTCACCGACCGGCTGGCCGACCTGCTGCTGACCCCCAGCCGCGACGCGCACCCCAACCTGGCCGCCGAGGGGATCGAGCCCGGGCGGGTGGTGTTCGTGGGGAACGTGATGATCGACTCGCTGCTGGCCCAGCTCCCCGCCGCGCGGGCGCTGGAGGTGCCGCGGCGCCTGGGCGTGCACCCCGGCCGCTACGCCGTGGCCACCCTGCACCGGCCGTCCAACGTGGACGACCCCGCCGCGCTCTCGGCCGTCCTCGCGGGGCTGGCGCGGGTGGCGGAGCGGATGCCCGTCGTCTTTCCGGTCCACCCCAGGACGCGGCGGCGGGCGGAGGAGTTCGGGCTGGGGGGCGCCATGGCGCCGCTCACGACGGTCGATCCGCTCGGCTACCGCGAGATGGTGGGGCTGGTGGACGGCGCGGCCGTGGTGCTCACCGACAGCGGCGGGCTGCAGGAGGAGACCACCGCGCTGGGCGTGCCCTGCGTCACCCTGCGCGAGACCACCGAGCGGCCGGTGACGGTGGCCGAGGGGACCAACCGGCTGGCGCCCTGGCCGCTGACCGCCGGGGGGATCGCCCGCGCGGCCGAGAAGGCCGTCGCCCAGGGGCGCGCCGCGCCGGGCGAGCGCTGCCCCGAGGGGTGGGACGGGCGCGCGGCCGAGCGTGTGGCGGCCGCGCTGGCCGGGCACGCGCCCGAGGCCGCCCCGATCGTGCACAACCTTGCAACCGAAGGCGTTTGATGTCCGTTGCCTTGTTGGACCTGAAACGGCAGTTCGCCCGCGTGGAAAGCGACGTGCGGCTCCAGATCGAGCGGGTGCTGCGCGAGCAGACGTTCATCCTGGGCCCGGTGGTGCAGGAGCTCGAGGCGGCGGTGGCGGCGTACGCCGGCGTGGAGCACGCCATCGGCGTGGCCAGCGGGACCGACGCGCTCCTGCTGGCGCTCAAGGCGCTGGACCTGCAGCCGGGTGACGAGGTGGTGACCACCCCCTTCACCTTCTTCGCCACCGCGGGGACGATCCACAACGCAGGCGGGCGCGCGGTGTTCGTGGACATCGACCCCGTCACCTTCAACCTGGACCCGGCGCAGCTGGAGGCCGCGATCACCCCGCGCACCCGGGCCATCGTCCCCGTGCACCTGTTCGGGCTGATGTCGGGGATGGAGCGGGTGCTCGAGATCGCCCGGCGCCGCGGCGTGTTCGTGCTGGAAGACAGCGCGCAGTCGATCGGCGCGCGCGAGGTGGTCGGCGGCGAGTGGAGGAACACGGGGCAGCTGGGCGACGCCACCGCCTTCTCCTTCTTCCCCAGCAAGAACCTGGGCGCGTTCGGCGACGGCGGGATGGTGGTGACGCCCGACGCCGCCTTCGCCGAGCGCATCCGGCGGCTGCGCACGCACGGCGGGGTGAAGATGTACCACCACGACGAGGTGGGGCTCAACTCCCGGCTCGACGCGCTGCAGGCCGCCGTCCTGCTGGCCAAGCTCCCGCACCTGGACGGGTGGAGCGCCGCCCGCCGCGAGCACGCCGCCTGGTACCACGCGCGCTTCGAGGCGCTGGAGGCGGCGGGGCACCTGGTCCGTCCCCGCGTCCCGGAGACCAGCGAGTCGGTGTACAACCAGTACACGCTGCGGGTGAACGGCCGCGACCGGCTGCGCGAGGCGCTGCAGGCCGAGGGGATCGGCTGCGCGGTCTATTATCCCCGGCCGCTGCACCTGCAGCCCTGCTTCCAGTACCTGGGCTACGGCGAGGGCGACTTCCCCCAGGCCGAGCGCGCCTCGGCCGAGGTGCTGTCGATCCCCGTCTACCCCGAGCTGGAAGCGGACGAGCGCGAGCGGGTGGCGCGGGCGGTGGAGCGCTTCTACGCGGGGGCGGCCTGATGCCGCGCCACATGCGCGTGCACAGCGCCCAGCCGATCACCGGCCGCCCCATCCGCTTCGCGGTGGTGGGGTGCGGCCGCATCTCCGAGAAGCACTTCGAGGCGCTCAAGGTCCACGCCGAGCACGCCGAGGTGGTGGCCGTCTGCGATTGTGACCCGGAGGCGCTGTGCAGCGCGGCCGAGCGCACCGGCGCGCGCCCCTTCGCCCGGCTCGACGAGCTGCTGGCCGAAAGCGACGCCGACGTGGTGGTGCTGGCCACGCCCAGCGGGCTGCACGCCGAGCAGGGGATACAGGTGGCCCAGGCCGGCCGCCACGTGATCACCGAGAAGCCGATGGCCACCCGCTGGAAGGACGGCAAGCGGCTGGTGCACGCCGCCGACCAGGCGGGCGTGCACCTGTTCGTGGTGAAGCAGAACCGCATGAACGCCACCGTGCAGCTTCTGAAGCGCGCGGTGGACGAGCGGCGCTTCGGGCGGATCTACATGGTGAACGTGAACGTGTTCTGGAACCGGCCGCAGGAGTACTACGACAGCGCGAGCTGGCGGGGCACCTGGGAGTTCGACGGCGGCGCGCTGATGAACCAGGCCAGCCACTACGTGGACCTGCTGGACTGGCTGGTGGGCCCGGTGGAGAGCGTGCAGGCGCTCACCGCCACGCTGGCGCGCAACATCCAGGTCGAAGACACCGGGGTGGTGAACGTGCGCTGGCGCTCGGGGGCGCTGGGGTCGCTGAACGTGACCATGCTCACCTATCCCCGGAACCTGGAAGGGTCGATCACCATCATCGGCGAGAAGGGGACCGTGCGGCTGGGCGGCGTGGCGATCAACGAGATCGAGCACTGGGAGTTCGCCGAGCCCAGCGAAGACGACGAGAAGGTGCGCGAGGCCAGCTACCAGACCACCTCGGTCTACGGCTTCGGCCACCCGCGCTACTACGAGAACGTGATCGCCACCCTGCGCGGCGAGGCGGCCCCCGAGACCGACGGCCGCGAAGGGCTGCGCTCGCTGGAGCTGCTGATCGGCATCTACCTTTCGGCGCGCGACGGGCGGACCGTGTCGCTGCCGCTGGACTACTGAGGCCGGCGATGGCGGACGAGCAGAAGCCGTACTACGCGCATCCCACGGCGATCGTCGACGAAGGCGCGGAGATCGGCGCGGGGACCAAGGTGTGGCACTTCAGCCACGTGTCGGGCGGCGCGGTGATCGGGCCGGGGTGCTCGCTGGGGCAGAACGTGTTCGTGGCGCCGCGGGTGACCGTGGGGCGCGGGGTGAAGATCCAGAACAACGTGTCGCTGTACGAGGGCGTGGTGCTGGAAGACTACGCCTTCTGCGGCCCCAGCATGGTGTTCACCAACGTGCGCACCCCGCGCTCGGCCTTCCCGCGCAACACCAGCGCCGACTATGCCGAGACGCGGGTGAAGACCGGCGCCAGCATCGGCGCCAACGCCACCATCGTCTGCGGCACCACGGTCGGCGAGTGGGCGTTCGTGGCGGCGGGGGCGGTGGTGACCCGCGACGTGCCGCCGTACGCGCTGATGGCCGGCGTCCCCGCGCGCCGCATCGGGTGGGCGTGCGAGTGCGGCGCCACCCTGCGCGTGGCCGACGGCCGCGCCGGCTGCGACGACTGCGGCCGCCGCTACGTGGAGGAGGCGTCCGACACGCTGCGCCGCGACCGCCCGGCGGAGGGCGAGGTGCGTCCGTCGCTGGTCGATCAGCGGAGTTAGAAGGGCGAGCGGTTCGGCCGGCCAGTGGCACGGCAAAGGGTTGTCAGGTTGTGACACGGGTGGTAAGTATAGATCCTTCAGTCGCTTAGGCTCCTTCGGGATGACATTCGTCTTTCCTGGGGAGTGACTGGACTGCGAAGAGATCGACGGAGGAGCGGAGCGCGGTGCAGGTTCTCCGTTGCCTCCGTTCGTCTCCGTTGCTCCGTGTGACCCCGAAAACGGGAGCAGGTCACGCGGCCGGAGCGGGGAGTGAAGGACCGAAGGTGAGGCCCGGAGTGCGGGCCCGCGGGACGATTCACGATGGAACCGAAGTGAGCGCACGATGATCTGGGTGATCCTTCCGGCGTACAACGAGGCCGACTCGCTGCCGCGGCTGCTTCCCAAGCTCCAGGCGGCCCTGGCCGCGTACCCCGACGGCTGGCACGTGGTGGTGGTCGACGACGGGAGCACCGACGGCACCGCCGAGCTGCTGGAAGAGTACCAGCTCACCTACCCGATGTCGGTGGTGACGCACTCCATCAACCGCGGCCTGGGCGAGACCGAGCGCGACGCCTTCGAGTTCGTGGCCGCGCGCTGCGCCCCCGACGACCTGGTGGTGCGGCTGGACTGCGACGATACGCACGAGCCCGAGTTCCTGGAGCGCCTGATCGACAAGGTGGCCGAGGGGTTCGACGTGGTGAACACCTCGCGCTTCCAGCCGGGCGGCGGGCAGAAGGGGGTGACCGGGTACCGCGCCTTCATCAGCCGCGCGGCCAACCTGTTCATGAAGCTGATCTTCAACATCCCCGGGCTGCGCGACTACTCGTGCGGCTACCGCGCCTACCGCGGGCGGGTGCTGCAGGACGCGGTGCGGGTGTACGGAAACCAGTTCCTGCAGCTGCGCGGCCTGGGCTTCACCTCCACCCTCGAGACGGTGGTCAAGCTGCACCTGCTGGGGTGCCGCTTCGCCGAGGTGCCGTTCGTGCTGCGCTACGACCAGAAGGCCAGCGCCAGCAAGATGGTGAGCAGCATCACCACCCTGGGCTACCTCGCCATGGCGGTGCTGTACCACTGGCCGTTCGGCGGGTGGGCCAGCCAGTACCGCGGGCTGCGCAAGCTGTACCGGCACGACCGCGACGCGGCGCTGAGCCGCTTCGGGCTGCGCGGGGTGCGCATGCGCACCGCCAGCCGCATCAGCCTGTAAGGCCGGGAAAGACACCGATTCATGTGCGGCATCTGCGGGATCTACCACTTCGACCGTGACCGGGCGGCGGGCCAGGGCGAGCTCGCCGCCATGGCGCACGCGCTGCGCCACCGCGGGCCCGACGGCGAGGGCTTTCACCACGACGGGAGCCTGGGGCTGGGGCACCGGCGGCTGTCGATCATCGACCTGTCCGAGAGCGGGCGGCAGCCGATGACCGACGAGCACGGGCGCTACTGGATCACCTTCAACGGCGAGATCTACAACTACCTGGAGCTGCGCCAGCTCCTGGTGGGCCGCGGGCACGTGTTCCGCTCGCACACCGACACCGAGGTGATCCTCCACCTGTGGGAGGACGAGGGCCCCGAGTGCCTGCACCGGCTGAACGGGATGTTCGCGTTCGCCATCTGGGATTCGGCCACGCGCACCCTGTTCGCCGCGCGCGACCGCTTCGGCGTCAAGCCGTTCTACTACGCGGTGGCGGGCGGCTCCTTCGTCTTCGCGTCCGAGATCAAGGCGCTCTTCGCTTCGGGGGCGGTCACGCCGGGGCTGGACCGCAACGGGCTGGCCGACTACCTCACCTTCCAGTTCTGCCTGGGCGACAAGACGCTCTTCCGCGGCGTGCGCAAGCTCCTCCCCGGGCACGCGATGACCGTGCGCGCCGACGGCCGCGTGGAGGTGCGCAAGTACTGGGACCTGGACTACACCATCGACGCCGGCGCCACCGACGAGGCGGTGCAGCACCAGCTCCTGCGCCTGCTCGAAGACGCGGTGCGCATCCAGCTGCGCGCCGACGTGCCGGTGGGCGCGCACCTCTCGGGCGGGCTCGATTCGTCCACCGTGAGCTGCGTGGCCGCGTCGCTCCTTCCCGGCCCGCTGCACACCTTCACCGGCGGCTTCCGCGACGGCCCGCAGTTCGACGAGACGCGTTACGCGAAGACGGTGGCGGAGCGCACCGGCGCGGTGTACCACGAGATCTTCCCCGGCGCGGCCGACTTCGTGGACGTGATGCCGCGGCTGATGCACTTCATGGACGAGCCGGTGGCCGGGCCCGGCGTGTTCCCGCAGTACTTCGTCTCGAAGCTGGCCAAGGAGCACGTGAAGGTGGTGCTGGGCGGCCAGGGCGGCGACGAGGTGTTCGGCGGCTACACCCGCTACCTGATCGCCTACCTGGAGGAGTGCATCAAGGGCGGGATCGAGGGGACGCAGGAAGACGACAAGTACGTAGTCACCTTCGAGTCGATCCTCCCCAACCTGACCGAGCTGCAGGGGTACCAGCCGCTGCTGAAGTACCTGTGGCAGGACGGGGTGTTCGGCCCGGCCGACCTGCGCTACTACCGGCTGATCGACCGCAGCGCCGGGCTGCAGGGGCTGGTCGCAACCGAGGCGTTCGCCGGGTGCGACGGCTACAGCCCGCTCGAGGCGTACCGCGAGGTGTTCGCCGAGGGGCAGTGCCGCTCGCTGATCAACCGGATGACGCGCTTCGACCTGAAGACGCTCCTCCCCGCGCTGCTCCAGGTGGAAGACCGCACCAGCATGGCGGTGTCGCTGGAGAGCCGCGTCCCCCTGCTGGACCACCGCATCGCCGAGCTGGTGGCGTCGGTGCCGCCGCGGGTGAAGTACAACGGCGGGCGCAGCAAGCACCTCTTCCGCGAGGTGGTGAAGCACGTGGTTCCGCCCGAGATCTTCGCGCGGCGCGACAAGATGGGCTTCCCCGTCCCCCTCACCGAGTGGTACGGCGGCGGCCCGGTGCGCGAGTTCGTGCGCGACACGCTCCTGGACGGGCGGGCGCGGCAGCGCGGGCTGCTGAAGGGCGACGGGGTCGAGGCGCTGCTCAGCGGCGAGCGCTCGTACGGGCGCGCCCTGTGGGGGCTGCTCTCCATCGAGCTGTGGATGCGGGCGTTCTTCGACGGCGATGTGGCTGGCTGAGGTCCGCGCGCAGGTGGAGCGCGCCTGCCGCCGCGCGCTCAGCGAGCAGAACCGCGACCCGCACGCCCCCGCGCACGGCTGCTTCGACCGGCGCTTCTGGGGGTGGAAGCTGGTGGACTTCCCCGAGGCCACCTTCCAGCGCAACGTCCTGCTCCCCGCCTGGCTGCTGCGGCACGCGCCGCCGGCCGGGGGGGCGGAGCGGGCGGTGCTCGCCGCGTCCGTACGCTCCGGGCTCGCCTTCGCCGCGTCGGTGCAGCACGCGGACGGGTCGTGGGACCAGGCGTTCCCCCACGAGCACTCGTTCGGCGCGGCGGCGTTCCTCCTCCACCCGCTGCTGGCGGGGTACCTCGCCGTCCGCGACGAATGCGGCGCGGCCTTCCGGCAGGGGGTGGAGGCCGCTCTCCGCCGCGCGGCCGACTTCCTCACCGCGCACGGCGAGGAGCATGGGCACATCGCCAACCACTTGGCGGGCGCGGCGCTCTCGCTGGCCCGCGCCGGCGCCTTCTTCGGCGACGAGCGCTACGGGCGGCGGGCCGACGAGCTGCTGGCGTCGATCCTGGCGCACCAGTCGCCCGAGGGGTGGTTCCTGGAGTACCTGGGCGCGGACCCGGGGTACCAGACGCTGTGCGTCTACTACCTGGCCCAGCTGCGCGAGCTCCGTCCCTCGGCCGAGCTGGACGCGGCTCTGGCGCGGGCGGCCGAGTTCCTGGCCTGGTTCGTCCACCCGGACGGCAGCTTCGGCGGCGAGTACGGCAGCCGGCGCACGGGGGTGTTCTACCCCGGCGGCCTGGCGCTCCTCGCCGCGCGCGGCAACGCCACCGCCGCCGCGATCGTCCGGGCGATGGCCGCGTCGATCTCCGCGCGGCGGACGGTGACGCTCGACGGGATCGACGTGGCCAACCTGGCGCCGCTCTCGGCCAACTACCTGCTGCTGCTGGAGCACGGGCCGCACATCGCCGAAGCGGTGCCGCCGCTGCCGCGCGAGCGCGAGGGCGCGGCCGACTTCACGGCGGCGGGGCTGCACGTGCGCTCCACCGCGCGGCACTACGTGGTGGTGGGCGCCTCCAACGGCGGCGTGGTGAAGGTCTTCGGGCGCGGCGACGGCCGCGTGCTGGTGAACGACGGCGGCTACGCGGGCGAGGACGCGCGCGGCGGCTTCGTCACCACCCAGGGCACCGGCACCGGCAGGGCGACGGTGAACGGCGGCGAGATCACCGTGGACGCGCCCTTCCAGGCGGTGCCGCGCGCGCTCCCCTCCCCCGGCCGCTTCCTGGTGCTGCGGCCGGTGAACCTGACGCTGATGCGCAGCGTGGGGCTGGGGAACGCGGTGAAGCGCGCGCTCGTCCGCCTCCTGATCAGCGGCGGCAAGCCCGCGCCGCTCTCGCTGCGCCGCACGGTCCGCGTCGCCGCCGAAGGCGTGCGGATCGACGACGTGCTGCGCGCCGAAAAGGGTACGCGGCTGCGCTCGCTGGAGTGCGGGCGGCCGTTCGTGGCCATCCACATGGCCTCGGCGCGCTACTTCGAGAGCGCCGACCTCGCCGCGGCCGCGTTCGAGCCCCGGCCCGTCGACGTCGAGGCCCTGGCGCGCGACGGCGAGGCACGCGCCTCGCTGGCGGTGTGACGCCGATGCCCGCGCCGCAACCTCGAACCCGGACGTACGTGCCCAGAGCGACCATCCCGGCGCATCGCCGCGGGGCCATCCGCCGCCCCGTTCGCCACGCGGCGGCCGGGAGCGCCGATCCCCGCGCACCGCGGCTGCCGGCATGAGCACGCCGCCAGCCGCCGTGTCGAGCGACATCGACACCCTGCTCTCCAACTACAAGGGGATCGGGTGCCGCCGCGCGGGGGGCTACACCAAGGCCGAGCTGCGCATGGGGCTCGCGGCGTTCTCGCGCTTCCTGGAGCCGTACGGCGCGAAAGCCACGCTGTTCATGGTCGGGCACGATTTTCTCCATGAGCCCAGCCACGACGCGATCCGCGCCGTGGCGGCCCAGGGGCACGAGATCGCCAACCACACCATGACGCACGCGCAGGGCTTCCGTCTCCTCTCCGCCGAAGAGAAGGAGCGCGAGCTGGCGGGGATGGAGGAGGCGTGCGAGCGGGTGACCGGCGCGCGCCCCGTGGGCTTCCGCTCGCCGGGGTGGAACGTGGGCGACGACGCGCTGCCGATTCTCAAGCGGCGCGGCTACCTGTACGACTCGTCGGTCTTCCCCACCACGCTGATGCCGCTGCTCAAGTTCATGCACTGGAAGACGATGAGCAGCCGCTCGGCGGCGGACCGGACCACGCTGGGGCACGGGCGCTACATGTTCGCGCCGACCGCGCCGTACCGCACCGGGATGCGGACGCTGGGGCGGCGCGGCCACGGGGGGATCGTGGAGTTCCCGATCACGGTGGTCCCCGGCGCGCGCATCCCCTTCTTCGCCACCTGGCTGGTGGCCACGGGGATGGGGGTGTTCCGCCAGAGCTACCGGGTGCTGCGGGCGATGGGGCGGCCGGTGCAGTTCATGTTTCACCTCTCCGACTTCGTGGACTACAGCCACCCCGAGCTGGCCGGCCAGGTTCCCACCGGTGCCGACGGGGTGTACGTTCCGCAGGCGCTGCTGATGCCGGTGGAGAAGAAGGTCGACCTCTTCCGCCGGGCGATGGACCTGATCGCGGCCGACCACCACTTCGTGACGCTGCGCGACTGGGCCGCGCGGATCGCGTGACGGCGGCGGAGGAGGGGGCCGCGGACGGCGGCGAGGCCGGCGGAGGCGGGGCGGCTCCGGTGCTGCGGCACATGACCGGGGCCGACGTGGCGCGGATCTGCCGGCTCCACGCCGCGTCGTGGAGCCCCAACGAGGTTTCGGTGAAGCTGGGGATGCCGTACCTGCGCCGCTTCTACGCGGAGCTGGCACGGTCGCCGCACGGCTTCACCTGGGTGTACGAGGCCGGCGGCGAGATCGTGGGGTACGCCAGCGGCTTCCCGGACTACGACGCGTTCAACGCCGCGCTCAAGCGGCGGCACCGCGCGGCGCTGGGGGCGCTGGCGCTCTGGCGGATGGCGGCGGGGAAGCTCTCGCCGGCCGACCTGCGCGACCTGCTGGACGACGGCCGCAAGCTGCGCCAGGTGCGCTGGCCGCGCCACCACTGGGGCGCGATGGCGGTGGCCAACGCGTACAAGGGCACGCCGCTGGGGCGCCAGGCCGTGCTGGCCACGGTGAACGCCGTCTTCGACGAGCTGCGCCGCCGGGGGTGCCCCGGCGTGTGGGGTGCCTGCGACGACCGCAACGTGCCGATGAAGAAGTACCTGCAGAAGCTGGGCTTTGCCGAGGTGGAGGCGGTGCCGTTCCGCACCCGCACCATCCGGGTGTACGAGAAGGCGCTCGCCCCCGCGTGAGCCGGGAGGGGCGCACGGCGCGCCGATCGAGAGGGCCGGGTTCCAGACGAGGGTCTGAAGGATGACAGCCGGTTTCCGCGCCACCGCACCCGGCGCGAACGTTGATCCCGCGCGGCGCGTGGCCGTGCCTTTATGGGGGGGAGAGCACCCGGTGGGAACCGAGCTGCTGCTGACGGACGCCGGCGCCACCAAGCGCGCGGCGGCGGAGTTCTGGGACTCGAACCCCTGCGGCGGCGGGGGTTGGAAGAGCTATCGCGAATTCCTGGACTGGTACCGCGCCACCGAGCCCTACTTCTACCAGATCCTGGGCCGGTACGAGTGGAACGGCGTGGAAACGCTGGAGGTGGGGTGCGGGCAGGGGACGGTGGTGAACCACCTGGCCCCGCTCGGCGCCTGCGTCACCGCCATCGACATGTCGGAGCGCTCGATCGAGCGGGCGCTCGCCGGGGCGCGCGAGATGGGGCACGAGGAGCGGGTGCGGCTGCTGCACGCCGACGCCGAGCACCTCCCCTTCCCCGACGCGTCGTTCGACGCGGCGCTGAGCGCCGGGGTGCTGCACCACACCCCCGACATCCACCGCGGGATCGCCGAGATCCACCGGGTGCTGCGCCCGGGGGGGCGGCTGGTGGTGATGCTCTACCGCAGCGGAAACCCCAAGTGGTGGGCCACCGTGTCCGCGCGCGCCGCCTTCCGCGCGGCCTCGAAGGTCTCGCGCCGCCCCGCGGCGCTGCTGGAGCGGCTGCGCCAGCGCCAGGAAGAGGGCGACACGGCGGGGACGGCGCTGCTGGAGCTGTTCGGCGTGCCGATCCTGAACGCCTGCACCAACGGCGAGTGCCGGGCGCTGTTCAACGCCTTCACCGACCTGCGCATCACCAACCACCAGCCCGGCTTCCGCCGCCTGGCCGACGTGTTCCCCGCGCTGCGCGCGGCGGAGGGCGCGCTCGGGTGGGTCGACCACGCCACCTGCCGCGGCTGGGGGTTCTACCAGGTGATCGAGGCACGCAAGCCCGGATGATCCCCCGCCTGAGCCCCGCGCTGGGGCGCGGCGAGCTGCGCGCGCTCCTCGCCGCGCCCGGCGGCACGGTGGAGCGCTTCGAGGACGCCTTCGCCCGCCGCTTCGGCGCGCGGGCGGCGCTGGCGTTCCCCTACGGGCGCAGCGCGCTGCACGCCTTCCTGGGCGCGATGGAGGTCCGCGGCGCCGAGGTGGTGATCCCCGCGTACACCTGCTCGGTGGTGGCGCACGCGGTGGTGCTGAGCGGGAACGAGCCGCGCTTCGTGGACGCCGACCCGTACGACTTCAACATGCGGCTGGACGAGGTGGAGGCCGCCATCGGGCCGCGCACCCGCGCGGTGGTGGCCACGCACCTGTTCGGGTACCCGCTCGACACCGGGCGGCTGCGCGAGATCGTCCGCGCGGCCGAGGTGCGCCACGGGCACCGCATCTGGATCGTGCAGGACTGCGCGCACGCCTTCGGCGCCGAGCGCGGCGGGCGGATGGTGGCGGCCGAGGGCGACGCGGCGATCTTCGGGCTGAACGTGAGCAAGCTGGTCACCTCCATCTTCGGGGGGATGCTCACCACGTCCGACCCCGAGGTCGAGGCGCGGGTGCGCGCGTGGCGGGAGGCGCGTTATCATCATCCCGCGGCCGCCAAGTCGCTGCTGCGGCGCGCCTACCTGCTGGCGGCCGCCGCGGCGTTCACCCGGCCGCTGTACGGCGCCGCCTACACGCTGCAGGAGCGGACCCCGCTGCTCAACCGGCTCACCAAGGCGTACCACCTGGACGAGCGCATCCACTTCCCCCCCGACGCCGGCGAGCGCATGCTGGACGTGGAGGCGGCGGTTGGGCTGGTGCAGCTGGCGCGCTATGATAAAGTGGTGGAGCACCGGCGCGCGCTCGCCCGGCTCTACGCCGGGCGGCTGCGGGGAGCGCCGGGGGTGATCCTTCCCCCGCTGGTGGAGGGCGCCACCTACTCGCACTACGTGGTTCGCGTGGCCGACCGGGCCGCGGTGCTGCGCGCCGGCGCCGCCGCGGGGATCCAGTTCGGTGAGCTGATCGAATACAGCGTGCCGCACCTGGCGCCGTACCGCCGCTGGGCGGGGAGCCGCGAGTACCCCGTCTCGCTGGAGCTCAGCCGCACCACCGTGAACCTGCCG
>DASSME010000291.1:0-2214 GCA_035689035.1 Longimicrobium sp. | reverse complement strand
GGAGGGGCCGGGGGAGGGGGGCCGCCGCGGCCGCGCGGATGCATCTCTCGACGCCTCGCCACCGCCGAGCCCGCGGCCTCAGCTGCCCGTCCGGACGTCGGAGTGCGCGGCGAGCAGCGCATCCACCGCCGCCACGGCCGTGCGGAAGCGCTGGTCCCAGTCGCCGCGGACCAGCACGGTGGGGACGCCGGTGCGGCGGACGGCGGCGGCGAACAGGGCGTGCATCTCGTCGCGCGCGTCGCCGCGGTCGCGCTGCGGGTCGGGGACCCAGGGGGCGTCGACGTCGCAGAGGAGGTAGAGATCGGCCGGGTGCCGGCGCAGCGCAGCGGCGATCCAGCCGGGGGCGTGGCCGTAGTAGTGCTCGCCGTACACCAGCGTGCTCAGCACGTCGGTGTCCAGCACCAGCAGGCGGCCGGCGCGCGGCACGGCGTCGCGCTCGCCGGCCAGCTGGCCGCGGGCGATCGGCTCCACGTCGCCGCGGGTGAGCGGGCGGGCGAGGGCGTCCACGTACGTGCGGGCGAACTCGGGCGTCCACGGGGTGCCGTAGTGCGCGGCCAGGCGCGCGGCCAGCGTGGTCTTGCCGGTGGATTCGGAGCCGGTGACCACCACGCGCAGCGGGCGGCTCACGACGCGGCGAGCCCTTCCGCCGGCTGCCGCTGCCACGAGCGCTTCCACTCGAACCACCCCATGCTGGCCAGCACCAGGAACACCGCGTACAGGAACGCCGTGGGATACAGCTCCTTGTAGATGTACATCCCGATGTACGCCACGTCCGCCGTCACCCAGATGATCCAGTTCTCCAGCACCTTCCTGGTCATCAGGTACTGCGCGATCAGGCTGGCCACGGTGAGCGTGGAATCGACGTACGGCAGCGCGGCGTCGGTGGTCTGGTGCAGGAACCAGCCGAGCGCCAGCGACCCCAGCACACCCGCCACGGGAAGGATCGCCATCAGCCGGCGCGAGAGGCGGGTGATGTGCAGCTCGCTGTGGTTGGCGCCGCCGTACAGCCAGTTCCACCAGCCGTAGAACGAGATGACGATGTAGAACACCTGCAGCCCCATGTCGGCGTAGAGCTTGGCCTCGAGGAAGATGACCACGTACATCGACACGTTGATGATGCCCGTGGGCCAGCTCCACACGTTCTCGCGCACGCTCAGGTACACGCTGGCGATGCCGAACACCACCGCGATCCATTCGAACGGGCTGCTGCCGAACATCGAGAGGACGAAGTCGAGCACCTTCATGCCGTCACCGCGCCTTCCCGCAGCGCCCACTCGCGCCAGCCGGCGGGGAGGTCCGCCGCCACGTCCACGTCGCCCAGCACCGGCAGCCGCGCGGGGGTAATGCCCCGCGCCGCCAGCCGCTGGACGGTTCGCTCGAACACCGCTCCGGTGCTCCAGGGGATGTCACGGAAGATCTCGGGCACCATCCCTCGCAATCCAAGCAGGTAGTATCCCCCGTCGCGGGCGGGCCCCAGCACGGCGGGATGGGAATCGAGCCGGCGGAACGCGTCGCGCAGCACGTCGGCCGAGAGCCCCGGCAGGTCCGAGCCGATGATGACCACGCGCCGGTGCCCCGCCGCGAACGCCGCCCGGAACGCGGCCTCCATCCGCCCGCCCAGGTCCGCATCCGCCTGCGGCAGGTACTCGGCCCCGCCGCCCAGCCACGCGCCCACCGCCTCGCCTGCGTCCACCGGGGTGAAGTGGATGCGCAGCGCCACGTCGCCCCCCACGGCCCTGGCCTCCTGCACCGCGTGCTCCGCCAGCCGCCGGTAGACCCGCAGCGCCGCCTGGTCCCCGATCTCGGCGGCGAGGCGCGTCTTCACCCGCCCCGCCTGGGGCGCGCGCACGAACACCAGGATGCAGTCGGAGATGGGAGCCTCGGCGGTCCAGGGCCGGACGGTGGACGCCGCAAAGTGCCGGGGCGCGGCGCCGGGGACAACCCCGGGGCCCGCTGCTGGGCCATCCCGAGCTGCCTGAGCGCCATCCGCCGAACCCCTTCGGGCGAATGAATTCGCGGCAACGACCACACGAAGTCCGCCTTTGCGGACTACCAGCGCCGGCTCGGCCGCGGCGCATACGCACGGGTCGGGCACTCCCCCGGCCGCTGCATCCCCCGGGCGCCTGCCCCGCGCTCCGACACGTCGCCCACACCCGTGCCGGTAGTCCGCGAAGGCGGACTTCGTGTCGTTGTTGCAGCGAATTCATTCGCCCC
>DASSME010000290.1:0-2591 GCA_035689035.1 Longimicrobium sp. | reverse complement strand
TCACCGCGCTCCAGGAGCGCGCCTTTCAGCTCCTGGAGGTGCGCTGGCGCTAGCCTGTACCCAGTACGAGGAACCCTGCTCTCTTGCTTAACTCAAAGCACCACAAGCAGTAATCCGCTCTGCTTCATGCGGAACTTCCGGTTAGCGGTTCCCCGGGTGGATCCACCACCGTTCGACCCCCACCCAATCGCCGCGGGCGTCGGGGCGGGCGTCCTGCACGCGGCGGCTCACGCCCACCAGGCGATTGCCGAAGTACAGCAGCGTGAACGGCTGGTCGCGCGCGATCAGCGCCTGGTAGCGCCGCCAGAGCGGGAGCGCGGCGCGGCGGTCGGCCACCCGCTGCACGCTGTCCAGCAGCACGTCCACCTCGGGGTTGCAGTAGCCGGCGAAGGTGATCGGGTTGTCGCGCTTGGCGCAGGCGAACAGGTCGCTGTCGTCCACCCGGAACTCGGGCTTCCACCCCAGCACCATCGCGTCGAAGTCGCGCCGCCGGGCGTCGCTCGCGTCGGCCAGCAGGGTGTTGAACTCCACCTCGCGCAGCTCGGCCGCCACGCCGACCTTTCGCAAATCCGACTGCACCAGCTCGGCGATGTCGCGGCGCTCCTGGTTGCCGTGCGGCACCTTCAGCACGAAGCGGAACGGCTTTCCCTCGGCGGATTCCACGATCCCGTCGCCGTCGCGGTCCTGGAACCCGGCCTGGGCCAGCAGGCGGCGCGCGGCGGCGGGGTCGTGGCGGATCTCCGCTCCCGCCGTGGAGTCGTGCGCCCACAGCACGGGGGCGACGGTGCTGTTGGCGAGGCTGCCGTACCCCGCGCGCACCGCCTGCACGATCCGCTCGCGGTCGATCGCCAGCGTGAGCGCCCGCCGCACCCGCGCGTCGCCGAATGGCGCGCGGCGGTGGTTCCAGACGATGTATTCGTAGATCAGGTCCGGGAAGTCGAGCAGCCGCGCCCGCCGCGAGGCCCTGACGCGGGGCGCGAACTGCGGCGGCATGCCGGGATACAGGTCCACCGAGCCGGTCTCCAGCTCGGTGAGCAGGGTGGCCGGCTCGGGGACGGCGCGGTAGACCAGGCGGTCCAGGTACGGGCGGCCGCCGAGATCCCTGGGCCAGCGGGGGTTGGCCTCGAACACCCATTCCTGGCCGGGGGTGCGCGAGACGAAGCGGAACGGGCCGTTCCCCACCGGCGCGCGGGTGGCGAACGGGTGCTGCGCCAGCCGCGCGGGCGGCACGCCGCGCAGCACGTGCTCGGGGACGGGCGCGAAGGTGCGCCACACGTCCATGAACTCGGCGTGCGGGCGCAGGCGAACGCGAAAGGTGAACGAGTCCGGCGCCTCGGCCTCGCCGTAGAACGTCCACTGGCCGGTGTAGATGTACCCGGACGCGGGGTCGCGGGCCAGGTCGTAGCTGAACTTCACGTCGTACGCGCTGGTGCGCGCCCCGTCCTGCCACCAGACGTCGTCGCGCAGGTGGAAGGTGAGCAGGGTGGTGTCGGCGTTCACCTCCCAGCGCTTCGCCAGCCGCGGGACGGGCTTGAGCGTGGAGTCGTAGGTGATCAGCGGGGTGAAGAGCACGAACTGCTGCATGTACAGCGCGTTCTGCACGTGCCAGGTGATCGGGCTGATGTCGCCGATGTCGCTGTTCGCGCCGATCACCAGCGTCCCCCCGTACCTCCGCGCCTCGGGCACCGCGGCGGCCTCGGGCGAGGTGCGCGTGTCCGCCGTGCACGCGGCGAGAAACAGGAGCAGGGTGGGGCAGCCGAGGCGGGGCATGGGGAGCGGTGCGGTGCGGATGAGAGACCAGGCGTCGGGACGATCCGGGAAGGTGGTGCACGATAGCCGTTCACGCGCCGGGAGCCCAGCCCCGTGACGGCACCCTTGCGGGCCCGCCGCGCTCGGAGCTTATTTTCGCTCTGCCGCCGTCACGGAACGGCTCCGCGGTCCCGCCCGTCCTCGGCCGCATCCGTCCGAACTCAGGAATTCATCCTTCTCTTCGTTGAACCCCCTCTCGCAGGCCTCCGATGGAAATGATGGCTTCTCCGGCGTATGGCCGGCGTTACTGCTGCGCGATCTGCGGCGGGCAGGACGGCGTCACCCTGGCCAGCTTCTCCAGGACGTACACGCCGCCCTGGGTGTGGATCACCATCGTGTTCGGCCTCCTTCCCGCGTTGTTCCTCTCGGCGCTGGTCAGCACCAGGCACCGGCTGACCGTGCCGTTCTGCCGCCGCTGCGACACGCGCCGCAGATTCGCCCCGCTGGTGAGCTGGGTGCTCGGGATCGGCGCGGTGGTCGTGTTCTTCGTTGGGATCGGCTTCGCGGTCGACCGGTCGTCGTGGATCGTTTTCCTCGGGGGCCTGTTCGCCACCGTTCTGATCGGGATGGCGGGCGAACGCTACCAGAAGGCGGCGAACCCCCGCTACATCACGTTCGACGACAACAACGTGGTGATCGAGGACGCCGTGCACGGCCCGGTGGTGCTGGTGGCGCCCCTGCGCGCCTACGGGGCCCCGATTCCGTACTGACCACGGCCGGCGGCGAGCGCGGGTGTTGCCGAGCCGGTGCCGCTCCACGCCGCGGCCGCGGGTGACTTTCCC
>DASSME010000289.1:0-10075 GCA_035689035.1 Longimicrobium sp. | reverse complement strand
CGAACGGTACGGCTGTTCGCGATTCTCCGACCTCCCCCCAAACCGCCTGGGGGAGGTGAACAGCATCATCGGCGTCTCTACGCCTCCTCCACCCGGTAGATCTGCTTGTAGTGGCGGCTCTCGAACTCGGCCTGCGGCGCCAGCGCCGCCTCGCGCGTGGCGAACGTATCGATCCGCACGCGGTTCCCATTGTCGTCCTGCCGCCACACCGCCCAAGCAGCGGTGGGTGAGAGGGGCGGCGGTTCGTCGGAGTCAGGCCGCACGGGTGAGGAGCTTTTCGGTGTTCAGGGTAATCGTCGGGATTTCCACCGCGCCACCGGGCGAATACGTCGATATCGTGAGATAGTCGCTGACCGGAGGCGAATGCGCGAGTCGCATCGCCAGCTTCTGGAGTTCAGGCGACATCTCCTCCAGCGCGTCCATCGGGAAGCTGCGCACGCCTCCGAGGTCGCTTCGGTTCGCGAGGACCGAGAAATCCTGGATCATGAGCCTGACCACGCGGCGCCTGTCGGCATCCACGCCCAGGAGGATCTGCTGACTCAGCCCCAGATACGTCGCGCAGTTGCACCGTTCGAAGTTGACATACAGCGTATCCGACGGTTCGTCGTACGAACGTACGGGATCACTCATCGTAGTCATCTTATGCGCTTGGGATATGCGGTCGCGACGTAGTTGTTCTCCACAGGGTCACCCGCCCCGGCCGGTTCGAAACGAAAGAGCACGACCGCAACGATGTGCGTCGCCCGCCCAGGGAGCCCCGCGACCGGGTGTTGGTAGAAGTACTTCGCCGATCTCAGCCGATCCTGGCGACGCGGTGCCTTGCGAATCGTCTCACGGACGTCGGCCTCTCGGTCCGCCAGCATCGGATGCACATCGCAGATATGCTCCCACCGCTCGTCGGTCAGGTAGATCGGGTTGCCCCACGCATCCGTGACCGTCCACCGCCGCCCCTGCCGCCCCTGCCGCCCCTGCCGCCCCTCGGACATGATCGCCGATCCACCTGTTGAACGATAACGGAATCGTCCCGCAGGTCCAACGATCTACTTCGTTCGAATTCGCGCAAGTCCCCCTACAGCGGCGCCGCTCCTGGCGCGCCACCGGGAACCCGTTCGTGCGTGGCGCTGGCGTTCATGTACCGCTGCGAGAACACGCGGGCGAAGCTGAAGCCGGCGACCTGCCAGAACCAGACGCTGGTCACCAGGAAGCCGACGCCGAACGCGATCAGGCCCAGGAACGACAGCGCCAGCGCCGCGAGTGCGATGCCCCAGGCGTGCCAGTAAGCCGCGCCGCCCTGCAGCGCGCGGCTGAGCGCGCGCGCCGGGTTGTAGATCTCCGCCGGGTCGAACGCGCGGCAGTAGTGCGTCATGTAGCCGGGGATGGCGATGGTGGCGAGCGCCAGCAGCACCAGCCCGGCGGCGATCAGCGGCGTGCGGCCGAGGCGGTACCCGGCGGCGGCGAGGAGCAGGCCGGGCGCGTAGTAGTACAGCATCCCGCCGAAGGTGAGCAGGCCATGCTTGAGCAGCTGCCGCCACTCGCGCCAGGCGGGCCACGCCGGCTGCCCGTGCAGCATCCGGTGCACGAACATGATGCGGTGCCCCATGTTCAGCACCCACCCGACGACCGGGAGCAGCAGCAGCGCCGCCCCGATCAGCACCTCGCGCCGGCTTTCGCGGCTCTGCAGCGGGAACGCGAACGAGGTGCGCAGGTCGAGCGGCGTATGGAGGTCGATGCGCATGATCGGCGGAAGGAAGGAGGGATGCGATTCAACCGGTGCGACGGTCACCCGGCGCCGGTGCCGTCCTCGCGCAGCAGCCCCAGCAATCCGTCCGGATACAGCGGCGGGCCGCCCTCGGCGAAATGGTCGAGCGGAAGCCACTCCGCGAGCCACTCGGTGCCGTCGGACTCGGTCCAGCGCAGCTCGTCGCGCTCGTACAGCGACGGATCGGCGAAGCGGCCCAGGAAGACGAAGACGATCTCGTGCCCGGGCCGCCCCTCGTAGGTGAAGACGTTCTCCACCACGGCGAGCAGGCGCACCTCGGCCAGCTCGGCGCCGAGCTCCTCCATCAGCTCGCGGAGCACGGCGTCGGCGGCGTACTCGCCGAACTCGATCCCGCCGCCCAGCGGCCCGTAGAAACGCTCGCCCTTCACCGAGTCCACGGCGCCGCTGACCAGGATCTCGGCGCCGCGGCGGATCACGCACACGGCCCTGGGGCGAATGGCGCCTTCCTTCATCTCAGTCGGCCGAAAGAGGATGGGTCTCAGCGAGGCCGCCGGCCACGCCGCGCGGGGACGGGCGGGGGCACGGGCTGCGGACGCGGCTTCGGCAGCCGCACGGCGGCGAGCGCGGGCGGGCCCACGCGGATCTCGGTGCTGGGCCACGGTACCCAGCGGGAGAGGAAGAGGGCCGTCAGCTCGCGCCAGTGGTTCGGCATCCCGGGGATCGGCGGCTCGTCGTAGGGGCGGCCGGTGGCGAGCGTCACGTGCGGCACGCGCGGCAGCAGGCGCAGCACGGCGACCTCCATCCCCGTGGCCGCGTCGGTGTCGGGGAGAAAGACGTGGCCGGGGTCGTTGGAATCGGCCCCGTAGCTCTCCAGCCCCAGCGATGCGGCGACTTCGTGGAAGACGGCGAGGTCGCGCGGCGCCACGTCGTAGTCGGCGGCGCGGCCGGCGGGGCGGCCGTTGCGGTCCACGCGGTTGTGCCACGAGGTCAGCGTGGTGGTCGCCACCGGCCCCGGGCGCGAGCGGCCCTGCTGGAAGATGTACGCCTGCCGCTCGGGCGAGCGCCACGTCTCGCGCCGCCGCGCGCGCACCCCGCGCACCGCCAGGTCGCGCTCGAAGCGCATCAGCCGCGTGGCGAAGATCGGGTCCAGCAGCTCCATCTCGCGGTGCACGGCGCCCACGCCCGGGCCGTACTTCGTCCGCAGCACCCGCCACTCCCACTGCTCATAGCTCTCGCCCGTCACCGGGTGCGGCATCCCCGGCACGCCGACGACGTGGGTGCCCGGCTGCGGCGTGACCGGCTGGTACACCGGCACGTCCAGGTACGAGAGCAGCCCGAAGCGCCCCGGCCCGCGGGCGCCGTAGCGGCAGCGCAGCTCGGCCGGCGTGGGGTTGCGCCCCAGCCGGACGATGTCGCGGATGGTGCACCCGTCCGCCACCCCGCCCACCACCGGCGGCAGCGACGCAGGCGCGCGCGTCGTCGCCGCGTCGGCCGCCGCGGGGCGGCCGGCCAGGTGCGGCTCCGCGGCGGCCGCGCCGTGCGTGGGCGGAGACGTCTGCGCGGGCGGTGGCGGCGGGGGCGTGCGCACGGGGCCGGTGCCCGGCGTCTGCGCCTGCAGCGGCGCGGCGAAGAGCAGCGGAACGGCGGCGATGCGGAGAACGTACCTCAAGGGGACTTCGGCGTGGCGGCGGCGGAGGGGGTGGAATCGGACAGGTGATACTCGCGTGAGGCGGTGGATGTGCCGCGGAGTCCGAGGCCGTACCCCCGCGGGGCGGATGAATCCGCAGCGACGATCCCACGAAGTCCGCCTGCGGGCGGACTACCGGCGGCGGTGCGGCCGCAACGCTCGTGCGCGGCACGGGCATCTCACGGGGTCGCGCATCCCGCGCCGATGCCGCTCCCGCAGCCTCGCGCGGTTTGGGCTTCCTGTCGTCGTAGACCGTGGCTTCAGCCGCCCCGGATTAAGCGACGGGGCCCGACGCGGCGCCGCGCGCTACAGCAGCCCCTGCACGAAGCCGCCGTCCACCTGCAGGGTGACGCCGGTGATGTAGCTGGCGCGGTCCGAGGCAAGGAAGGCTACGGCGGCGGCCAGCTCGTCGGGCTCGCCCATGCGGCCGGCGGGGATGCGCGCGCCGATCTCGTGCAGCACCTCGTCCACCTCGCGCTCTTCGTTGCGGGCGCGCTCCATGGCCAGCTCCTCCACCCGGCCGGTGCGCATGTAGCCGGGCGCCACCACGTTGCACAGCACGCCGAAGGGCGCCATCTCGGTCGCCATCGTCTTCACGAACCCCACCACGCCCGTGCGCGCCGTGTTGCTCAGGATCAGCCCCGGCAGCGGCTGCTTCACCGAGACCGAGGTGAGCGCGATGAAGCGCCCCCAGCGCCGCGCCTTCATGTGCGGCGCCACCTCCTGCGCCAGGCGGATGGTGCTGAGCAGGTTCAGCTCGATGGCGCGCTCGAAGTCGGCCGCGGGGGTGCTCTCGAACCTGGTGCCCGGCGGGCCGCCGGCGTTGGCCACGGCGATCTCCACCGTCCCCCAGCGCTTAACCGTCTCGTCCACCAGCGCGCGGATCTCGTCGGGCCGGGTCATGTCGGCGGCCAGGGCCAGCACCTGGGCGCCGGTGTCGCGGCGGATCTCCTCGGCGGCGGCGCGCAGGCGCGGCTCGTTGCGGGCGCTGATCACCACGCGCGCCTTCTCGCGCGCCAGCTCGCGGGCGATCGCCTTCCCCAGCCCCATGCTGCCGCCGGTGACGATGGCGACGCGGTCCCTGATCCCCAGGTCCATACCGTTCCGGCTCCCTCTTCGCGCGTGGTGCGGCCCGACCCCGCCGTCGAAGCTACCGACCTTCCGCCCCGCCTGCCAGCCGCCCCCCGGATCGGCCGGCGGGGCGGGGGGGGTCAGCCGTTTGGGGCCACGATTGCCACTCTCGCACTTTCGCATCCTCCCGCCGCCGCGCTACAATTCGCATCCACCCCTGATCACACCATCTTCATCCTCCCTGGGCCACACGCCGATGATGCGACCCGCGGCACGGTTTCTTCGCGTACGCCGCGCGCCCATGGCGCGAACGGGGCGATGGCGGGCGTGAAGGGGCGGCTCTCCAGCCTTCCCGACCCGCGGCGGCTGCTTTCGTGGCTGTACCTGGGGCGCAGCGCGCTGGCCGCGGGGATCTTCGTGGCCGTGGTGTGGGCGTGGGAAGACGTGCCGCCGCAGACCACGCTGGGCGCCACGCTGATGCTGGTGGGCACGCTCGCCTTCACCGCCGTTTCGGCGTGGTGGACGCACCTGCGCGGCGCGCCGCCGGGGCGCAGCTTCCTGTACTTCCAGGTGGTGTACGACGCGCTGCTGGTGACCGCGTGCGTGCACATGACCGGCGGCAAGCTCAGCTCCTTCGCGCCGATGTACGTGCTGGTGATCGTGGAGGCGGCGGTGCTCCTCCCCATCGTCGGCGGGATCCTGATCGGCGTGCTGGTGAGCATCCTCTACACCGCCGACGTGGTGTGGAGCGCGCACACGCTGGACGCGGCGGTGGTGCTGCAGGGGGCGCTGTTCACCACCGTGGCCCTGGTCACCGGCTACCTGGGCGACCGGCTGCGCCAGACCGGCGCCGTGCTGGGGCAGGTGGAGACGGAGCTCCGCCAGCTGCGCCTGAGCACCGACGACGTGCTGGCCAGCCTGGCCACGGGGATCCTGACCGTGGACGCGCAGGGGCGGCTGGCGTACCTGAACGCCGCCGGCGCCGAGCTGCTGCAGCTGGAGCCGGCGCGCTGGCTGGGCCGCCCCGCGCTGGACGAGCTGGACCGGTGCGTTCCCGGGCTGGGGCGGGTGATCCGCGAGACGGTGGAGAGCCGCGAGCCGGTGCGGCGGTTCGAGACCGGCGAGCAGGAAGACGGCACCGTCTTCGGCGTGAGCACCACCCTGCTCGAGGACGGCGGCCCGCCCTCGGTCACCGCGGTCTTCCAGGACATCACCGAGCGCAAGCGGATGGAGGTGCTGCGCCGCCGCGCCGAGCGCCTCGAGGCGGTGGCGGGGCTCAGCGCCTCGCTGGCGCACGAGATCAAGAACCCGCTGGCCTCCATCCGCAGCGCCACCGAGCAGCTGGCGCTGGACGGGGTCGATCCCGAGGACCGCGCCGTGCTGCGCGCCCTGGTGGTGCGCGAGAGCGACCGGCTGTCGCGGCTGTTGACCGAGTTCATCGACTTCGCGCGCGTGCGCGTGCGCAGCCCCGAGCCGCTGCACGTGGGGGGATTGATCAAGACGGCGCTCGACGTGGTGCGCGCCCACCCCCACGCCGAGGGGCGCACGCTGCGCTTCGAGGTGGACGTGTCGGCGGCGGGGGCGGTGGTGATGGGCGACGAGGACCTGCTGCACCGCGCGGTGCTGAACCTGGCGCTGAACGCGGTGCAGTGGGCGGGGCCCGGCGGCACCGCCGAGGTGGCGCTGGACGTGGTGGAGAGCGAGATTCTTTCCTCCGCCCTCGACTACACCCGCGCCGTGCGCATCCGCGTGAGCGACACCGGCCCCGGGGTCCCCGAAGACGAGAAGGAGCACGTCTTCGACCCGTTCTTCACCCTGCGCCCGGGGGGAACGGGGCTGGGGCTGGCGCTGGTGCAGCGCGCCGCCGAGGCCCACGCCGGCGCCGTGTTCGTGGACGAGCCGGGGCCGGGGTGGGGCTCCACCTTCACCCTGTACCTTCCCGAGGCCGAGGAGAACGGCCACGAGACACCGACCGAAGACCGGCACCAGGCAGCCGAACCGTGAGCGAGCCCAGGATCCTGATCGTAGACGACGAGACCGCCATCCTCGACACCCTGCGCATCCTGCTCAAGCGCGAGGGGTTCCAGGTGGAGACGGCCGTGGGGGGGCAGCAGGGGATCGACCGGATGAACGACACCAAGCCCGACGTGGTGCTCACCGACGTGCGCATGCCCGGGGTGGGCGGCCTGGAGGTGCTGCTGGCCGCGCGCGAGCTGGACCCGTCGCTCCCCGTGATCCTGATGACCGCGCAGGCCAGCCTGCAGACGGCGATCCGCGCGGTGAACGAGGGTGCCTACTACTACATCCAGAAGCCGTTCGCGAACGACGAGCTGGTGGCCATCGTGCGCCGCGCGGCCGAGAGCCGGCAGCTGAAGCGCGAGAACCAGCAGCTGCGCACCGAGATCCGCCGCCGCGACCGCGGCGACTCGGTGCGCCCGATCGGCCGCAGCAAGCCGTTCCAGGACTCGCTGAAGCTGGCCGAGACGGTGGCGCCCACCGACAGCACCGTGCTGATCTCGGGCGAGAGCGGGACGGGGAAGGAGGTGCTGGCGCGCTACATCCACGAGCTATCGGCGCGGGCCGACGGGCCGTTCGTCTCCATCAACTGCGGCGCGCTCCCCGAGAACCTGCTGGAGAGCGAGCTGTTCGGCCACGTGCGCGGCTCGTTCACCGGCGCCGTGCGCGACAAGCAGGGTCTCTTCGTCGCCGCCAAGGGCGGGACCTTCTTCCTGGACGAGGTGGGCGAGATGTCGCCCGCCACGCAGGTGAAGCTGCTGCGCGTGCTGCAGGAGCGCGAGGTGATCCCCGTCGGCGCCACCGAGGCGCTGCCGGTGGACGTGCGCATCGTGGCCGCCACCAACCGCGACCTGGACGAGGAGATCCGCAGGGGCGGCTTCCGCAGCGACCTGTTCTACCGCCTGAACGTGATCACCCTGCACCTGCCGCCGCTGCGCGACCGCAGCGAAGACGTGGCGCTCCTCGCCGAGCACTTCCTGAACCGCTTCAGCGCCACGCGCGGGCGCGAGCTGCGGCTGGCCCCCGAGACGATGGCCGTGCTGCAGGCGTACGACTGGCCGGGGAACGTGCGCGAGCTGGAGAACGCGCTGGAGCGGGCGGCGGTGATGAGCCCGGCCGAGCAGATCCAGCCGTCGGCGCTCCCGGCGCGCATCACCGAGCGGGGGCCGCAGCCGCTGGTGGCCGCGTCGCTCCCGCCCAACCCCACCCTCGAGATCATCGAGCGCGCCTACATCCACTGGGTGTTGCAGAGCGAGAGCGGCAACAAGACCCGCGCCGCCGAGGTGCTGGGCATCGACCCTTCCACCCTCTACCGCAAGCTGCTGCGCTACGGGATGGAGACGGGGAACTAGCCGCGCGCCCGCATCCTGCCACGCCCGCCGCACAAACTATATCCGGAAATAGACTTGAGGCCTCGTAGTCGCTGTTCGTTGATGATTCAGCCGGATTTGAAATCATCCCCGGCGGGCCGATCCCTTGCCTCCCCTGGGCATCCATCCTCCCGTTACACGCGCTCTCCGCGCCCTCTCGCGGTGCCGGACGCAACACGGGAGACAATCCATTCATTTACCGAAATTAAATGCTTGACGGAGAGGTGCGAATCGTTAGGCTTCTGGAATCCCCCCAAGTTCTTCCACTCACCCGACAGGAGGCCGCGATGCGCCTGGATCTGAACAACCTCGCCGTCGAGACGTTTTCGACCAGCCCCGCTTCCGACACCGCCATCACGTACGATACCGGCCCTGGCGGCCCCGACTCGCTCTGCTACATCTGCTACAACACGGGGAACTTCGTCCCCTCGTGCAACACCTACCAGTGCCAGCCCCAGCCGATCGACCCCGAGACGCACTTCTACCCCTGCACCAACCAGCTCACCTGCGTCGGCTGCGCCTGAAAACGGCGGTGCTGAGTGCTGAGTGCTGAGTGCTGAGTGCTGAGTGCTGAGTGCTGAGTGCTGAGTGCTGAGTGCTGAGTGCTGACCGGCTTCGCAGCAGAAGAAGCGGCCCGCCGCGACGGTGCGGCGGGCCGGTTCGCGGCGGGGAGATCGACGCCGCCTTATCGCATCATCAGCTAGCCACGCGGGGAGCATAACCTACAGGAGGCCGTCAAGGACGAGGGCGAGGGCGCTGCGCATCGGTCACGGGAAACCCTTCACGGGCCATTTGCTCAAGGATGATCCTCGCCTGGGGGCTTCTTGCTTCCCCGCGCCGATGCATGGCCTCGAGGGCGGCACGGCCCTGCTCGCCCATGAGAGCAAGCTGCGCCAGTGCATCCGTTCGCGGTTCGCCGACGGTGAAGTATCCATGGACGGGGTCGGGGCCTCGATCGTCCGGTTCCGATGCCGCCTCCCTCAGCAGCGCGATGGCGCTTGCACGCTCGTTCTGCATCGGAAGCGCAGCCCGGATCATGGCGCGCAGCATGGAAGGGTCGACGAGGGGCTGAGCACGGTAGATTCTGGCGAGCCGTCGCATCACCCCCGGCAAAGGTGCGTATCCGCTCCGTACTTCACCCGCCGTGGCGAGTACGAGAACGGATGAGCGGCGCACATCTATATTGGTGCCCCGGTCCAACGCGAGTCGCTCGAGCCCGTCGAGCAGCGAGTCCTGACGTGCCGCGAAGCTGCGCGGCAAGTCGAGGATCTCATACGGGACAGGCGAGCTGCGAAGCGCCGCTTTGTCACGCTCGAAGCGCTTGAGAACGGAGTCGATCGGCCAGGTGACGGCTGGATGCGCACTCTGCTGCGCAATCACCGGTGAAATGGGCACTGCCTGGGTGATGGCCAGCGCACATCCGCAGAGAAGGAGGCGTTTCTGCACTTATCCTCTCAGTTCGAATGCTGCGATTGGACGAAGTGGTCTCCTGACCACAACCACAGGATACCGCTCCAGTTCCCCTTCACGATCTGTCCTCCATTGATCACATCGAGACTCGCCGAGTCGGCCCGCGCAGCGCGGACGATGAAGCCGCCGCGCAAGTCACGAACGAAGCTGTCAAACGTGGTCTTGCTTCCACCCACCTGCTCGTCCAGGAAGATCAGAGGGTCGGTCGCGGGATTCGTCACGACGTCCCACGCAGCCGAATAGTGCCCGTTGTGATGAGTCGTACCCCAGCCTTCGTGTGCCTTGAGCCCCGCGATGAAAAGCGCTGGGTTGTCGCCCTGGCACAGAGTGAATTGGTACCAGTTGGCCATCGGCCCGCATTGTGTGGCCTGGTTCCATGCGGTTCCACCTGACACGTCGAGCAACGACTCCTGGGGCGCATCCGGCCAAAAGCCTGTGTTGTACGTCGACTCGCGGAGCATCCTCAACCAGGTCCGCCCCACAAAGTGCATGCCCTGGTTCGGTCCGCTCCATACGGTCTCGATAGCGAACCCATCTCCCTCGCCATACGAGTCCGGATGGACAAATTTGCTACCCCCGCACGGCTTCCCCAGTTCTATGTTCATTTCCATACACCAGGTCCGAAACCTTCGCCTTTAGGCGAACAGCTTCAGCGAGCAGTAGAGGCAGGCTAAACGAGGAGAAGCCGGAACTCGCGCAGAGCCGCTATGGGGTAAGAGCCCGCTGTGCACGGAGAACTGG
>DASSME010000288.1:0-7383 GCA_035689035.1 Longimicrobium sp. | reverse complement strand
GAGGCGTGGTCGCGCTCAGGATGACGAGCCATGGGGGACCGGCTCGAATGCGCAGTCGATCCTACAAGCCGGTATCAGTGGCTCGGGCTTGCCGATCCCGGTGAACGGGTCACGGCCGACGTCCAGGACCAGGCGAAGAATCCGCAGCGCAACGCGGTGATCGACCGCGATCCAGTGCTGCAAGTCGTTGATGAACCGGATCGCGGTGATGAGTTTTCGATGACTCGGTCCCGGCACCTTGCGCTGTGACTGGTCACGGTCTCTTCCCACTGGCGTAGCCCGGATCGAACGGTAGGGTACCGGATATCTCTCGCCAGTAATCGAGCTCCGCAATGGAATCCATGATCCACTTCGCGTTCGCCGGATCGCTCAGCAAGAACGCGGTCTCGTCCTCCCAACGCCGCCGCAGGCGCGCGCGCCTCAGGCCCAGGTCCCGAAACATGGAGGGCGCCATCAGCTTCCGGCGACTTCCCACCGCTCCGCTCGCATTCTCTCTCCCATCCTCCGTCGGTCGTCTCAGTACTCCGCCAAGGGTCTCCGTACGACGATCGAGGATCTCATAATCAGTCGTGGCGCTCGAATGGTGGGGCACCGCGGTGCTCCCGCCAGAGGTCCAGTTCGGCGATGGAATCCATGATCCACTTCGCGTTTGCGGGATTGCTCATCAGGTAGTTCCAATCGTCCTGCCAGCGCCGCCGCAGGCGCGCGTACCTGAGGCCGAGGTCTCGCGACATCGACGGGGCCATCAGCTTCCGGCGGCTTCCAACCGTTCCCGCTCGCATTCTCACCCCTCTCCACCGATCGGTCGTTTCGGTGATCGTCGTGTGACCATCCGCAGGACGTGACGACCACGGCCTGGCGCTCGCCCGCCTTCGCGAACTGGAGGATCAACGGCGTCGGGGACGCGCGTCAAGTGCTTTGTTTTCCTGCAGATACGAGTGTTCCAGCGCTGGCGTGATGGGGGTGTTGGCCGCCCCGGACGGGCCAGCGCTGGAACACTCTGGACAGCGCCACGCCAGCGCGGGGAGGCCGGATTGAAATCAGACGCAAATGGACGCGGCGCCGCGCACCCCGCATGCCTCTCGCCGGGAGGACGAACGTTTTCTGCTGTGGACGCACGGTTTGCGTCAGCTTACAATGCGCCATCGCTTTGCTCACTTTGCATGCAGCTGGCCAACCCGAGAACCGCGCTCGCCCCTGATGACCAAGAAGCCGCGCCGTGCGAGCGATGCCCTGCTGCCCCGGTCGCCGCTGGAGCTCGCCTGGCCCCTGCACGTGCGCGGCCCCCAGGCCGAGGGCGCGGTGATCCTGTCCGAGCTGCCCGCCGGCGAGGCCGCCGTGGCGCTCCGCCTGCTGCGGCTGGTGCTGGCGTTCGCAAGCGGCGCCGCCGGTGCCGCCGTGCTGCGGCGCGAAACGCTGGAGGAGTGGGAGGCCGAGTTCCAGGCCACGCCGCGGCATCCGCTGTGGGGGCCGGCCGTCACCGTCCTGGCCGAGCTGGCCGCCGGCGAGCGCGCGGACGTGCGGCGGATCGCGAACGGGTGCATGGCGGCGTGCGAGTGGATGCTGGAGCGCGGCGCGTGGCAGAGCGCGCTGCTCTATGCGCAGGCGGCGGCGCTGGCGTGGCCGCACAACCCGCGGCTGGCGTGGGCGGCCGGGCGCATGCTGCGCAACTACGGGGTCATGCGCGAGGCCGAGCACTGGCTTCGCCGTGCCGCGCGCATCGCCGTGTGGAACGGCGACGTGGAGACCCAGGACCTGGCGCTCAACAGCCTGGGCAATCTGTTCGCGCAGCAGGGGTGCTACCAGGAGGCGCTGAGAATCCTCAACCGCGCGTTGAAGCTGGCGGCCAGGGTCGGCAAGACGATGCGGGCGGAAGTGTCACATGATCTGGTGCTCGTTTTTATTGCGATGAGGCAGTATGCGAAAGCTGAAGAGATGGCGATCGCCGCCTTTCGTTGGTATGGCGCAGATCATCCCAAGCTCGCCCGGCTCGCATTCGATGTTGCGTTGTTGTGGTCGGAGCAGGGAAGATTTCAGGTTGCGCTTCCCGTCCTCCAGGCGCTGCTGCCGGTGCACAATGGTTCCGTGGAACGAGTCCTGGTCATTGGAGCCATGGCCCGGGCGGCCGGTGCGCTCGGCGACGAGCCGACGTTCGAGTATGCCTGGAAGGAAGCGTGGGATGCCGTGGATGCCACGCCCGGTCCAGTACGAAGCGCTCTGCCGGCTGTCCTCGCGGAACTTGGTGCCGGCGCGGCGAGTCTTCGCGACTGGACGCGCGCGAAGGAAGCATTCCAGTACGCGTTGTTTCGTGCGGAGGAAATGGGAGAGTACGACGTGATCGCGAGGGCCGAGGAAGGTCTTGCGAGCGTGGAGCGTCACGAGCGCATTCCGCCCCACCAACGCCCTTCCGCCCAGCCCGCGGTTCAGCTTTCGCGGGCCTTTGTCCGCATCCTCGAAGCGCGCGCTTCGGGAATCGATCCGCAGCCTCGCGGCGACGGGGAGCGGTGAACCTCCCCGTCGCCGGTGCGGGTCAGTTGCCGGACCCCATCCCGCCGATCCCACCCGTGGCACTCGGCGGTGGTGGCGGTGCATCATCGTGAGCGGCGCCTCGCGTGACGGTGCGCTGTTCCGGGGCAGCGGTTGGCGACTTCCGGCACCCGGCTACGATGACGATTGCAAGCACGCCCAGGATGATCCGCGCGGACCTCATGGAAACCTCCGTTGTGAAAGGGAAAAAAGGAAGTGATGCAGGTAAACAGTGCTCGCGGAGGAGAAGTGGGGCAACACATCCACAGCATGAAACGTGTGTACCTGAAGCGACACCAATCGAATACCGACGTCCGGAGGGGTGGCGGATGATCCCCCCAGCTGGTGTCCAATTCGGAGAGCCGTGCAGATGCACCGCCGGAAATGCGGGTACGCGAGCCGACAGGAAGGGGGTGCGAAGTGATCGACTTCCGGAGGGAGGTGGCGCGGCGCTGGCCGGCGGCGAAGCACGAGCGGCGCGCCCTGGTGCTGGACTGCCCGGAGCTGCGGGCGATCACCACCATGCCGCCGCCGTACCGGCGCATCACGGTGAGCTGGGGCGAGATGATGGCCGCCGTGCCGCACGAGCCGCCGTCCAGCGTGGCCATCATCCAAGCCGTGGAGGGCGGCGTGCCGGAGCCGCGCGTGCGCGACCTGGTGGCCGCGGCCGGGCTGGTGCCGGTGGTGCCCGTGGTGCCGCTCGAGGGCCCGAACGCCGCCGCGCTCGCGACGCTGTTCGACTGGGGCGTGGCCGACACCGCCGACGCGCGCTTCGAGCTTCGGCCGGCGGCCCTGGCCCACCGGCTGAACACCGTCCATGCGATGCGCTTCAAGCTGCGGCTGGAGCCGCACCTGTCGCGCTTCGTGTCGATGGAGGCGCTCACGCTGATCCGCGCCGCCGCCGGCGTGGTGGTGGACCGTGGCGCCGCGCCCGACCTGGCGGGCTGCTTCGAGGTGGGCGAGCGCACGGTGGCCGGGTGGTGCGCCCGCGCGTCCATTCCGCCGCCGCGGCGGCTGTTCGCGTGGCTGCGCCTGCTGCTGTCGCTGGCGCTGCTCGACACCCCGGGCCGCACCCTGACCGACGCCGCCCGCTGCGCCGGGTACCGCGACCATTCGCTGCGCCGCTCCGCCCGCGAGCTGCTGGGCGTCACCACGCGCCTGGCCGGCGGGATGTTCGCCGACGCGGCCACCGCCTTCAACGGCGAGCTGCGGGAGCTCCGCGAGCGCGCCCGCGATGTCCGCCGCGGCAAACGCGCGGAATGATATCGAACCCGATAATCAGTGGTTGGGCCACACGGACAAAGGCGTCACACGGAGCAGCGGAGGAGACCGGAGCAGCGGAGAACTGCACGTGAATCCGGGCAGTTCTCCGCTGCTCCGTTGCACTCCGCTGCTCCGTGTGACCGATCCGCTGAGCCGGTATCACGACTGAGTTTCCGGATCGGATATCTCGATGACGGGGGACGCGTCTTCGCGGGTGGCGCTCGTTGCATCGGCCGCGGGTCTCGTTGCAGGCGCATTGTTTCCGCCGCGGCGGCGCGCTATTCCTGAAGTCCCAGCCATCGTCCTTACCCGACGGCTGGCCGAGCCCCGCGCCACCCATCGATCGCCCCGGCCGCCCGCGGATGAACGAGCCCGCAACGCTCCACGCGCCATCGCTCCCACACACCTCGCGGCACGCCGACGCACAACCGTCCGCGCCGCGCGGGCGGACGTCGCGCGTGGAGGCGCTGGCCACGGGGGCGGTGGCGCTGGCGGTGGGCATCGCGATCGGGTGGCTGGACTTTCCGGCGCGCGAGTACCAGTCGGGGCTCCTCGTCTACCTCTTCGCCGGGTTCTGGCTGGCGCTGGCGGGGCGGGGGCGCGGCGTGGTCCCGGCCGTCGCGTGCGGGCTGGCGCCGCCGATGGGGCTGTACCTCGCCAGGCAGGGCGCCCACCCGACGGCGATCGCCGCCGCGTTCGCCGCCACGCTGATCGGCGCGGTGGCGGGGCGGTGGGCGGGGCGGCGGATGGACCCCGGCGGCACGGCGGAGACCGGCGCGGCGGCATCCACCGAGGGCGTGGCGTGGTACCGCCGGCCGCTGAGCGCGCGCACGCTGCTGGCGCTGGCGCTCAGTGGCATCGCGGCGATCGGGCTGCAGCCGCTGTTCGCCACGCTGCGCCACGGCGGCATCCCCGTGAGCGTGGCGATGGTGCGCTGGTGGCAGGCAGCCAGCTTCGCCGGCTGGGTCTTCATCGCCCCCATCGTCCCGCGCATCGGCGCCGCCCTCGGCCGCCGCGGCCGCGGCGGTGACGAGACGGCCGGCGTCACCCCGCCCGAGGCGCTGGCGCACCTGGCCGTGCTTGCCGCCGTCGCCCTGGCCCACACCGCCGCGCTGCTGGCGATCGGCCACGCGATGGGGTGGATGGGCCCGCCGCCGCAGACCGGTCACGCCGTCCGCGCCATCGCCGCCGCGTACGCGCCGCTGGACCTGCTCGCCTACGCGGTGGTGCTGGGGCTGGCCTGGCTGGGCGACACGCGCCGGCACGCGGACGAGGCCCGGCGCCGGGCGGCCGCGCTGCAGGCGGCGGTGCTGGGCTCGCGGCTGGCGGCGCTGCGGGCGCGGCTCAACCCGCACTTCCTGTACAACGCGCTGAACGCCGCCGTGGTCCTGGCGCGCGGCGGTCGCGGGCGCGAGACGGGAACCGTGCTCGAGGAGCTGACGGGGATGCTGCGCTACGTGCTGGAGCGCGACGAGCCCTCCGTCCCCCTGGCCGACGAGGTGGCGTTCGTGCGGAAATACCTCGGCATCCAGCAGGTCCGTTTCGGCGAGCGGCTGCGGTGGAGCATCGAGGTGGACGGCGGCGTGGCGGCCGCGCGCGTCCCCACGCTGGTGCTGCAGCCGATGGTGGAGAACGCGGTGGAGCACGCCGTGGCCAGCGACGGGGACGCGAGCGAGGTGCGGGTGACTGCCCGGCGCGAGGGCGGCCTGCTGGTCCTGCGCGTGGAAGACGACGGCCCCGGCCCGCCGGAGGATGGGTCGCCGGGTGACGAGCCGGCGGGGATCGGGCTGGGCCACACGCGCGAGCGGCTGCACGGCCTGTTCGGCGACGCCGCCTCGGTGACGCTGCGCCCGCGCACGCCCCGCGGCGCCGTGGCCGAGATCCGCCTCCCGTTCCGCATGGAGGAGGCGCCGTGAGCACGCCGCCGCTGCGCGTGGTGGTGGTGGACGACGAGCCGCTGGCGCGCGAGGGGCTGGTGCGCGCCATCGCCGAGCTGGTGGCCGCGGGCGAGGTGCCGCCGATGGAGGTGGTCGCGCAGGCCGGCAGCGGCGTCAGCGGCGGCGAGATGATCCGCCAGCACCGCCCGCACGTGGCGCTGGTGGACATCGCCATGCCGCGGATGAGCGGGATGGAGATGGTGGAGGCGCTGGAGCCCGAGTGCACGCCACCCGCGCTGGTGTTCGTGACCGCGTACGGCGAGCACGCGCTGCGGGCGTTCGGCGTGCGGGCGCTGGACTACCTGGTGAAGCCCGTCCCCGACGCCCGGCTGTGCGAGGCGCTGCACCGCGCCGCCGTGCGCGTGGCCGAGGTGCACGCGCTGCGCGCCACGCTCTCCGCTCCCCAGCCGCTGCCGGCGCCCACCCCCCAGGCGCCGTACCTCACCCGCATCGAGATCCCCGACCGCGGCGTGCGCACCTGGATCCCGGTGGACGAGATCGAGTGGATCCAGGGCGAGACGTACTACGTCCGCATCCACGCCGCCGGCCGCGACAAGCTCCTGCGCGAGCGGATGGGCGCGCTGGAAGCAGCGCTCGACCCCGCCGTCTTCTTCCGCGCGCACCGTTCCGCGCTGGTGCGCATCGGCGCCGTGCGCGAGATCCGCGCGGAGGGCCCGTACAGCTGCAGCGTGCTGCTGGCCAGCGGCGCCCGCGCCCCGCTCGCCCGCGACCGCCGCGCCCGGCTGGAGGAATTGGTGCGTGCCGCAACGCCGGCGGCGCGCCGGTAATCGCACCCGTCCGCTAAGTCATGGATCCGCCGAAAGATGATTCAAATCTGACCAAGGTCAGATTCCGATTTCGCAGCGTTCCTCGCCTCTCGCCTCGGCACTTGTCGCCGCAGTCCGCGCAGGCGGACTTCCCGCAGTTCCAGCGGCGGGTTTCAACCCGCCGCAACCCGCCGCAACCCGCGGCGCCCCCGCCGACACCGCGTCGACACCCTAGATCCAGCCCCTCCGCACCGGTGTTCGCGCGGGAGTCCGCGAAGGCGGACTTCGGGCCGTTGTTGCCGCGGTTTCAACCGCCCGGAACCGACCCTTCTCCCGCGCGTTCAAGCCCTTCGCTGCACACAGCTTGGCGCTCGTTGCAGTACGCTTGATCGCCGTCTCCCGCCGCGATTAACCCTTCGTTCGCGGCGGGAGAACGCCTCCGGATTCGTTCTCCCGGCCGCATCACTCATCACCGGGAGAGCGAACGATGAGACGGCTCATCGCCATCATGCTGGCAATCGCATCCGCCGCGTCGAGCGCGGCGGGGCAGGGCGCACGCCCATCCACCACCACGACCGCCGCCGCCGTGCCGCCGGCGTACCAGACCGAGATCCGCGGCACCGTGGTCGACGCCCAGACGGGGCGGCCCGTCGCCGGCGCGTCGCTCTCCGTCCGTGCCGCGGCGGATTCGGCGCTGGCGGGGGCGGCGGTGTCGCGGGCGGACGGGAGCTTCCGCATCGCCGGGGTGCGGCCGGGGACGTACGTGCTGCGCGCGGCCTCGCTGGGCTACGCGGCGGCCACGCGCACGGAGATCGGCCTGGCCGCCGCGTCCGCGCGGGTGGACGTCGGGGCCGTGCGGCTGGCTCCGTCGGCCGTGGCGGTGCGGGGGA
>DASSME010000287.1:0-14878 GCA_035689035.1 Longimicrobium sp. | reverse complement strand
AACGACTACACGAAGTCCGCCTTCGCGCCGCCTTCGCGGACTATGGACGCCGGGGCGCCCGCAGTGAAGGTGCGCGCCCGGGCATCCGGGTGCACCGGGGCAACGAGGAGAGCGGCGCAACCGTGTGGGGGCGGAGTGCGTAGGACGGATGGGTCCGCTGCCCTTTCGTCCACCACCCTCGCGATTGGAAGCGAGTGCCCGCGTCAGGAATCCGCCGCCGTGGCGCCTGTATCCGCGGAAGCGGCGGACTTGCGGGTCCACGCGTCGAGCCCGGCGCGGGCGGCGGAGCGCACCTTGGCCTGCAGCTGCGGCGTCCAGCCCAGCACCAGGCCGGCGGGGCCCAGCGCCTGCCGCGCCCAGCGCCAGAACGAGAAGTCGTCGTCGTGCCGCACGATCAGCCCGTCGCGGAAGGCGAACGCGGCGTGGATGCGGTTGTGCACGCGCCTGCCCGTCTGCGTGAAGGTGTAGCGCGCGTCCCAGTCGGCCGTGCCGGTCTCGTCGTCGGCCGTCACGTTGCCGTGGGTGAGCTCCAGGTCGGTGGCGCGGGCGCAGAGCATGGCCCACATGTCGCCCGCCGCCGCGCCGCGCAGCTCGCCGAAGGCAGGGTCGCTGAACACCACGTCGGGGTGGTAGCACGCCCGCATCCCCTCGGCGTCGCGCGCCTGAAAGCAGGTGTAGAAGCGGTGGATCAGCGCCTCGTTCGGGTGCATGGGAGCGTGGGGGAAGCGGGGATTCAGAAAGGGGGGGCGATCCGTGGCGAGCACGCGGGCGGCGGCGCCAGGATCATGGCGCCGCCGGTACCGCGACTCACGAAGTTCACCGAGCAGACATGGCTGCCGAGGAGGCCGCCAACACTTCGTCGAGACGGGTGTGGAGATCCGCCACACTCCCGTCGTTGTCGATCACCGCGTCGAAGCCGTCGAATCCGGCCACCACCTCGGTCTCGGTGGCGTCGAGGGAGAGTGCGCCGGGTGCACCTGCCCCAGCGCGGCGCAAGTGCCACACCGAGCCTCCAAGCTCCCGCACCACACGCGCTTCCGCAAGCATCCTCACGTCGGTGCAAACCACTCGTTCGCTGCGCGCCAGACGCTCGTGGACGGTGTGGCGGAAGGCTTTAACCCATACGTCAGCGTCAATCTCGCGGCAAGCGCGTCCGAATTGCTGGTAGAGTTCGCGCGGCGGACGTCCGAGGCGCGCGCAGGGCACGTTCCGCTCGTCACCCCAGAGTTGTTCCCGCGACAGGCCGAAGAGCCGCATCATCAGCTCCTTCATCGGATCGGCCACGGCCACGCGCACGTAGCCGTGCCGTTCGGCCAGGTACGCGCCGGCCGTGTCCTTGCCCGCGCCGGACACGCCGGCCAAGGAGATCAGACAGGGCCCGGTCACCGATCACCTCCCCATTCGTAACGTCCCCCGCGCGCGTCGAATCGGTCCATGAAGAAGGTGGCCTGTGCCCACGCCTCGTCGATCCCCTCGCGGAGGATGGGAGCCGTGTAGCGATGGCCGCCCGAGGCGTTGTCGAAGAAGCGCCCCGCGGGATCCACCATCGCATAGCTCCCGCGCATGTCGTCGTTGTCCTCGGGCACGGTCTCGATCCCTTCAGCCGTGAGCACCGAGTGCCGCTGGACGAACGCCGCGAACTGCCCGTCGGTGCAGAGCAGGGGCTCCACGCTGCCGCTGTTCTGCCCCTCCACGGGGAGCACGCGCAGCAGCTTCCAGCGTTCGGGGTGCAGCGACTGGATCAACGGGGCGAGGTCTTCGGACCAGTTCAGCGACGTCACCACCGTGTTCACCTTGAGACGCATGCCCGCCCGGCGTACGAGCGTGGCGAGCTCGATGTACTGTTCCGGAGCGAGCGCCGTCTTCCCCTGCACCGCGCGGCCCAGCGTGAGCAGCGTGTGCGTCGAGGCGCTGTCGATGCTCAGCGTAACCCAGTCGAGCGCAGGCTGCAGGCGGCCGATGGACTGTGCCAACCGGCTCCCATTGGTCACCAGCATCGTGGTGGCACCCTCTGCCTTCGCGGCGGCGACGAGCTCGGGCAGCCACGGGCACAGGGTGGGCTCGCCGCCCGCGAACGACACCTTCTCGAATCGCCGGGCCAGCAGGCGCACCAGCCGGAGCGCTTCGCCGAGCGGCAGATGGCCCCGGGGCAGCACCTGCGAGACCACGTCCTGGAACGGAGCGAAGCAGAAGCGGCATCGCATGTTGCATGGCGCCCACAGGTGGTAGTTCACGGACGGGGGAAGCGGCGGACGGGAGTCCATCGTCCGCGGGGTGCCCATCTCATCGTCGCCATGCGTGACCCACGGCTCCGGGTCCGAAGGCAGGGTCGATGAAATGGGCAGGGTTATGCCATCGGTCTCCATGATAGCAACCCAATTACGGGAGGCTCCGCGAGGCGGGAGCGGCCGGCATCTCCGGCGCGCGCAACGGCGGACGGCCGCACCCCGGTGGTGCGGCCGTGCGACGTACTACGTTGCGATCAAACGATTTGTGTCAAAGCTTCTCCGGCCTCCGCCAGGGCTCAGTACGGCGGCTCGGCGGGGCCGGCGTAGCCGCAGACGCCGGCGCGGGGCGAGTTCACCAGCTCCACCGTTTCGTCGTAGCCGTCGTGGCGGTGGCGGGCGTGGGCGGCGCAGAGGGTGCCGCGCAGGCCGCGGCCCACGCACTCGGGGCACACGCGCACGGCGGGCGCCTCGCAGCGCTGGCAGGGGAGGTCGGGCGGCGTGTTGCGGGCCATCAGCGCGATCGGGCGCGGCGTGGTGCGGCTTCCCTCGCGCACGTCGATGCCGCGGATCACGGTCACGGTTTCGGCGCCGAAGTCGTAGAGGTGCGTGATCTCCATCCCCGGCCGGATCACCTTGCCCACGCGGTCGGCCATCGGGATCTCGTCGCCGCCCCAGCCGCCGACCGAGAAGCGGCTCAGGTGGCCGCAGCACTCCAGCCAGGTCACGCGCAGCCAGGCGTCGAGCTGCGCCAGCGTGGCGGTGCCGTCCACCTCCAGGTTCATCCAGTAGCGGCCGGTCCACGCGTCGCGCACCTGCACGTGCAGCAGCGGCACCCGCCGCCCGTGCTTCCCCTGCGTCCGCTCGACCACGGCGATGCGCTCGTCGCAGCCGTGCAGGTGGCGGCTCATCCCGCCGCGGGTCAGCTCCTTGCCGCAGTACGCGCAGACACCGCGGGATTGCCTCGTTTCTCCCATGCAAGTTGTCTCCGGAAAAAGGGGAGATGGCGGCACGCCGCACGAGCTGCCCTGCTCGATCGCCACCGTCGAAGCGGTCCGAGCCCGCTTTCTCCGGGAGGATCGGGGGGGGCCGTACGGTGCCTCGATTCGACGCGACCAAGCTAGCAGGTGAACAATGTGCACGCAGTACCCCCGGTGAAATGCGCCACCGCGGAAACACGGCCCGCGCCGCGCCTGGAAGTTCTCGACGCGATGTCTCCGTGGGAGTGGCCGTAGCGGACAAACGGGTGCCCTGTACCGGCGCGTGATCGGGAAAGGTCGTGGCCGCGGGAGGTCGCGGGGGCGGGGCACCGGACGCGGAGGTACCGGACGGGCCGGTGGGCGGTTGCCGCCGATGGATCGCTTGTTTAGCTTGGGAGCCCACGAGAAAACTGGGATCCGCCGCCCCGTGACAGCCCGTGCCGCGGCGCGGCGGCGCGTTTCCGGACCCTTCACCCACCGCCGAGGTCTTTCGCCATGCCCCCAATCCGGCGTCCCTTCCGCCTGTCCAGCGCCGTGCTGGCGCTATCGCTCGCGCTGGGCGCGTGCGTGGACCATGACCCCGTGGGCCCCCTGCGCGAGCCCGGCGCCACGCCTGCGCGCGACGTGGGGATCGAGGCGTTCACTGGCCGCATCCGCATCGGCGTGGTGCCGGCGGCCGGCTCGGTGGCCATCGGCAGCGGCGCGGATTATGAGATCCGCGACAAGGCGACGGGCGCGCTGGTGATGTCGGGGAGCAACGGCACCGCCACGGTGACGCTGCAGTCGGTGATCAAGTCGTGGTACCGCCTGCAGGTGATGTGCGGCAGCGCGGGCGCCGTGGCGACGCGCAAGGCGGCCGCCGAGGCGAAGGGGTACCCCACCTTCACCGAGTTCGTGGCCACGGCCAACTGCACGCGGCTGTTCATCGGCCGGTTCGACCCGCCGCCGGCCAGCAACTTCGCCGCGCGCAACGCCTTCCGGAACCAGATGATCGCCGAGGGGCTGGCCGGCACCGACTCGTTCTGGGCGGTGAAGGCCGACCCGGGCGTCACCGTCTACCGCGTGACCCGCGGCGGCACCAGCGTGGACGCGAACAACCCGGTGGTCCTCACCTCGTCCGACGGGCTGGTGACCATCGGCGGCGTGCGCTACCGCGGCACGGCCGAGGTGCGGGTGAACGGCGCGGGCACGCTGGCGGGCGTCAACGAGCTGCCGATGGAGGAGTACCTGTACGGCGTGGTGCCGCGCGAGCTGGGGCCCACGGTGTTCCCCGAGCTCGAGGCGCTGAAGGCGCAGGCGGTGGCGGCGCGCACCTATGCGCTGAGCGGCCTGGGCAAGCGCGCCAGCGACGGCTACGACCTGCTGGCCACCACCAGCGACCAGGTGTACGGCGGCTATGACGCCGAGCACCCGATGAGCACGCAGGCGGTGGACGAGACCGCCGGGATCGCCGCGCTGTACGACGGCAAGCTGATCACCGCGCTCTACTCGTCCACCACCGGCGGCCACACGGCCGACAACGAGGAGGCGTTCAACTCCGCGCCGGTGCCGTACCTGCGCGGCGTGCCCGACGCCGAGCGCGGCCAGGCCTTCGAGCACGTGCCCTCGCTGGACGTGTTCCGCAGCCACGCCAACGCCGCCTCGCTGCGCAACGCGAAGGAGGGCGACTTCGAGAGCGACTGGGCGCGCTACCACCGCTGGACCTTCGAGTGGAGCGCCGCCGAGATCAGCGAGGTGATCTCGGCCTATGCGGGGCAGGACGTGGGGAAGGTGCTGGCGATCAACGTGACCGAGCGTGGACCGAGCGGGCGCGCGCTGGCGATCGAGTACGTGACCGAGGCGGGGACGTTCACCGACACGAAGGACCACATCCGCACCTCGCTCAAGTTCATCAACGCCAGCGGGGCGCAGCAGTCGCTGCTCAGCACCCTCTTCTTCATCGAGCCGGTGCTGGACAAGCACACCGGCGAGGTGGACGGCTTCGTGGCGTACGGCGGCGGCTTCGGCCACGGCGTGGGCCTGTCGCAGACCGGCGCCGTGGGCATGGCCGAGAAGGGCCACGGCTACGAGGAGATCCTGAAGCACTACTACCAGGGGATCGAGCTGGCGAAGTGGTACTGAGGCCGTACCGGGGCGACGCGTGCGCGGGGTCGGTTTCGATCCCGGTGTGCAGGTGAGCTCGCGGCTGCAACGGCGCGCAGACCGCCTGCGCGGGCTTCGACGGCGGAAACGCGGATGAAAGACGAACGGCCCGGAGAGCGGATCTCCGGGCCGTTCGTCTGGGCTAGATCGTGGCGGTGCCGCGTCCGTTCAGTTCCTGGGCGGGACCTGGGAGAAGTTGGTGTAGACGTAGGCGTTGAAGCTTCCCGAGGCGTTCCACGCGGGCTGCATCGACCCGGCGTGGAGGGTGATGTCGCCGCTGACGGTGTGCGCCGAGGCGTCGTAGGCGCGGATCACCAGGGTGCCGGAGGCGGGCGGGAAAGCACCCGCGTCACCGCCCGTGATCTTGGCGAGCTGCCCGGCGCTTTCCGCGATCGTGTACGTCCCTGGCCCGGTGAAGGCGACTCGCGCCTGGATGTACTCGTCATAGTAGTGCTGCGGGTCGGGGCGGTGGCCCACCACGGTCAGCGAGTCGTTCTGCAGCACCGCGTACGCCTGCCCGGTCCAGGCGGCGCCGTCCCACATGCCCACGAAGTTCCCTCCCCCGTCGTCCGGAAGGAGGTTGTCGCTGCAGCCGGCCAGCAGGGCGGCGGCCGCGGCGGCGCATAGCGTCTTCTTCAGGATCTTCAGCATCGCTCTACAGGGTTGAGGGGTCTCGGGCGCGGCGCAGCGCCCGGGACCAGAACGTTCGAAGCCGCGATCGTGGGACGGCTGATACCCGATCCGGCAACTCCGTCGTCGCGCCGACCCGGCGGATGTGACGCCTTCTGCCGTGGGATCCCCCCGACGGCACATCCGGGTTCGGCGTCAGAAGCGGGTGAGCGTGCCGGCGGCGGTGTTGTAGTTGGCCACGCGCGTCCAGGCGTGGCCGGCGCCCGAAGGGCGCACCGCCCAGAAGTCGAAGTTGGCGTACTGCCGGTCGCCGGCGGCGTTCAGCATGGTCCACCCCGTGGCGCCGTAGTACTGGCCGGCGGCGGCGGCGAAGCGGGCGGCGAGCGCGTCGATCTCCACCGGGCGCGGCGAGGCGAGATACGCCTGCGCGGCCACCCACACCGCGTCGTACACCGCCAGCGCGAAGGCGTCGGGGTCGCTCCCCGCACGGGCCTTGATGCGGGCGGCCAGCGGCTGCCACTTCGCCTGGGCCGACGGGTCGAGCCCGAACACCGGGGCGGGGAAGCCCACCGTCTCGGCGAACGCCACCGCGGCCGGCTTGCCCAGCAGCGCGGTGCTCTGCGCGATCCCGTCGGCCCCGTACCAGCGCACCGAGGCGAGCACCGGGTCGGCGGCGGCCAGCGCGAACACGTCGGCGGTCTCGTCGAAGCCGGCGTAGTAGACGGCCACCTGCGCGGCGGGGCGGGCGGCCAGCGCCTGCTGCACCTGGGTCTTGAGGGCCGCCACGGTGGCCGCGAAGGCGGTGGCCGTGGCCGCGTACTCCACCCCCGCCGTGGCGGTGCCGCCCAGCGTGGCGAAGCGCGCCGCGGTGGCGGTGTGCAGCCCCTGGTTCCCCGCGTCGGCGCGCCAGAGGGGGACGATGGTGCGGATCCCGTCGCCGTACATCAGCGCCGAGATCGCCACGCCCTCCAGGCTGTCGGCCGGGGTGAAGCGGAAGATGCGGTCGTTCTTGATGGCCAGCGAGCCGGCGGTGCTCGACTGGCTCACCATCAGCACCGGGTTGGCGTCCACGTACGGCTTGAGGGTGGCCAGCTCGGCGCTGGACTGCGGCCCGACGATCACCTGCACGCCGGCCGCGCGCAGCGCCTGCACGGCCGCGAGAGCGGTGGCCGGGTCGAGTTTGGTGTCGCGCACGTCGGCGTGGAAGGTGATGCCGCGGCCGGCGGCGTAGGTGTTCACGTCTTCCACCGCCATCTCCAGCGCCGCCTTGCTGGTCACCCCCAGCGACGACCAGTTGCCGGTGAGCGAGAAGACGCCGCCGATGGTCACGTCACGCTGCGTGTCGCCCACGTCGGCGATGTCGCTGCAGGCGGTGGCGGCGAGGAGGGCCAGGCACGTGGCGGCGCGGCCCGCGCTCCGAAGCAACGGGCGCGGAACGCGGTATTTCCAGGTCTTCATGCAGACTGATTCCGGGTTGGCTGGGGTTACGCGAAGCGCGGAGGGGCGCCGTCTGGAGGGGAGGTGCGTGCCGAAAGATCGCACCCCGGACGGCTTGCCGCAATCGCCGCCCGGCCGCGGTGATCGGGAGATGAAAAGGACGCGGTGCGGCCATGGCCAGCCGTCCGCGGGACCAGGATCAGCCGCGCGGCCGGGAGAGACCCTTCGCCGTCTGGACGCCGCGTCGTCTGCTCACCGGCGGGGATGCGCGGCGAAGAAGGCCCAGATCACGCGCGTGGCGTCGAGGGCGGTGCTGGGCTGGTCCAGGAAGCGGGCGCTGCGCTCGCCGCCGGGCCAGGCGTGGGGGCCGCCCTGGATGGCGTACAGTTCCACCGCGGTGCCGCCGGCGCAGGGAGCGTACGTGGTGTGCAGGACCGCACCGCGCGTCTCCCCGGCCGGCCGCGCGGGGCAGCCGTCCACGCGGCGCCAGGTGTCGACCGCGTAGGCAACGCCGCGGGCGTCGTGCCTGGCCAGCGCCGCGCGGCCGACGCCGCCGTCGAAGGGGATGTGGTCGTCGGCGGTGCCATGGATCACCAGCACCGACACGGGGCGCGGCGGGCGGCACTCCGGCACCGTCAGCTCCCCCGACACCGGCGCGATCGCCGCGATGCGGCCGCCCAGCGCGCATCCCGCCAGGTACGCCATCATCCCGCCGTTCGACATCCCCGTGGCGTACACGCGCGCCGGGTCGATGCGGAGCGTGGCCTGCAGCGTGTCGAGCAGCGCGCGCACGAACGCCGTTTCGTCGACGTGGTGCGTCTGGGCGTAGCCGCAGCACGGGCCGGCGTTCCAGGTGAGCAGCCGCTCGCCGAATCGCCCCGAGCCGTTGGGGTAAACGGCGATGAAGCCTTCGCGCCGCGCCAGCTCGCTCATCCGCGTCTGCGCGCGCACCTGCGCGCCGCTCCCCCCGCCGCCGTGGAAGACGAGGACCAGCGGCAGCGCGTGGCGTCCGTCGTACCGCGGCGGCAGGTCCACCAGGTAGCTGCGCTCCCGGCCGGCCGCGCGCAGCCTGCCCTCGTAGCTGCGTCCTCCCACCGATGTCTGGGCGAAGGCAGCGGTGGGGGCGAGCGCTGCGGTGAGCGCCAGCAGGCTCGTGAGCCAGATCGTCGGTCGGAGCATGGCGGAGCGCGGGTGAGCGGGGCGGGCGGCGCGATCGGCCGCGGTCCGATCCGAATACAGCGTCGTTCGCCGAAACGCTGGGTCGCCACGGAGAAGGCGGCCCGCCGCTCAGGCGCGCCGGCTCACTCGTCCACGAAGATGCCTTCGGCGCGGAGCTTCTTGACCAGCCCGGCGACGGACCTGGCGTCGCCGGACAGGCGGAGGATGGTACGGGTGACGGGGGTGGCCTGCGCGCCCGCCACGCCCGTGACCCGCGCGGTGGTCTCGGTGTCGGGGCATTCCACCAGCACGGCGGGGGCGATGCGCACCCGGCGCGTGCCGCCGAACCAGTCCTTCACCTGCCGGGCCACGTTCGCGGGGACCGGCGTGCGTGACGCCTGCGCCAGCGCCTTCAGCACGCCGTCGGCGGCCAGCCCCGCCTCGGCGGCGCGCAGGATGGACGCGCGGGTGATGCGGAAGAGCGCGCCCACGCCCGTGCCGGTGCGCTCGGCGAAGCGCGCCAGCTCGGCCTCGATGCGCGGGGCCGGGGCAAGGAACACGATCTCGAAGTCGGGCTGCACCACCACCTCGCCGTCCGGCGGCGCGGCGTGGCGGAACTCGTCGCTGGCGCCCAGCAGGTAGCGCCCCGCGCCGGTGAGCGCGAAGCCGATCCCCTGGCCGGTCCGTGCCAGGCGCGCGCCGCCCAGCGGGAGCAGGCGCATTTTCAGCAGGCCGGCCAGCAGGGTCGCCCACAGGTCTTCCCACTCCTCGCGCGTGGCCGGCCGGGTTCCGTACGCGCGGCGCGGCTGCGCGGCGCTGGAATCCAGCAGCGGGTTCCCGCACTGCGCGTGATGGCGGAGGAAGGCCGCCAGCGGGACCACTCCGTCGGCCGGAAGCGAAAGGAAGGCGGCGGCGAGCGGCGCGCGCAGGTCCACCTCCTCGCCCAGCTCGAACGAAAGGCGCACGCCGAAGAAGTCGAGCCCCGGGGCGCTGGACTGGTGCCAGCCGGGGTTGATCTCGCCGGAGCCGCGCAGCTGGTCCAGCAGCCGCTTCAGCCGTTCGCCCTCGCCCAGGGCCAGCCAGGCGCGGCCGGCCGGCGTGGCGGCGAACTGGAAGCGCTCGGCCACGCGGCCGATCTTCGCCAGCCCCAGCCCGATCAGCACCTGCGCGGCCGTCCCGATCCGGTCGTACAGCCGGTCCGCGGCGGCCTCCTCGTCTCGATCGTGGTTGGCCACGTCGTGCACGAAGGCGTCGACCCACGCGGGAAAGCGCAGGAGCCGCGGCGCGATCGCCTTCTGCGAACGGACGAAGAGGCTGCCGTCCTGCCCGCGGACGGGGATCGGCTCGCCGGCGGCTTCCACCAGCACGGCGGTCAGGTCGGCCACCAGGAACGGCGCCTCGAACACCTCGGCCGCGGCCACGGCGGCGGGCGGCGGGGGCGGCGGCCCCATCCGGAGGGCGATGGAGGGGAGGACGCCGAGCACCGCCTCGGTATCGCGGTCGCCGATGGAGACGAACACCAGCAGGTAGCGCAGCGCCGCGGCGAGCGCCGCCACGCGGGTGGCCGGCCCGGCGCCCGGGAGCAGCTCGGGAAGGGTGCGCAGCGGCACCCCGCCGACACGCTCCGCGAGCGCCCGCACCAGGGCGTGCGCGGCCTGCGCCACCAGCGGCGACACGAAGCGCTGGCGTTCGCCCGCGACGACCAGCTTCTGCTCCCACAACACCTTCGGCATCCCCGGCGCCGCGGCCAGGAACCCGCGCACCCACTCCACCGACGAGACGCGGTTGGCCGCATCGCGCCGGTCCGCCCAGGTGGCGTAGTACGACATCCCCGGGCCGATGAGCGCGCGGGTCTCCTCGGCCGTGAGCTGCTCCTGCACGTACTCCGGGGGAAGGCGGCCGCCGGGCGCGTCCAGCGGATGGAGCCGGTACGCCGTCCGCAGCGCCCTGAGCAGCATGCGCAGCTCCGGCGCGTGGGAATAGAGCCGCCCCTTGGGGCCGGGCGGCACCACGAACGCGGCCGCCACCAGCTCGGCGGCGTGCGGGCCGAGCACGGAGGGCTCGGCCGGGGTGCCGGGCTTGAGGTGCAGGAACGCCTCGCGCGCCTCGGCCGAAAGCGCTTCCCAGCGCGGCAGCGCCGCGAGCACGCCGCCCCAGTCGATGTCGGCCAGCTTCATCGCCTCGAATCGCCTTCCGGCGGTGTCGATTTCATCTCATCCATGGTCCTTCCCCGGGACGTAAGACCAGCCAGGTGGTGAACCGGACCCCGTCCGTCCGCACCCAGCACCCAGCACCCAGCACCCAGCACCCAGCACCCAGCACCGCCGTTCAGATCTCCCGCGGGTCCGCGATGTGGTACGCGTAGCCCTGCTCGCACAGGAAGAGCTGGCGCTTGAGCGCGAACTCCTGCTCGGTGGTGTCGCGGCTGACCAGCGTGTAGAAGTGCGCCTGGTTGGCTCCCTGCTTGGGGCGCAGGATGCGGCCCAGCCGCTGCGCCTCTTCCTGCCGTGAGCCGAAGGTGCCCGAGACCTGCACCGCCACCGCCGCGTCGGGAAGGTCCACCGCGAAGTTGGCCACCTTGCTCACCGCCAGCACCGGGATGCGCCCCTCGCGGAAGTCGCGGTACAGCGTGTCGCGCCGGCGCTGGCCGGTGGTGCCGGTCAGCACGGGCACGCCCAGCTCGCGCGCCATCCACTCCACCTGCTCCACGTACAGGCCGATCACCAGCGCCGGCTCGCCCGGGTGGCGCTCCAGGATCTTCCGCACGATGCCCAGCTTGTCGGGGTTCTCGCTGGCCAAGCGGAACTTCTCGCGCGCCTCGGCCACCGCGTACGGCATGCGCAGCTCCCTGGGCAGCGGCACGCGCACCTCGGTGCACCGGGCCTTCGCGATCCACCCCTGCCCCTCCAGCTCCTTCCACGGCACGTCGGCCTTCTTGGGGCCGATCAGCGCGAACACGTCGTCCTCGCGGCCGTCCTCGCGCACCAGCGTGGCGGTCAGCCCCAGCCGGCGGCGCGCCTGCAGGCCGGCGGTGACCTGGAAGACGGGCGCGGGGAGCAGGTGCACCTCGTCGTACACGATCAACCCCCAGTCCCGCCGGTCGAACAGCTCCAGGTGGCGGAAGGCCTCGCTCCCCCGGTCGCGGTGGGTGAGCACCTGGTAGGTGGCGATGGTCACCGGGCGGATGTCCTTGGCCTGGCCGGTGTACTCGCCCACCTGGTCGTCGTGGAGCGTGGTCTTGTCCAGCAGCTCGCCGATCCACTGCCGCACCGCGGTCACGCTGGTGGTGAGGACGAGGGTGGAGCTGCCCACGCGCGCCATGCACTCCATCCCCACCACCGTCTTCCCGGCGCCGCAGGGGAGGACGACCACGCCGCTCCCCCCGCGCTCGCTGCCGCCGGCGTGGAAGGCGCCCGCGGCCTGGTGCTGGTAGGCGCGCAGCGTGAACGGCCGGCCTGCCAGGGTGACGTCGCGCAGCGCGATCGGCAGCGGCTCGCCGGGGGTGTAGCCGGCCAGGTCCTCGGGGGGCCAGCCGGCCTTCACCAGCGCCTGCTTCAGCCGCCCGCGCTCGGCCGTGGCCACGCGGAAGGCGGTGGGCGAGATGCGCTCCCCCAGGTGCGGCGCCACTCCGCGCAGGCGGACCACCAGCTCGGCCAGATCGGGCTCGTCGGCGGCCAGCACCAGCCCGTCGGGGTGGCGCAGCAGGCGCAGCCGCCCGAAGCGCGTGGCCGCGTCGCGGATCGACGCCTCGACGATGGCGGGCACCGGGTACTTGGCGTACTCGCGCAGCGCGCCGACGATGTCGTCGGGGGTGGTGCCCGCGGCGCACGCGTTCCACACCGACAGCGGGGTGATGCGGTAGGTGTGGACGTGCTCGGGGCTCTTCACCAGCTCGGCGAACGGGGCGATGCGGTCGCGCGCCTCGGCAAAGCGGGGGCTCCCCACCTCGGCCAGGACGCTCAGGTCGCCCTGCACGATCAGCGGGTTTTCGGGGCGGTGCTCGGTCATCCGTGTGGATCGGGCGGAACGGGGATGCGTGCGGAGGGAGAAGTGTAGCGGATCACGGCGGATCATGAAAGTGCCCAGCGTGAACGAAAGACCGCCCCGATCGGGCCTCATCCGATCGCGCGGCGGCGCAAGTCAGGCCAGGGTCACGTCCTGCGTGTGTTCACGCGCGGCAGTTGGGAGAACGGCGGGCTTTCGGTGTACCCTCTCCGGTGATGGATTGCTTCTGCCTCCTCATCCCAAAACAGCCTGGCTGTCACAGAGTCCACAGAGGAACTGCGGTTGGATCTGTGTACTCTGTGAACTCCGTGAGAGCCTGTAGTTGACGTTCATCCAGGCATGGCGCTGGCCGCGCGGTGTTGGGACTCAGGATGACATCGTCCGTTTCCTCGGAGCGACAGGGGTCGGCGCGGATTGCGTCTCACCGGGCGGATCAGCGCTCCGCGACGTCGCCGTGGAACACGCGCACGCCGGCGATCCCGTCCAGCAGCAGCAGGCGCGCGCCGCGGCCGCCGTGGCGGCGCATCAGGTCGCGCATCACCGGCTCCTCGCCGTCCCACGGATAGCCGTACACCACGTCGAACTCGTGCAGCGGATGGCCCAGCCGCCGGTACGCCGACTCGCCGTCGCCCAGCGTGCCGGTGCGCGGGTCGCCGGTGGAGTCCCGGTAGTGGTAGCCGGCGGGGAAGAGGCTGCCGGCGGCGAAGCGCGCCGCCGAGCCGTGCCGCGCCGCCAGCTCGCGCGCCAGCTCCACCAGCCGCGGGTCCAGCTCGATCCCGTACGCCTCGAAGCCCAGCAGGTCGGCCAGGATGGTGATCACCCCCGTGGCCGACCCCCACTCCAGGAACCGCCGCCCCGGCGCGCGCACGGCGAGCAGCCCCTCGAGCACGCGGCCGTAGTCGGCGGGAACGAACGGGTGGAAGCCCTTCCGCCGCACCTCGCGGTCGAAGCGCTCCCAGATCCGGCCCCCGTCGTCGATCACCGCCGCGAGCCGGGCGCGCAGCGCCGCGTCGACCGGGGCGCCGCGGGGCGGGACGGCCGCGGCGCTACTCGCCACGATCGTCTCCATCCGCCTCGTCCGCCGCGCCGTCGGGCCGGAGCGCCGCGACGTCGAGCTCGCCGTCCTCGGTCACCTCGGTCTCGGGCAGCCCCGCCTCCCTGCGGGCGCGCTTCTTCTCTTCCTTCTCTTCCTTCTTGCGCTGCTTGCCCAGCTCCTTGGCGCGCTTCTCGGCGCCGTAGTTCGGTCGTCGTGCCATGGTTCGCCTCCGCGTAGCCTCCCGGGGTGATCGGCGCAGCCGGCGGCGGCTGCGCTCCGCTCCAACCATGCTGCGCAAGGAACCGGCCCGCGTGGCGCAACGGCGCGGCCGGACGCCGGTGGCGCGTGGATGCACACGCGGCCGGGGCGGTGTTGTGGAGCGCGACAGCGACGGATCGCGCGGACGCAAAAAGGGCCACCCCCGTGCGGGAGTGGCCCTTCGCGTGGTTCCACGGCGTTGCCGCGGGTTGGGCTCAGCCCAGGCGGACGACGTTCTCGGCCGCGGGGCCCTTGGCGCCCTGCACCGCGTCGAACTCCACGCGCTCACCCTCGCTGAGCGAGCGGAAGCCGCTGCCCTGGATGGCGCTGTGGTGGACGAACAGGTCCTTGCCGCCGTCCTCCGGCGTGATGAACCCGAAGCCCTTGGTGTCGTTGAACCACTTCACGGTACCGGTGGTACGCATGCCGTACACTCCATTTGTTGATGACCGACTGCCAGAGGTGCGGATTCCCGTACTCACCGACCGTCATGTTCTCTCGCGGGGAACGCGCCCCGCAGCGCGGGAGACCGAAAACAGGAAAGGGATCGGACACGTGGTGTCCAGATCCCTTATGGCTGAACGTTCTCCGTGCATCTAAACTAGCGGAACCCGGCCGGACTGTCAAGCTCCACGTCGCTCCCACCGCGGAGATCCCTCGGCGGCGGGGTGGAAAGGGTGCCCGTGCGCCCCTCGCGGTCATCCGCTCGCCGGCGGGAACGAGCCCGGCGGCCCGCCCTTGCTGCCGGCGCGTCGCCGCCGCGGCCGGCGGGGACTATCCCAGCTCGCCGGCCGAGCCGCGGAAGCCGCTGAGGCAGGCGCGGGACCGCTCGTCCAGCAGCCGGTCCAGCGCCGAGGCGGCGGCCTGCATCGCCTGCTCGTCGGTGTCCAGCACCAGGCGCAGCGCGTCCATGCACACGTCGCGCACCAGCCCCACCTCGCGGACGAGCTGCGCCTCGGTCCACCCCAGCCGTTGGCGCTGCGCGCCGTGCAGCTCGCCGATCAGGC